>CAYVPO010000008.1:0-35199 GCA_964453825.1 uncultured Holophagales bacterium
GGCTCGGCCCGAAGGCGGGCGTCGACGTCGGGAATCGCCGGGAGCCACTCCGTCGCGAGCTGCCGGAGGAACGCGGCGCGCCCCAGGTCGCCCTGCGCCGTCCGCGCGTCTTCCGTGCCGTCGGCGATTCCCCGGCCGCTCCGGAACGCCTCCAGCAGCGCCGGAAGTTTCTGCGAAAGCGCGACGAGGCTGCGCGGCCGGGCGGCGGACCAGAGGAGGCTCTCGCGGTCCACGAGGACCTCGGCGGAAGCGGGGGGAAGGAAGAAGCGGCGCTCCCGGGGCGGCGCCGCGGGGTCCGTGCAGCCGAGGAGCTCGGCGGCCGCCTGCTGCTCGAGCCATTCCCTCACGTATCGCTCGTGCGTCCCCGTCCTCCCGGCGAGCTCCGCGGCGGTCGAGGGGCCGTGTCGCGCGAGGGCGTCGTACAGGCCGAGGCGCTCGCCGAGATAGATCGTCAGGACGTCCTGGAAGGCGAGCGTGGCGTCGGAGATCCGTGCGGAGAGGCGGTGCGCGTCGGAGGTCACCGCGGGATGTTCGCATTCCGCGGCCCGGGTCATCGCAGGCCCCGGAAGGAGACGGCGATCGACCGCCGGCCGGGGAGCGACGCGAGGGGCCGCTCCGGACCGGTGGTGGCGTCTGCGGAGAAGAAGTAGGGCCGGAGCTCCACGGGCGTCATGCCCTCGGCGGGGGCGAAGTAGAGAGTCGCCGGCCGTCCGTGGAGCTCCTGCGCGACGAGATAGGAGACGAGCGCGTGCTCGGCCGAGTGGTAGCCGTTCTTCCAGAGGTGCTGCTTGGCGCCGCGGCGCTCGGGACGGTCGAGGTCGACCCAGCTCCAGACCTCGCCGTCCTCGCGGTCGACGAGCCGCTCGAGCCAGCAGCTCCAGGTCTTCTCGAGGTAGCCGGTGTATCGCCTGTTCGTGAGCGCGAGCGTCGCGGCGGCCTGATCGAGCTCGGCCGCGGTCCACCAGGTGACACTCGCGTCGAGGGAGCCGTCGTGTCGGAGTCCGGTGGCCCAGCATCCGTAACGGGGCAGGTACGCCCTCTCGAGGAGGCCGGGGAGCCTCTCACGAGCCCAGGCGGAAAGCGCCTCGTCGCCAAGGAGCGCGCCGGTCCGCTCGATCATCCAGAGCGCCTTGACCGTGTGGCCGAAGTCGGTGTGGCGGGCGCCGGGACCACGCTCGACGGGGTCGTGGAGCGAGCCGTGGAAGAGACCGAGCTCCTCGCTCCAGAAGCGGTCGATCAGGATTCGCGCGACCCGCGCGAGGTCGGCGCGGAGGCGCGAGCGGTGCGGCTCGGGGGCGAACGAGGCGAGGAGGAGGGCGTAGGCGTTCACCTGGTCGAGCTGTGCGACGAGCTCGGCGCGCGCCGTCTCGCCGCCGACGCCCCCCGCCGCCCAGCGGAGGAGGCCGCGCTCCGGGTCGTCGTAGCGGTCGAAGATCCCGTCGTAGAGGAGGAGCGCGTCGGCGAGGACGTCCGGGTCGCGCGTCAGGTAGGCCCAGAACGCGAGTCCGAGGTTCGCGTAGGCGAGGTCCTGCGAGCTGCGCGCCGGGACGGACGGTCCGGCGACGCCGTCCCTCCACCACGACACGGCGCTCCGCTCCGCCCGGTCGAGCGCGTGCGCGCGGAGGTGGTCGACGCCCGCCTTCGCGAGGGAGAGGTATCGCTCCTCGCCCGTCAGGTGAAACGCGACGCCGTAGAAGAACGTCTGGCGCGAGCGCATCCGCGTGTACTCGACGCCGAGGCGGGAGGAGACCCAGGGCCCCGCGACGAGCATCTCCCCGCAGGGCAGGTCGGCGTCGACGAGCCTCCCGTCGTCGCAGCGAAACGTCGGGAAGGCGCCGACGGGGGAGCCGAGCGCCTCCGGCCGCATCCAGAAAGGTGCGAGGTCGCGGGAGAGGTGCTCCGTCCAGACCTCGCCGCCCGGGAGCGGGGCGGGAGAGGGCTCGAACCGCCCCCGTCCGCAGCCGCCGGCAAAGACGACGGCGGCGACGGCGAGCGGCGGGAGAAAGCTCGGAACGAATCGGCGGACGGGTCTCACGGCGCAGGTCCGGCACCCAGACTAGCAGCGGAGAGTCGGGCGCATTCCGTCGGTCGGTCCGCGTACCCGGGTGAGGGCGCCTCCGCGAGGAGCGCGCCGATTGCGGAGCCGCGCCGCGCGGGAGAGAGCCGCCGCAGGCGGCCCCCTTCAGGTCGCGTCGAGGGCCTTCGCGAAGCCCTGCGGCCACCGCGCGTCGTGGACGACGCGCGCGAGAGTCGCTGCGCGAAGCCTCTTCAGAGGCTCGAGCCGCCGGAGCGCGAGCCGGTAGGGGCGGCCTTCGGGGCCGTTCTCCTCGGCCCGCGTGAGGGAGAGGCCGCGCCTTCGGAAGTGGAGCGTCGCGAGGTCGGCCCCGATCTCCTCGCGCGACCCGCGGAAGACGTAGGTCGCGGCGGAGGGGCCCGACAGGAGCTCGAGGACGACGCGGCCCCGGACCACGGCGAGGAGGAAGGCCGCCGTGTTCTCCGGGAGCTCTGCCTTCGCCGCGAGCCCCTCCTCGTCCGGGTCGAGCAGCTCGGCGAGGCCGATCGACGACGCCTCGCGCCCGGCGCGCCGGACGATCTCCCGGGCCCCTGCGAGCCGTTCGGGGGCGCTCCACGCCTCGAGGAGCCGCTCGAAGTCGCGTCCGAGGGCGGAGGCGGCGACGGCGCGCCCGTCGGCGAAGAGCCGGGTTCCCGAAGCGTTCGCGCAGCGCTCCAGCATCGCCGCGCGCGCGGCGCGGACGGCGCGGGCGAAGGCGTCCGTGCGGCGGGCGAGGCGGCCGAAGTGGAAAGGGCCGCCCGGGGCGTCGAGGAGGACTTCCCAGGTGCCCTCGGTGAACCTCACGTCCGTCACGCCGCCGAGCGACACCTGGAACGGGTCGGCGCCGGCCGGGACGACGGCGACGTGCGTCGGCCAGACGAGCAGGCGGGCGTCGCGGGCCGGACCGGGCTCGAGGAGGGCGCCGTCGAACGACTCTGGAACGCCGAGGCCGTGGGCGAGAAGGCCCCGGACGCGCGCGGCGTCGCGAGCCTCGCCGAGCGCCATTGCGAACGTCTCGTGCCTCCGGGCGAGCATCGAAATCCGGAGTGCCCCCGCGGGATGGAGGCCGAGCGTCAGGACGCGGCGCTCGTCCGCGAAGGAGTCGACGTCGAGGAACTCGACCCGGACGCCGCCGACAGAGACGCCCTCGTCGTCGATCCGCGCCTCTCCCTCGCCTCGCGCGGGGACCCCGTCGAGGCCGTCGGTCTCGAACGCGCAGAGGGCGCGCCGGGTCTCCTCGACGCCGTTCACGGCGCGTCCCGCGTCAGGAGAAACGACCGCCGCACTCGGGGCAGAACTTCGGATTCCCGTCTGCCTCGGTGCCGCAGGTGACGCACTTCCGCCGCACCGCGAGCGGCTTCCCGCAGTCGCCGCAGAACTTGCCGCCCTGCGTCTTCGCACCGCAGTGAGGGCATACGGCGCCGGTCACGGTCGCGACGTCGCGCTGCTTCATCCAGTCGACCTCGCGGGCCTTCTGCTGCACCTGCTCGCGAGCGGCTTCGGCCTGCGCGGCGGCCATCTCCTCGTCGAGGTCGGGCGCGCAGCCCTCGCAGAGCCCGGCCTTCTTGTTGAAGCAGGCTGGGCCGCAGACCCACTGGCCGCACCGCGTGCAGTGGACGAAGAGCGGGCGGATCTCCGCGACGGCCTCCTTCAGCGCGGCGTCGTGCGCGGGGCCTCCGACGGCCCGCTGCACCTCGTAGGCGCCGTGCGCGGCCCGCCCGAGTAGGCCGCCGAAGATGTTCCCGGCGGCCTGGAGGGCCGAGGTCGCCATGCCGAGCTTCGACGGCTTGAAGCTCGACATGTAGCCGTTGCCGCACTTCTCGCAGAAGAACTTGAACTGGTAGCCCTTGTCGGTGGAGAGGTCCTCGTAGTTCCCCGTGAACTCGATCGTGGCCACGCTGCCTCCGGTCTGGCGGTAAACGGGGAATTATCGGCCAGATCAGGCTGAGGCGCGACGAGACTCTCTTCCGAGCACCAGCGGACCAGAACCTGACCCGGCGAACGAGTTCGACCCCGGTGGCGGGTCAGGGTTCGACCCTGCTCACCTTCGACCGATGCCGGTGAGCCGACGCCTTCGGCGTCTGGGCGTGGCGCTCGGGCCGCATGGAATGCAGGTTCCTTCGCCTTCGGCCGTCCGGGATGACGGCGTTGCCGCGAGTCCGGAATGCGGCACGACCGTTGCACACCTCGACCCGAATTTCATCGAGGCGGTCTTCGACCGCATCCGGGCTGGAGGGACTGAATGAATCGAAAGTATGGTCTGTTCCTGGCGTCCGTGATCGCCGCGGCGGCTCTCCTGCTGCCGGGCGACTCTCTCGCCCGCCCCGTCGGGGACGAGGGGGTCGCCCGTCCGACGGCCCGCGACGTCGACCTGCGGGTCCGCGAGCCGCAGCGCGGCGAGGCGATGCGGGCCGGCGCCGGCCTGCGGCGCGAGCCGCTCGCCGCGGCCGCCGAGGCGCTCGAGGAGTACCGCGACGTCCTCGGCCGCGGTCCGGAGGACGGCTTCGCGTTCCGGCTCGACGAGAAGGACAACCTCGGCCAGACGCACGTGAGGATGATGCAGACCTACAGGGGCATCCGGGTCCTCGGGGGCGACGTCGTCGTCCACGTCGACGGCGACGGCCTCCTCGGGATCAGCGGCCGCTTCGTCGGCGGCCTGGATCTCCCGGTCGTCGCCGCGCTCGCCCCCGCCGAGTCGGCAGGCGCCGCGATCGGCTGGATCGAGCGCGAGGGCGGGGCGAACGTCGAGGTCGTCGACGTCCTCGACCCCGTCGTCTGGGCCCTCTCGGGAGATCCGGTCCTCGCCGTCCCGATCCGGGCGATGTGGGTCGAGGACGACGAGCTTCGGTTCGAGGACGTCCACGTGGACGCCTCGACCGGCGCGTTCGTCGGCTCCCTCTCCAAGATATTCACGGCGAAGAACCGGAAGGTCTACACCATGAACCAGGCCTGCCTCTCGACGGGCAGCGAGCTCCCCGGCACGCTCGTCATCTCCGAGGGTGGCACGTCGTCCGACACGGCGGTCATGGGCGCCTACGACAACACGGGCCTCGCCTACGACTACTACAAGAACGTCCACGGACGCAGCTCGTACGACGGCTCCGACTCGGTGATCGTCTCCTCGGTTCACGGGCAGTTCTCGACCGGCTCCAGCTGCACGAAGAACAACGCGGCCTGGATCGACTCGCCCTACAACCAGATGGTCTTCGGCGACGGCGACGGGAGCACGTTCTCGAATCTCGCCCGGGGCATCGACGTCACGACGCACGAGTTCTCGCACGCCGTCTGCTCGAGGACCGCGGACCTCGCCTACCAGAACGACTCGGGCGCCCTGAACGAGGCGAACTCCGACATCCTGGGCCGCGCCGCGGCTTTCTACGGCGGCAATGGCAGCGCTTCGACGCGGACCGACTGGGCGGTCGGCGCCGACGTCTACACCCCGAGCACCTCCGGCGACGCCCTGCGCTACATGTACGACCCGGCGAAGGACGGCGACTCGGCGGACTATTACCCGACCCGGAACTACGCCTCGGGCTGCTCGCCGTCCAGCAGCAACGACTACTGCGGCGTCCACACGAACAGCGGGATCGGGAACCTCTTCTTCTACCTCCTGTCGCAGGGCGGGACCCACCCGCGCAACAAGACGACCGTCTCCGTCTCAGGGCTCGGTCTCTCGAAGGCCGAAAAGATCTGGTACCGCGCCCTCTCCGCCTACATGACGACCTCCACGACGTTCCAGGGCGCCCGCACGGCGACCGCCAACGCGGCCTCCGACCTCTACGGCGGGACCTGCACGGCGGAGTGGCAGTCGGTCCACAAGGCGTGGGACGCGGTCGGCGTCCCGGGCACCTGGTCCTGCGGGACGACGTACTCGATCGCCGGCAACGCCGGGACGAACGGCGCCACCGTCTCCGCCGGGGGCGTCTCCACGACCTCCGACGCGAGCGGCAACTACACCCTCGCCGGCCTCGCGGCGGGCACCTACTCCGTAACCGCGTCGAAGTCGGGCTGCACGTTCTCGCCCACGTCGATCTCGGTCACGGTCGGCCCGAGCGCGACCGGGAAGACCTTCACGGCCACCTGCTCGACGGGCGACACGGCGCTGACGAGCGGCGTCACGCTCACGGGCCAGAGCGTCGCCAAGAGCGCGTGGAAGTACTACTACATCGACGTCCCGTCCGGGGCGACGAGCCTGACGTTCGCGACGACGAGCGCGACGGCCGACATCGACATCTATACGCGCTTCAACGCGAAGCCGACGTCGTCGTCCTATACGTGCCGTCCCTACACCTCCTCCGGGAACGAGACCTGCACGGCGACGAACCCGAGCGCCGGCCGCTGGTGGCTCGGCGTCTACGGCTACGCGGCCGCGAGCTTCTCGGTGACCGCGACCGTCCAGACGGCAGCGGCGACCTACTCGATCGCCGGGAATGCCGGAACGAGCGGGGCGACGGTGAGCGCGGGCTCGAAGTCGGCTGCGTCCGACGCGAGCGGCGCCTACACGATCACGGGGCTGACCGCCGGCACCTACTCGGTCTCGGCGACGAAGTCCGGGTGCACGTTCTCTCCGGCCTCCCTCTCCGTCACGGTCGGTCCGAACGCCACCGGGAAGAATTTCTCGGCGAGCTGCGGCTCCGGCGGGCAGGTGGAGCGCCTCGCGAACGGGAGCTTCGAATCGCTGACGACCTCGACGAACAGCGCGCCGGACGGCTCCTGGTCGCGGACGGCCTACAGCGGGACGAGCTTCAACACGCTGATCGCGAACGGCAGCGCGCCTCACGGCGGCTCGGACTACGCCTACGTCGGCGTCTACGCGTCCTCCTCGCAGTCGGTCACGAGCGCGAACGTCGTCCTCCCGTCCGCGGCGACGAGCGCGACGCTCACCTTCTACGTCTCCATCGTCACGAGCGAGACGACGACCTCGACGGCCTACGACAAGCTGAACGTCCAGCTCGTCAACGCCTCCACCGGGTCCGTTCTGGCGACGCTCGGCACACTCTCGAACCTGAACAAGACCGCGAGCTCCTCGACGTACGCGCTGAAGAGCTACTCGGTGACGTCGTACAAGGGGCAGACCGTCAAGGTCCGCTTCGCGGCGACGAACGACTCCTCGCTCACGACGACGTTCCGGATCGACGACGTCAGCCTGAAGTCGGACGGCTGAGGCCGGCTGGAGGAGGGGCCCGATCGGGCTTCGGGGGGGAGGGGAGCGATCCTCTCCCCCTTTTCATTCAGAGGGAGCGCGTCTTCGTCATCATCGAGAAGAGCCGGGCGCCCTTCGGCACCGACGAGAAGGCGTGGAAGAGGAGCGCCACTCCGTCCTCGGGGGCGCGGACCTCGACGACGGCGTCGGAGGCGCGCGGCGGCAGGCTTCGGCACCTCGACGGGTCCGCGATCCGGGCCACGACGTCTCCCGCCTTCACGCGCGTACCGGGGCGGACGGCGAGGTCGACGAGGCCGCCGACGGGGGCGTGGAGCGACCGGTAGTCGGAAGCCGAACAGGCCGTGATCGGGCCGAGGGGGGCGTCGGGCTCGCCCTCGAGGACTCCGTAGTAGCGAAGCGCCGAAGCGATCCGTCGGGCGTCCTCCCGCCCGGCTTCCAGCGAGAAGTCGTTCATCGAGCCGAGCTCGACGGTGAACCCGTCCACGAGCCGCGGGACGTCGGCGCGGCCGAGCCGCCGGAAGGCGTCGGAGAGGTCCTGCCACGGGACGAAGGAAGCCTCGTCGAGGGCGCCGCCGAAGCGTGCGGGCACCTCGAGGACGAACGGCAGCCCGAAGGCTCGAGCCGCGGCGACGGCGCCCTCCGGGGAGTAGAGGTATCGCGGTGCGCGGTCGCCGGTGTGGAGGTCGAGCACGAGGTCGGCGTCGACCGCCATCTTCTGGATCGCGAGCGCGAAGTCGAGCCTGGAGTCGGCGCCCCACGGGGTCGCCTCCTCCTCGATCGCAGCGAGGGCCGCCCCGAGCGCCTCTCGGAAACCCGTCCGGATCTCGCCGATCGGGGAGGAGAGGTGGGCTGCCGCGAAGGAGTCGACGTCGACGTAGCAGGCAGCGGACGCGGAGCGGGACGGGCCGGTGAGGTAGAGGTAGCCCCGGTTGAAGTTCACGCCGGTGAGGAGGTCGTAGACCCCGGCGACGTAGTCCCCGACCTGCTGGTTCGCGGAGATCGGGTTGACCCGCGGGACGAGGACGATCGTTCCGCGCAGAGGCGCCGACTCGAGGAGGTCGAACAGGCCGAGGATGGCCGCGTTGCCCTGCAACTCGCCGCCGTGGACGTTTGCCTGCACGTAGGCGGCGGGCCTCTCCTGCCGTCCGCGGGCGATGAACACGGGCGCGGTCAGCTCGTGCCCGGTCGCGGTGGTGCGGACGACGACGTCCCGGCGCTCCCAATTCGCCATGTTCTCTCCTCCGTCGAGGAGTCTAGCGAACCGCAAACGGGTTACCCCATATGATTTGCGTCATGTTGCGACGTAATCTCGATTGACAGGGTCGCCACTGTCGGCCTATCTTTGCTTCGTCTTGAGATCGACTCTCAAAATCGATGCCGGAAGGGTTCTGTCCCTCGCTCTGGTCCTCCTCGCGACCCGGACGGCCGGTGCAGGAGCGGTGGACGGGGCGACGACGGGCGAAGCAGTCCGCGCCCGGTGGCTGATGGGCACTGTCCTCGAGCTTCGGCTCCCGGCAGGGACGCCCGACGTCGACGAATCCTACGAAGCAGCGTTCCGGGCTGTCGCCGAGGTCGAGGAGGCCGCGTCGCTCTGGAAGGGCGGGACCGAGCTCGAGCGTGTTCACGCTCGAGCCTCCAGAGGACAGACGACGGTCGTTTCCGACACGCTCGGCGCGCTCGTCGCGGAGGCGCTGAGCCTCTCCGACCTGTCGGAAGGGGCCTTCTCGCCGGCCGTCGGGGCGCTGGTCGCCACGTGGGACCTGCGAGGAAACGGAAGATGGCCTTCGCCGGAAGAGCGGCGAGCAGCCGCTGCGCGCAGCGGCGCAGGCGGTGTTCGATTCGACCCCGCGACGCGCGAGCTCGGTCTCGACCCGGGCGTCACGCTCGACCTCGACGGCATCGCCAAAGGATTCGCCCTCGACCGCGCGGCGGCGGTGCTCCGGGCCCGGGGCATCGACGACGCGCTCCTGAACTTCGGCGGGCAGATTCTCGTGATCGGCCCCCCAGCCGGCCGTCCGCCCTGCGAGGCGTTCGTCGCCTCGCCATTCGACGACTCGTCTCCGGTCCTCTCCGTCCGGCTCCGGGATGCATCGCTCTCCACCTCGTCGAGCTCCGAACGCGCGCGGACCGTCGACGGGCGGGAGGCCGGGCACCTCCTGGATCCGCGGACGGGAGAGCTCGTTCTCCCGACCGGATCCGTGACCGTCCTCGCCTCGTCGGGCGCGCTCGCAGACGTTCTCTCGACGGCGTGGGCCGTCGAGGGACCGAACGGCTTCGGGCGTGCCGACCCCGATGCCCGGTTTCGACGCTCGGGCCGGGTCGCGTTCGTCCTCCCGGCCGCGGACGGCGGGCTCGAAACCGTTGCCGAAGCCCCTTTCGTCCCGCTCCGGTCGCCACGGCGCGGCCCCGAGGCCGCCGCGACCGAACCTTGAATCCACTCGAAGGAGAATCGATGAACCCCACCTCGAGGGCGCTCCTCGCGCTCCCGATCTGCGCCCTGACCCTCTTCGCGGGCTCCGCCCGCTCCGACGAGCCCGCCCCGGCTCCTCCGCCGGCTGGATCCGAGGAGACGCCCTCCAACGAGGAGCTCGCCCGCCGCATCGAGGTCCTCGCGCGCGAGCTCGAAGCGCGCCGCCTCGGCGACGCGTCCGACCCCGCTCCGCCGGCGGCGGCGACCGGCAAGTGGGGCCTCGGTCCCGCCGCGTCGAAGGTCTACGCGAAGAGCTCCGGCCTCTCGATCGGCGGCTACGGCGAGTCGCTCTACCAGAACTTCGACGCGACGCGCGAGGACGGCGCCCGGTCCGGGAAGACGAACGAGTGGGACTACCTCCGCGCCGTCGTCTACCTCGGCTGGAAGTTCGACAGGACTTTCGTACTGAACAGCGAGATCGAGTACGAGCACGCCTCGACGGGGAAGGGGGGAGAGGTCTCGGTCGAGTTCCTGACGCTCGACGCGATGCTGCGCGACGAGCTCAACCTTCGGGCCGGCCTGCTCCTCGCTCCGGTCGGCCTCGTGAACGAGATGCACGAGCCGACGACCTACCTCGGCGCCCGCCGCCCCGACACCGAGAGCCGGATCCTTCCCTCCACCTGGAGGGCGAACGGAGTCGGCGTCTTCGGCGAAGCCGGGCCGGTCGCCTACAAGCTCTACCTGACCGAGAGCCTCTCGGCGTCGTCGTTCAACGCCGCGAACGGCATCCGCGGGGGGCGGCAGAACGGCGCGAAGGCGACGGCCGACAACCTCGCGGTCACGGGGCGGGTCGATCTCGTCTCCGTCCCGGGGCTCCTCGCGGGCGTCTCGTTCTTCTCGGGCGAGTCGGGGAAGGACCTCGTCGCGGACGGGGAGTCGTTCGGCGCCCGGACGACGACCTTCGACGTCCACGCCGACTGGAGGTTCCGCGGCCTCTGGCTGAGAGGGGTCTTCGCGCGCGTCTCGGTCGACGACGCCGCGCTCCTGAACAGGTCGCTCGGCCTCACGGGCTCGAGGTCGATCGGCGAACGGCAGGAGGGGTACTACCTCTCCGCGGGCTACGAGGTCCTGTCTCGCCTCGCGCCCGGCACGCAGATGGCGCTGACGCCGTTCGTGAGGTGGGAGAAGACCGACACGCAGAGAGGGGTTCCCGCGGGCTGGACGCGGGACGGCGCGAACGAGAAGACGGCGTGGACCGTGGGCCTCGACTTCAAGCCGATTCCCCAGCTCGCTCTGAAGCTGGACTGGCAGGACTACGAAGACGCCGCGGGGACGGGGGTCCCGCAGTGGAATGTCGCACTCGCCTACCTCTTCTGATTCCGTGACGCGCCGGGAGCTCGGCCGGATCCGCCCGGCCGCCGTCGTCCTCGCGCTCGCCGCGCTCCTTTCGGGCGCGGCGGGCGCCGCCGTCTTCGAGACGCAGGAGCAGGCCCTCGCCCGTGTCTTCCCGCCGCCGGCGCGCGTCGTCCGCTCCACCGCGTATCTCACTCCCGCCCAGGCGGAGGCGGCGCGAAAGGCGGCTCAGGCGCCGGTCGAGTCCGCGATCGTCACGCGCTACGCCGCGTTCTCGCCGGAGGGGGCGCACCTCGGAACGGCCTACTTCGACGACCATGTGGTGAGGACCGCCCGCGAGGTCCTGATGATCGTCGTCGCGCCTGACGGCAGCCTCCGGAGCGTGGACGTCCTCGCGTTCGGCGAGCCGCAGGACTACCTCCCGCGAGACGGGTGGCTCCGCCGCGTGGAGGGGAAACGGCCCGGAGACGGGCTCTTCGTGGGCCGCGCCCTCGCCCACGTCACCGGGGCCACGCTGACGACGCGGGCGATCGCGGCGGCGGCGCGCCGCGTCCTCGCGCTCGACGCGCAGATCGGACCGCCGGCCGGGCCGGCGAAGTGAGGAGACGATGAAGTACATGGAGCAGGGCGGCTACCAGAACAACCCGCTCACGCGCCTCACGCTCTGGGGGACGTTCGTCTTCCTGACGGGCCTGTGGGCCTCGAGCTTCGGGATGTACTTCTCGCGCATGGGGCTCTCCCCGGCGAGCGTCGTCTCCTACTACCGCGGGTCGGAAGAGACCTTCCAGCCGGCCCGCACGTTCGGGTCGATGGTGGAGTCGTCGCACGGGCACTTCGCGATGATGGCGATGGTCCTCCTCGTCCTGACGCACCTGTACGTCTTCGTCCCCGGGCCGCGGAGACTGAAGGCCTTCTTCGTGATCGGGACCTTCGGCACGACGTTCCTCTCAGAGGCGACGGGCTGGCTCGTCCGTTTCGTCCACCCCGCGTTCGCGGTCGTCAAGCCGGTCGCGTTCCTCGCCGCCCAGGCGTTCCTCGCCCTCATGCTGGGCCTTCTCGCGGCGTTCCTCCTCCGGGCGGGACGGAGGGGAGGGCTCCGCTCCGTCCCGGACGCCGGCCCGGAAGCGGAGACGCTGCCGAAAAGGGCCGCGGGCGGAGCCGCCTGAGGCTCAGGGGACCCGGAACGTCGTCGACGCGCGGCCGCTGCCTCTCCGTCCGTCCGTAGTGGCGACCCGGCCGAGGTCGAGCGTCACCGTCACATCCTCGCCGGACCGGAAGTCGCGGGAGGGGGTGAACCGGAGGAGGTGGTCGCCCTCCTGCCACGTCGCCTCCCCCGGGATCTCGCCGGAGAGCGAGCCGACGGCGAGGACCGCGTCGGCTTCGATCGCGCCCGGGTCGAGCGGCCGGGACATCAGGAAGCTGACCGCGACGCGGCGGGCGGCGACGACCGAGCCGGGCGCGGGGAAGACGTCGGCCACACCCGGCTCGACGCTCCGGGGACCCGCCGCGGAACCCCAGGGGAGGGCGAGCGCGACGTGGAGGAAGAGGTCCGAGACCGGCAGGGCGGGCGGCGGCGGGAGATCGACCTCCTCGGCGAGCTCGATTGCGAGGACGACGAGGAGGACGACGGTCACGGCCGCGAGGACGATCCAGCCGACGGGCACCTTCTCGAGGACGACGGCGGCCTCGACACGTTCGCCGGCCGCCACGTCGAACTCGCGGGAGTAAGGCTTCTTCAGGGGGACGACGTCGCCGTGCTCGTCGATCTTCCGGGCCACCCGGAGGACGTAGCGGCCGGGCGGCACGCCGGGGACCGACCACGATGCCGCCATCGAACGCGCGACGGTCGTGTGGGCGCCCCCCTCGACCTTCCGCAGCTCGGAGAGGACGGGAAACGCGACGGGGAGCCCCGCGTCGCGCTCGGCCGTCTTGCGGTAGACGGATACGGCGACCTCGCCGGTCTCCGCGCCGTCGGCGGCGCTCCGGGTGAGGCCGACCGAGACACAGCCGTCGAGCGCGAGCGGCGCGATCGCGACGAGCAGCAGCCCGGCGACCGGACGGAGAAGCCTGTCGAGGAGCATCGGGCGGGATGCTCGTCCCGTGCATGGAGCCGTGTCAACCGTGCTGCGCCGACGTGCTGCGCCGACGCCGGAGAGCGGGGGAGGGCGAATGCGTCGCGGCCGGGGACCTTTGGGAGGATGCACAGGCCGCCTCCGGCGCGTATCCTTGCAGCAATGGCGTCCCCCCCGACGAGATCGGCCGGCGTGCGAGAGCCGTCGCCCCGCGGCGCGGCCGGGCCTCACCTGGCGGACAACATGGGAGAGGTCCACCTCCTCGACCGGCCGATCGTGACGATCGGTGCGGCCCGCGAGAACGACGTGATCGTCCGGCTTCCCGGCGTCTCGAGGCACCACGCGCGGGTTCTCCTCTCCGGGCAGGGAAACTTCTGGCTCGAGGACGTCGGCAGCCGCTACGGCACGACGGTGAACGGGGCCGTCGTCACGCGCGCCCGGCTCGCCAACGGGGACGAGATCGCCCTGGGGGCGTGGCGGGCCACCGTGAACCTCGAGTAGGCCGCCGGCCGCGCTGCGGCCGATCGACTAACATCGCTCGACCGATCCGGGAGGACGACCGCCGGGATGCCGCTGGCCGAAGGGACGCGACTGGGGAATTGCCGCCTCGTCCGCAAGCTGGGCGAAGGGGGGATGGCGGAGGTCTGGGAGGCGATCGACCTCTCGCTCGAACGGCGCATCGCAGTGAAGGTCGTCAAGGAGACGATCTCGAGCCTCCCGGAGTTCGACGCGCGCTTCCGGCGCGAGGCGAAGACCGCGGCCCAGCTCGAGCACCCGAACGTCCTCCCGATCTACGGCTTCGGGGTCGAGGACGGCGTCGCCTACATCGAGATGCCGTACCTCTCGGGCGGGACGCTCGGCGCGCGCCTCGACGCCGGCCCGCCTCCGCCGCCCGAGACCGTCTGCGACTGGGTCGAGGCGCTCGCCTCCGCGCTCGACGCGGCCCACGCGCGCGGGATCATCCACCGCGACATCAAGGCCGTGAACGTCCTCTTCGACCAGAGCGGGCGGATCGTCCTCGGCGACTTCGGCCTCGCGAAGAACGTCGCCGACCGCTCGGGGCTCACCGCGACCGGGACGCTCATGGGGACGCCGATGTACCTCTCCCCGGAGCAGGCGCGCGGGCAGTCGCTGACCCCGGCGTCGGACCAGTTCTCGCTCGGCGTCCTCGCCTACCGGATGCTGGCGGGCCAGCTCCCGTGGGGGCCGAACGCGGCCCCGGCCGTCGTGATGATGCGGATCGTCGCGCAGGCGCCGCCGCAGCCGTCGTCGCTCCGCCCGGGACTCCCGCCCGCGGTCGACGCCGTCTTCGAGCGGGTCCTCGCGAAGGAGCCGGCCGGACGCTACGAAAGCTGCGGGGCCTTCGCCGAGGCGCTCCGGGCGGCGCTCGCACCGCCGCCCGCCCGCGCCGTCGCCGACGAGCCGACCGTCGTTGCGTCGCAGCCCGTCTTCGCCGCGGCGCCCGCTCCCGTCCCGGCGCCCGCGGCGCCTCGCCCGAGGCCGCGTCCCCCGACGCCGTCCGCTCCGCCGGCGCCCCGTAGGTCGGGCCTCGTCGTCCTCCTGGTCCTCTTCCTCGGCGTGAACTCCGTCGTCCTCGGGCTCGTCGTCTGGGACAAGGTCGCGCCGCGGCTGCCGTGGGCCTCGCCGGCACCGACCGAGACGCCGGCTCCGACCCCGGCCGCCGTCCCCACGCCGGAGCCCGACTCGACGCCGGCCGCCGAGCCCGGACCCATCGCCGTCGTCGAGCCGACGGCGGTCGCGGAGGAGGCGACGCCGACGCCGACCGAGACGCCGACGCCCGAGCCGACTCCGACGCCGACCGAGGTACCGACGCCGACTGTCCCTCCGGCTCTTCCTCCGGGCGCGATCCCGCCAGTCCGCTCATCGGACGTCCGCCCCGTTTTCGACGAAGAGCTGATGCGGCGCCACGCCGGTATCGACGGTCAGGTCGAGCTGGAGGTCCTGGTGAACGCGGATGGGAGCGTCGGATCGATCCGCGTGGTCCGGGGCGTCGCCTCCGAGGTCGACGCGGTCGTCGCCGAAGCGGCCCGCGAGCAGCTCGCGTACTCACCGGCCACGCTCAAGGGGAAGCCGATCGCGGCGCGGAGCCGAGTCCTGGTCGGGGTCCGGTTCCGGGTCTCTCCCCGCTGACGCCTCAGGCGACGGCCGGTCTTCGTTCTCCCGCCCGGCAGACGATCTCCTCGTCCGGAGGGGCGCCGGCGATCCGGAGCGCCCGGGCCGGCTTCATCCCCTTCGCGACGGCGACTTTGCCGTCGGGAAAGAAGTCTGCGAACGAAGGCTCCGGGGTCGCCTCCAGCCGTGCGGCCACCGCATCCGCCCTCGCGGTGTCGAGCGCGAGGCCGTGGGCGGCGAGGTCCCCGCACATCTTGTGGCGAAGGAGGTGGATCCGCTGGAGAGTGGAGAGATAGGCACCGCGCCACACCGCGAGGAAGGGCCGGTGGTCCATCGGGTTCACCGAAAGGACCTTTCTCTGGCGGTTCGCCGGGAGGAACGCGTAGAGGCTCACCTCGGGGTGCTGCCGGAGGACCCAGCGCCGCGTCGTCTCGAAGCGCGTGTAGGAGACGGTTCGGATGTCCTGGTCGGCGTTGTAGAGGATCCCCCGGCGGCTCGCGAAGCCAGCGGCCCCCTTCGACACGTACGGGACGAGCGGGTCGAGGACGAAGATGAGGTCCGCCCCTTTCCCGATCGCCTCGGTGAAGTCGGAGGTTCGGGTGACGGCGCCGTCGACGTAGTAGCGCTCTCCGATCTTCGTCGACGAGAAGGCCGGGTTGATGCTGAGCGAGGCCTGGATGGCGAGGCTGATCGGCACGTCGTCCAGCCCGGGCTCGCCGAAGAGGACGTGCTCGCGGGCGTCCTGGTCGGTCGCCCCGACGTAGAGGCGGCGGGGGAGCTTCCGGAAATCGTTCGAGGCGCCCGGCTGCGTGAAGAGGAAGCGGAGCATTTCCTCGTAGCCGTCGGCGCGGAACGGCGCCGCGAGGAAGTCGGAGTAGTCGAGGAAGAGCGACGAAAGAGAAGGGCTGACCCGACCGCGGACGAGGTCGGCGAGGCCGGCCGCGAGCGCCCGCGTCGCCGTCTCCAGCGGCGCCGCGAGATTCGCGAGGTTGACGTACGACATCTTCAGGAGCGAAAGGTCGCAAGGGGGGATGCGCTCGCAGCCGGGGCCGGCGATCGACGCCATGAACTCGTCGATCGAGTAGCCGTTCGCGAGGATCCCCGTCAGGACCGCGCCCGCGCTGATCCCGAAGTACATGTCGAAGGCGTTCAGCGCGCCCGGCGGAAGGCAGTCCGCGAGGCACTTCAGCGCGCCCATCTCGAAGTAGATGCCGGTGATCCCGCCCCCGGAGGCGCAGAGCGCCCGCGACCCGACGCGGCGCCCCGTCGTCATCCGGAGCAGCTCGCCGCCGACGAGGCGTCCGAGCTCGGCCGAGGCCGCGAGGCGCGGGCCGCGGCGCTCGCCGGCGCCGGGGGAGGGGTCCCGGAGGACCCTCCCGACGCCGCGGGCGCCGAGCTGCCGGATGCGGTCGTCCACGACGACGGAGTCAGGTCCCGAGAGGACCGCGAGGATCCGATGGAAGCCGAAGCGGAGCTCCGGGTCGGGCTCGCCGTCCATCAGGTCGAGGAGCCGGAGGGCGCGCGCGAAGGTCTCCTCGAGGCGCGAGGCAGGACCCGGCACCGCCCGGAGGTCGAGAACGACGCCGTTGAAGTACTCCCTGTGGAGCGCCTCGTGGGCCTCGAGAGGGTCCTGCCGGAGAACGAAACGGAAGGAGGTGCCGCCGAGGCGCAGGACGGTGGCCCCCTCCTCGCGGCCGCGCGTCGTTCCGGGTTGCGCCGAGAGTGCCGCGAGCAGGCTGTCGGAGTGGGCGCGGCTCGGGGCGAAGTAGAGCAGCTTCTTGCGGACCGGCCGTAGTGCCGGGGTTCGCTCCTGTCCGCTTCTCGCCACGCTCCACCCCCTCGTCGTGCCGAGGCGGCCGTTCGATCCGCCCTGCCGGCAATCTCCGCCTTTTGCCGCGAGGCGTCAAGCGGGTCCTCTCTCCCGAGCTCGCCCTGCCGAGTCGCGGGCCGAGGTTGCACGGGAAACGCGGTCGGCCCGAACGGCGGCCCGTGGGAAACTACGCCGGAGGAGGAGAGACCCGATGCCGACCGCTCGCGAACGGACGGCCCTCTGGGGCCGGACGATCTTCAGGATCCTCGGACAGAACCGGCTCAGCCAGGCGGGCGTCGTCGTCACGACGGCGACCGGGATCTCGATGGTCTTCCTCTGGGTGATCGAGCTGCTTCGCGGCGGGCACGGACACCCCTACTCCGGGATCATCCTCTTCATGATCCTGCCGGCCCTCTTCGTGGCCGGGCTCCTCCTGATTCCCGCCGGCTACTTCCTCCAGCGCTGGCGCGACAAGAAGGCCGGGCGGGCCGCCGAGCCGCCCCCGCCGGTCGACTTCGGGTCGCCGAAGGTCCGCCGCGTCGCGACGTTCGTTCTCGCCGCGACGCTCCTGAACGCCACGATCGTCGGCTTCGCCTCCTACAAGGGGCTCGAGGTGATGGACTCCGT
Source organism: uncultured Holophagales bacterium (assembly GCA_964453825.1). Taxonomy (GTDB): domain Bacteria; phylum Acidobacteriota; class Thermoanaerobaculia; order UBA5066; family UBA5066; genus UBA5066. The sequence continues at coordinate 17,623 of CAYVPO010000008.1, forward strand.
CGAGTTCTGCGGCGAGGCCTGTCACACCGTGATGGCTCCGGAGCTCGCGGCCTATCGCGGCTCGCCGCACTCCCGCATCGGCTGCGTCGAGTGCCACATCGGCGAAGGGGCGTCCTGGTTCGTCAAGTCGAAGCTCTCGGGCACCCGCCAGGTTTTCGCGGTCGCCTTCAAGACCTACTCGAAGCCGATCCCCTCGCCGGTCCACCACCTCCGTCCGGCGCGCGAAACGTGCGAGCAGTGCCACTGGCCGCAGCGCTTCACCGGGGACCGCGTCGTCATCAAGAAGAAGTACGCCGAGGACGAGAAGAGCACCGAGCTGACGACGGTCCTCGTGATGCACGTCGGCGGGCACAACGCGCAGGGGACGGTCGGTATCCACGGCCGCCACCTGGACGCCGGGTCGCGCATCAGCTACACGGCGATCGACGGGCGCCGGCAGCAGATCGCCCGCGTCACCTGGAAGGACGACTCCGGAAAGGAAGTGGAGTTCGCGAGCAGCGAGGTCCAGGCGACCCCCGAGCAGCTCGCGGAGGGGGAGACCCGGGCGATGGACTGCGTCGACTGCCACAACCGGCCGACGCACGCCTTCGAGCTCCCGCACCGCGGCCTCGACCGCGAGATCACCGCGGGGGCGATCAGCCGCGACCTTCCGTTCGTCAAGAAGAAGGCCCTCGAGCTCCTGAAGGCGAAGTACACCTCCCAGGAGGAGGCCGCGAAGGCGATCGACGCGGGCCTCCGGGCCTTCTACGCCTCGGAGCATCCGGATGTCGCCGCCGCGAAGAAGGCCGAGCTCGACCGCGCCGTGAAGGCGGTGCAGTCCGTCTACCTCCGGAACGTCTTCCCGAACATGGACCTGGACTGGGGCTACCACCCGAACAACATCGGGCACGAGGACTTCCCGGGCTGCTTCCGCTGCCACAGCGGGAACCTCGAAGCGAAGGACGGCACGACCGTCTCCGCGGACTGCGAGGCCTGCCACCAGGTCCTCGCGATGGAAGAGGAGAACCCGGAGATCCTCACGCAGCTCGGGCTGAAGTAGGGGGGGGGAGGCGCGGGGGAAGGTCGGCGCCGACCGGCGGCATGGCCCCGCTCGGTGCGAGAGCATCGGACGGGGCCGAATCGTTCGACCGAGAAGCCCGGGGCGGGTCCGTGCCAGGCGGGGCTCGCGTCTCTGTGGCCCGCGCCCGATCGGTGCATCCCGCGGCTCGCTCTGCGCGCGCGCGACCCGAATCGGGCCCGCCTGCGCGGGCCGACGGGCGGCCGCGAACTCCTCGCTCCGCTCGTCAGACAGCGCGGCCGCTTCCCCCGTCGGCCTGCTCGTCGGTCCCGTTCGGGTTCCCGCGCGTGCTCGAACGCTCCCTCGCAGGACGCACCGACCGGACGCTGACGGTGTGGGCCTCCTCCCTCGTTCCCGGGACATGCCGATGTTCGAGCGGTCGTGGGATGATCGTTGTGATGTACGGACCGACGATCCTGGCGCGAACGATGAGCAGGCCGCGGCGGACGGGGAAGTCCGGCGCGCTGTGGCAGTACCACTCCAGGAGCGACCACCACTCGAAGGTCGCGTGCTGGGGAATCCTCTTCGACCTGCTTCGCGAGAGTCCCGTCCTCCGGGAGCACGTGGCGAACGGAGCGGTCGTCTTCGGCCTCAACCACGAGATGAAGGACTTCAAGCACGATCGCAAGAAGGACCTCGATCTCGTCCTGGCGCGGCCGCGGAGCGTGCCGAAGCCGGAGGAGCCCGGCTTCCGTGCCCTCGTGAAGGACTAGGGCATCGAGCTGACGACCGAAGAGAAGAAGATGCTCGAAGGACTCCCCGACGTCCGGAAGGCGGACGTCGGAAGCGTGCAGGTCGCACTGGAGGCCAAGGCCTGTATGACCGAGCACGTCAAGGCGCTCCCGCGGCTCTACGACGAGCTCAACTCCAGCCACGAGACCATCCACGCCGCGGCCGACGAAGGGATCGCCGTCGGTTTCGTCATGGTCAACCTCGCCGAGGAGTTTCGCAGTCCTGGCCGTCAGACGGGTCGCAAGCCCATCATCACCGAACACGACCAGCCCATGGTCACCGAACGGGTCGTCGCGAAGATCCGTGAGATGCCGCGCCGGACCAAGCCCGGAGAACACGGTTTCGACGCCCTCTCGATCGTCGTCGTCGAGTGTCGGAACGACGTGTCGCCGGTGAATCTCGTCCAAAAGTCGCCGGCGCCATCTGCGGGGGACATCTACGACTACGGGACCATGATCCGGCGGGTGGCCCAGCTCTATGCGTCCCGATTTCGAATCCTCTGACGAGGCGCGGGCCCGAACTGCTTCATGAGCCGCTTCTCGACGACCTCGGGTCGCTCCAGGATCTCGCACTCCCAGACGACGAACGTGTGGAAGCCGAGCCGCCGCAGCGCCGCCAGGGCGCGCGCGTCCCGCCGTCTGTTCTGGTCGAACTTCGTCTCCCAGAAGGCCCGGTTGCGCTTCGGCGTCGTCGTCCGCGAGCAGCCCGCGTGCCGGTGCCAGAAGCATCCGTGCACGAACACCGCCCAGAGACGCGAGCGATTCGCCGCGTCGGGCGTGCCCGGCAGGTCGCGATTCGACTTCCGGAACGAGTGACCGAGGCGCGTCAGCAGGCTCCGGACGAGCTGTTCGGCCGACGTGTCCTTCTGGCGGACTCTGGCCATGCGGACGGACGTCTCGGCATCGACGAGAAGGCCGAGGCGATTGCGGGAGAGCTTTCGGGAAGAGCCGTACGGCTCAGACGGCTGCTGCGAGTTCTTCACGCATCCGCCCGAGGTGGCGCTCCACTTCCGCCAGGAATCCCGGCGGGAAGCGGAGAGAGCCGGAACGGGCCCGGGAGAGGAAGCCGGCCGTAGCCTTGGCGGAAAGGGGCTCCGTCGGGAATCGCAAGAACTCCTGCAGGTGCATGCGCGTCCGCCGAGCAGGCCAGGCGGACACGTCGGCTGCGAAGCGGCCCTGCCCGAGATTCCACGCGGCCCGCGGCCAGGGACGTCCCGCCTGAAGCGGAGAATCTGCCTCGTCGTCGTACTCGCCCGGCAGGGCCAGCCGCTCTCCGAGCCATCGCGCAACGTCCACGGTAACGGCGTTTCCAACCAGGTGCCAGCGGTAGCCGCGCTTGACGACCGACTCGGCGGGCTTCGTCCAGTCGACTTCGAAGCCCTGCATCCTCTCGGCATCGCGAAGGTCGGGTTTCACGATCGACCCCGACGGCAGCACGATTGCGGGAGGCGAGGGAATACCGACCGTCGAGCCCCCCTTCAGTGTCGGCACCGCGTCCACCGCCCAGCCGAGTCCGCGGACCCCTTCGGTCCAGTAAAACCCGCATGCCACACGGCCCTGCGGCACGGCCTCCGGTTCACCGGCGTCGTCGGCGAAGAGCACCCGCCGAGGGTCCTCGTCGAGTGAAGCCAGCAGGAACACCCGCTCGCGCCGCTGCGGAAGGCCGAATGAGCGTGTGTCGACCACCCGATAGGCCCATCGATAGCCGAGGCTCTCGAGCGTCGCCACGATCACTTCGAGTGCCCGCCCGCGAGAGAGTTGGAGCATGAACGGCACGTTCTCCAGAAGCACGAACGGCACCCGGGTCGTGCGAACGAGGCGGAACACTTCGCCGACGAGTCCCGAGCGAGAGCCCTCGATCCCGGCCGTCTTGCCGGCCTGGCTGAGGTCCTGGCATGGAAAGCCTCCGACGAGGAGCTCCGTCCCCTTCGGGAGCGTCTTCAGCTCGCGGACGTCGGGCGCACAGGGGATGTCGGGGAAGCGTGCGGCCAAGACCGCACGAGCTCCAGCGTCGATCTCGCAGAGGAGGGCCGTTTCGTGTCCAGCCCGCGCGAGCCCCTGTTCGAGACCGCCGACGCCGGCGAAGAGACCGGCGACCCTGAGCGTCCGCGGGCGACTCCCTCGGTCCGGCCTTGAAGCCGTCGGCTTCCTGGTCGGATACGCGAGTCGGAGCTGTTTCGGCTCTTCTCTCATGGCCTTCAGCTCACTCTTCATTTCCGGCTCCTGAGACGGATGACGGTGCTCACTGCGACAGCCTACCGTAATCGCATGGGCGCGACAAGAGCGTAAGTGCAAGCGTAGGCGTTTCGTCGCTTTCGGACGAGACGAGAGGGGCCCGGTCCTCGCGGACCGAGCCCCCCCGGAGTCCAGCGGGACCGCCCCGCGTCAGGCCGTCGGCTTCTTCGGGCCCTTCGCGTCGCCCTCGGCCTCGGCCATCTCCGCCTTCGCGCGCTCCTTCTCCTCGGCCTCGAGTATCCGCTCCAGCTCGAGCGGGTGCTCCTCCTCCATCTCCTTGTGGGAGAGGTGGCCGGTCCAGAAGGCTGTGTTCAGCGGGTAGGAGTCGGGGTTGAACATCACGAAGTAAAAGTGCCAGACGATGATCGCAAGCGTCGCGAGGATCGCCTCGTAGTAGTGGACGGAACGGGCGACGTCGTAGCCGAGCTTCCCGAAGAGGTTCATGAAGCTGTTGTCGAGCCACATCGCGAAGCCCGTGGCGGCCATGACGATCGTTCCCCAGATGAGGGCCCAGTACTCGGCCTTCTCGATGTAGCTGAAGCGGTCGAGCTTCGGCTTCACCGGCGTCAGGCCGAGGTTGTACTTGAGCATGTCGAAGAGGTCGCGGGCGTCCTTGAGGCGGAACCAGAGGTCCTTGACGAGCTGTCGCCCGCGTGCCGTGAAGATGACGTAATAGACGTGGTAGGCCGACGCGAGGCACATGACGATCGCGGCGATGCGGTGGATCCAGCTCCGGGCCTCGAAGGCGGAGGTGGAGAGGTTTCGGAGCGCGACGACCCACCAGGAGTCGGGGAACCGGAGCATGAAGCCGGTGATGACGAGGACGATGAAGCTGAGGGCGAGCGCGGCGTGCTGGAGGCGCTCCTCGAGCGTCATGCGCAGATAGAGGCGGTGCGGCGCCGGCTCGACCTCGACGAGGCCGTGGCGGACGTGGTGCTGATGGCGCGACTTCTTCACGAAGTCGAGGAGGTTGTGGGCCGCCATGCCGCCGATCGTCCCGACGATGAGGCCCGCGTAGATGAAGCCGATCCACCAGAGGAGCGGCTCCTCGTCCTTAGAGGTGGCGTCGACGTGGATCTTCCCCTGGGCGAACCGGGCGCCGGCGCCCGGGTGGCATTCGCCGCAGGTCGCGACGAGGTTGTCCTTGTGGATCCGGGAAGCGGGGTCGGAGGAGGGCAGGATCTCGTGGGAGCCGTGGCAGCTGGCGCAGTTCGCGACGTTCGCCTGCCCGCCTCTCACCGCGAGGCCGTGGAAGCTCTCCTCGAACGTCTTGAAGGCGTCGCTCTTGATGTCGTACTTCTCGGAGAGGCGGAGCGAGGAGTGGCAGGGGGTGCAGACCTTCTGGGCGACGTTCGCGGCAGCGACGGGGGAGTTCGGGTCGCTCGCCTTCAGGATGTTGTGCTCGCCATGGCAGGTCGTGCAGGTCGGGGCCTCGCGGACCCCGCGGGCGAGGGCCTTTCCGTGGGCGCTCTTCGAGAAGGCCGCGTCGACCTCGACGTGGCAGCGGGCGCAGGTCTTCTCGATGTCGAGCGGCGTGGGGCCGGTGCCGTCGGCGCTCTTCTTGCGAACGGTATGCGCGCCGTGGCAGTCGACGCAGTTGGCGGCCTTCTCGTTCCCGGCGAGGAGGGCCTTGCCGTGGACGCTCTCCTCGTACCTGGCGATGAATCCGGCGCCCGGCGAGACGCGCGCGCGGACGTCCGCGTTGTCGAGGTGGCAGGAGAGGCAGAGCTTCTCCTGTGCCTGCTTGGCGCTCGCGGGCGGGGCGCCGTCGGGCACGGAGACGAGAGCGGTCTCGTGGCAGGTGAGGCAGGCCGGGGCCTCCTTCACCTTCGCGGTCGCGGCGACCCCGTGGGCGGATTTCGTGTAGAGGTCGACCTCCGTCTCGTGACAGGTCGCGCAGACCTTCCCGACGGCCGCCGGCGCGAGGGGCGAGCCGGGGTCGGCGACGCGGACGACGTCGTGCCCGCCGTGGCAGTCGGCGCAGGCGATCGCCGTCGGGTCGTCCTTCATCATCGGGTGGAAGGCGTGGCTCTCGGCGACCGCGTCGTGGCAGGTCGTGCAGTCGGCGGGCGCCACCTTCGGGCCGTGCGGGAGCGCCTTGAGCTTCGCCAGGTCCGCGTGGCAGTCGACGCACGCCAGCCCGGCCTCGCCGTGGACGGAGGAGGCGAGCGCCTTCTGCGGCGCCTTCTTTCCCTTGCCCGCCGGCTCGGAATGGCAGGCGAGGCAGTCGTCGTCCGTCGGCGGTTTCGCCGAAGCCGTGGCCGCGAGGGCGAAAGAGGCCGCGAGGACGACCAGGAGGACGATGCCGGCGCGAAGCCGGTCGAAAAGCTCGGAACGGGTGCTGTCGGTCACGAGTACCCCCGGGCGCGGATTATTCGGACCGGGAGGGGCCTCTTCAATGATTCAGGGGCATCAGATGGGGGTGCGGCTGAGATGTGGTCTCGTGGTGAGGCGGCCCGGAGGGCTCGAGCGCCCCCGGAAAGCCGGGGAGGTGGCGGAAGAGGCCGGAAGCGGGGCGAAGCGTCCGGACGCCCCCCCTGTCGCGTCCGGGAGGGGGGGATCTTGACGTCGCGTCCCGATATGAATATTATTTCGATGTGCCGAATAAACATTCGAATGCTTCGGTGCTCCGCCGCCGGGACGTCATCCTCAGGCTGTTGAGGGAGGAGGTCGTCCGGTCTCAGGAGGAGCTTCAGCGCCTCCTGGCCGGGAGAGGCTTCGAAGCAACGCAGCCGACCCTCTCGCGGGACGTCCGGGAGCTCGGGCTCGTGAAGACCCCGGGGGGCTACGCCCTGCAGGGGACCCCGGACCGGGCGGCGGACGCGGCGCATCGGGCGGCCCGGCTGCAGCGGACGCTCTCGGAGGCGGTGCTGTCCGTCCGCGTGGCCGGCTCCGTCGTCGTCCTCAGGACGCCGCCGGCCGGCGCGCACCCGGTCGCGCGGGCCGTCGACGAGGCGGAGCTCGCGGAGGCGGTCGGGACGATCGCCGGCGACGACACGGTCTTCGTCGCGACGCCGGGCGCCGTTTCCGCGCGCGCCCTCGCCGCGCGCCTCGCCGGCCCGTCCGCGGCCGACCGCCGACGCCACGCCTAGAGTCCGGAGCCGTTCCGGAGAATCGAGGATTCGAGAGTGATTCGTGTCTCCGTCGTGGGCGCCGCCGGCTACTCGGGCGCCGAGGCCGTCCGCCTCCTGTCTCGCCATCCTGGGGTCGAGCTCGCCGGTCTCTTCGGGAGCCCGGGCGGGAAGGGAGCGGCGTTCGCCGACCTGCACCCCGACCTCGGCGGCCTCTCCGGCCCCGATGTCGTGCCCTACGTGGAGGAGGCGCTTCTCGCGGCGCGGCCCGACGCGGCGATCCTCGCGACGCCGAACGAGGTCTCGGCAGAGCTCGCGCCGAGGCTCCTCGACGCGGGCGTCCGCGTCGTCGACGTCTCCGGCGCGTTTCGGCTGAAGGACGTCTCTCTTTACCCGGCGTGGTACGGATTCACGCACCCAGCCCCGTCGCTCCTGGCCGAGGCCGTCTACGGACTCACGGAGTGGTGCGGGGAAGAGCTCGAGGCCGCGAAGCTCGTCGCGAACCCCGGCTGCTACCCGACGTCGGTCCTCGTGGCGTTGAAGCCGCTGGCGCCGCTCCTCGACGGCGCGCAGCCGGTCCTCGTCACGTCGGCGAGCGGCGTTTCGGGAGCGGGGAAAAAGGCCGACCTCGCATACTCGTTCTGCGAGGTGGCGGGAAGCTTCAAGGCCTACGCGGCCGGGACGCACCGGCACGAGCCGGAGATGCGGCAGGAGCTGGGGCTTCCGGCCGGGGCGGCGTTCACGTTCGTGCCGCACCTCCTCCCTCTCGTCCGCGGCATCCTCTCGACGATCCACGTCTCCTTCGCGGCGGAGGTCACCGACGCGCTCCTGGCGGAGCGCTACGCGGAGGCCTACGCAGGCCGGCCCTTCGTGAAGGTCCACCCGGCGGGACGGCTGCCCGAGTTGAAGGAGGTCGTCGGGACACCGCGGGCGCACGTCGGCTGGAAGCTCCTCCCGGGCGGGCGGCGCGCGATCGTCGTGTCGGCCATCGACAACCTCCTCAAGGGAGCCGCCTCCCAGGCGGTCCAGAACCTCAACCGGCTCTTCGGAATGCCCGAAAGGGAGGGACTGCTTTGACCGACGTCGTCAAGCTGGGGGGGAGCCTCCTCGAGAACAGGGCTCTGCGCCGCTCGGCCCTCGAGGCGATCGCGACCGCCTGGAGCTCGGGGAAGCGCTCGATCGTCGTCCACGGCGGGGGCAAGCGGATCGACGCGATGCTCGAGGCCCTCGACATCCCGAAGAAGGTGCAGGGCGGGCTCCGCGTCACCGACGCGGAGACGCTCGACGTCGTCGTGTCGATCCTCTCGGGGCTCGTCAACAAGACGCTCGTCGCCGAGCTCCGATCGATGGGAATCCTCGCCTCGGGGATCTCCGGGGCCGACGGCGACACGCTCTGGGCCGAGTTCCACGAGGCGGTCGAGGGGGTCGACCTCGGGTTCGTCGGGCGGGTCGTCCGCTGCGACCCGAAGCTGCTGTCGGCCGTCCTCGGCGCCTCCTTCCTGCCGCTCGTCGCGTCGGTCGCGCTCGGCCGCGAGGGGACGCTCCTGAACGTGAACGCCGACTCCGCCGCCTCGGCCCTCGCCGGGGCGCTCGGGGCGAAGCGGCTCGTCTTCCTGACGGACGTCGAGGGGGTCCTCGACGCGGACGGGAACGTGATCGAGCGGCTCGACGCGCGCGCCGGCCGCGCGCTCCTCGCCTCGCCGGCGGTGACGGGCGGCATGAAGCCGAAGCTCCGCGCCGCGCTCGAGGCGATCGACGCCGGCGTCTCCGAGGTCCTCGTCGCCGGCCCGTCGCTCCACAGGGCGGCCCTCCTCGAGGGGAAAGGAGGGACCTGCCTTGTCGCGGCCTGACGAAAGCCCTTCCGCCGTGGAGGCCCGCGCCGCCTCCTACCTCCTCGGCACCTACGCGTGGACGCCGTTCCACCCGCGCGACGGGCGCGGGGCGAGGCTTGTCGACGCAGAGGGGAGGGTCTACTGGGACCTCCTCGCCGGCATCGCGGTCAACGCCCTCGGCTATCGCCACCCGCGGCTCGTGAAGACGCTGAAGGCCGAGGCGACGGACCTCCTCCACGTCTCGAACCTCTTCTACCAGCCGGCCCAGGGCGAGCTCGCCGAGCGGCTCGTGTCGCTCTCGGGCTTCGCGCGCGCCTTCTTCTGCAACAGCGGGACGGAAGCAAACGAGGCGGCGATCAAGTTCGCCCGCCTCGCTTCCCCAGGCCGTTCGAAGCTCGTCGCGCTCGACAACTCGTTTCACGGGCGAACGGTCGGGGCGGTCTCGCTCACCGGGAACCCGCCGTATCGCGAGCCGTTCGAGCCGCTCCTGCCGGGCGTGACGTTCCTCCCCGCGAACGACGTCGACGAGCTTCGATCGGCGGTCGACGAGACGACTTCCGCCGTCTTCCTCGAGCCGATCCAGGGCGAGGGGGGAATCGTCCCGCTCACTCCGGACTACCTCCGCGCGGCGCGCGAGCTCTGCGACGCGACGGGCGCCGTCCTCGTCTTCGACGAGATCCAGTGCGGCCTCGGGAGGACGGGGAAGCTCTTCGCGTTCCAGCGGGCGGGCGTCGCGCCCGACGTCGTCACGATGGCCAAGCCGCTCGGAGGAGGGCTCCCGCTCGGCGCCGCCCTCGTCTCGGAGCGGATCGCCGCGCTCGTGAAGCCCGGCCACCACGGGACGACGTTCGGCGGAAACCCCGTCGCCTGCCGGCTCGGCCTCGCCGTCCTCGACGAGCTCGTCGAGGGAGGTCTCGTCGCGAAGGTCGAGGAGACGGGCGAGTGGTTCGGGAGGAAGCTCGCCGCGCTGAAGCGGCGCTGCCCGGCCGTCCTCGACGTGCGGGGCGCCGGCCTCATCCGCGGGATCGAGCTCGACCGAGAGGCAGGCCCGGTGCAGAAGAGGCTCCTCGCGAAGGGCTTCGTCGTCGGCACGGCCCGCAAGACGGTGATCCGCCTCCTCCCGCCATACGTCGTCCCGAAGGCCGCCCTCTCGGCCTTCCTGACCGCCCTCGAAGAGACCCTGAAGGAAGGTGCCGCATGAGCGCGACGAAGATCCGGAAGGCCGCCCTCGCCTACTCGGGAGGCCTCGACACCTCGATCATCATCCCCTGGCTGAAGGAGAGCTATGGCTGCGAGGTCGTGGCGGTCGCGGTCGACGTCGGCCAGGCCGAGGAGACCGCGGGCCTGAAGGAGAAGGCTCTCGCCACGGGCGCGTGCGACTTCCACCTCGTCGACGCGAAGGAGGAGTTCGCGAACGAGTACCTCTGGCGGGTCCTGCGCGCCGGGGCCGTTTACGAGCACGAGTACCTCCTCGGCACCTCGACGGCGCGGCCGATCATCGCGAAGAAGCAGGTCGAGATCGCCCTTCAGACGGGCTGCGACGCGCTGTCGCACGGCTGCACGGGGAAGGGGAACGACCAGGTCCGCTTCGAGCTCGCCTACCAGGCCCTCGCTCCCGAGCTGACGATCATCGCGCCGTGGCGCGAGTGGTCGATCAACTCGCGGGAGGACGCGATCGAATACGCCGCGGCGCGGAACATCCCCGTCCCGGTGACGAAGAAGGAGCCCTACTCGCGCGACCGGAACCTCTGGCACATCTCGCACGAGGGCGGCCCGCTCGAGGACCCGGCGTTCGAGCCGGAGGAGTCGATGTTCAAGCTGACGACCGACCCGCGGAAGGCTCCCGACGAGCCGGAGCGGGTGACGATCGGCTTCGAGGGGGGCTACCCGGTCGAGGTGGACGGGCAGCTCCTCCCGGCCGCGGAGCTCCTGGCGAAGCTGAACGCGATCGCCGCGCGGCACGGCGTCGGCAGGATCGACATGGTCGAGAACCGCCTCGTCGGCATCAAGTCGCGGGGCGTGTACGAGACCCCCGGCGGCACGCTCCTCGTCCAGGCTCTCCGCGCCCTCGAGACGCTCACGCTCGACCGCGACGCGATGCACGAGAAGGAGCGGCTCGCGCTCCGCTACGCCGAGCTCGTCTACTACGGGCAGTGGTTCAGCCCGCTCCGCGAGGCGCTCGAGGCGTTCATGGAGAAGGTGACCGAGACCGTCACGGGGCACGTCACGCTGAAGCTCTTCAAGGGCTCGGCGATCGTCGTGGGTCGCCGCTCCGAGCACTCGCTCTACTCGGCGAACCTCGCGTCGTTCAACATGACGGGCTACACCTCGCACGACGCAACCGGCTTCATCCGGCTCTTCGGCCTCCCGACGCGGGGCCGAAAGAGGCTCGTCCCTCCGACGGACGAGGCGGTGAAGGCGGGCGAGGAGCTCCGTCTCGAGCCGTGGGGATGAGCTCCCGTCACGACCTGTGGGGGGGGCGCTTCTCCGCCGGGCCGGCGGAGGTCCTCCGGCGGTTCAACGACTCGTGGTCGTTCGACCGGGCCCTGATCGCCGAGGACGTCGCCGGCTCGGTCGCCTGGGCCGAGGAGCTCGGGCGCTGCGGCGTGCTCTCCGCCGCGGAGGCCCGGAAGATCGTGAAGGGCCTCCGCGACGTCCTCGCGGCCTGGGAGGCGGGCGAAGGGCGCGACACCGACGCCGAGGACGTCCACTCGTACGTCGAGGGCGAGCTCGGGAAGCGGATCGGCCCGCTCGCCGGCAAGCTCCACACTGGGCGCTCGCGGAACGACCAGGTCGCGACCGACCTCAGGCTCTGGCTGCGCGGCGCGTTCGACGCGCTCCACGGCGCGGTCCTCGACCTCGCCGCGGCGCTCGCCGCAAGGGCCGCGGAGGGGGCGGCGACGCCGATGCCGGGCTACACGCACAGCAAGCGCGCGGAGCCGGTCACGTTCGGCCACTGGTGCCTCGCGTACGTCGAGATGCTCCTGCGCGACGCGGACCGGGTCCGCGCGGCGCGGAGCCGGGCGAACGAGTGCCCGCTCGGCTCGGGCGCGCTCTCGGGCACGCCCCTCGCGATCGACCGCGAGCGGCTCGCGCGGAGCCTCGGCTTCGACCGCGCGACGGCCAACTCCCTCGACGGCGTCTCGGACCGGGACGCCGCCGCCGAGTACCTCTTCGTCGCCGCCCTCCACCTCTCGCACCTCTCGCGGATGGCCGAGGATCTGGTCTTCTTCACGTCGGACGAGGCGGGCTTCGCCGAGCTGCCCGACGCGCTCTCCACGGGCTCCTCGCGCATGCCGCAGAAGAAGAACCCCGACCTCCTCGAGCTTGCCCGCGGCCACGCGGGCCGGGCGATCGGAGAGCTCGTCGGGCTGCTCGCCCTCCTGAAGGGACTCCCGCTCGCCTACGACAAGGACCTGCAGCTCGACAAGGAGCCGCTCTTCCGGACGCGCGCCGTCCTCGACGCGGCGCTCCCGGCGCTGACGGCGCTCGTGGCCGGCCTGAAGCTCCACCGCGAGCGGATGCGCGAGGCGGCCGCCGACGACCGGCTTCTCGCGACCGAGCTCGCGGACGCGCTCGCGCGTCGGGGCGTCCCGTTTCGGCAGGCCCACGAGGTCGTCGGACGGCGGTTCGCGGCCGCGGAAGCCGGGGGAATGGGCCTTCTCGACCTGCCGCCGTCCGACGGCGTCACGAAAGAGGACCTCGAATCCGTCGACCTCGGTCGCGCGCTGGCCCGGCGCGGCGCAATCGGCGGAACGGCTCCGAAGCGCGTCGCGCAGGCGGCGCGGAGGGCCGCGTCTCGGATCGCGGCAGAACGACGAACTGCTGTGGGGAGGGGCGCGCGATGAGCCTGCCGAAAGGGTTCCTCGGCTCGGCCGTCCAGGCCGGCCTGCGCAAGAGGCCGGGGCTCGACGTGGCTCTCCTCGTCGCACCCGGCGGCGCGAACGCGGCGGCGGTCTTCACGAAGAACAGGTTCCAGGCCGCACCGGTCGTCCTTTCGCGCGCCGCGCTGAAGAAGAGTCGGGGCCGCGTGAAAGCAGTCGTCGTGAACGCGGGCTGCGCGAACGCCGTCACCGGCGGGGAAGGGCTCGCGGCGGCGCGGCGCGTCCAGGAACGCACGGCCGCCCTCGCGGGATGCCCGCGCGAAGAGGTCTTCGTGGCCTCGACCGGGGTGATCGGAGTCGTCCTGCCCGACGAGAAGGTCACGGCGTTCTTGCCGGACGCCTTCGCACGGCTCTCTTCCGGCGGGCTCGAGGCGGTCTCGCGCGCCATCCTGACGACGGACGCCGCGCCGAAGGTCGCCCGCGCGACGTTCGCCCACGCCGGGAAGACCTGCCGCGTCGTCGGCGTCGCGAAAGGGGCGGGGATGATCCACCCGAACATGGCGACGATGCTCGCGTTCGTGATGACCGACGCCGCGGCTTCGCCGGCGCTCCTCGCGACGGCGCTGAAGGAGGCCGTGGACGGCAGCTTCAACGCGATCTCGGTCGACGGCGACACCTCGACGAACGACACCGTCCTGCTCCTCGCGTCGGGTGCGGGGGGCGGGCCGGAGCTCCGGTCCCCCGACGGCGCCGCGGCGTTCCGCGCGGCGCTCGCGAAGGTCTGCAACGAGCTCGCGTGGCGGATCGTGAGAGACGGCGAGGGGGCTCGCCGCGTCATGGAAGTCCTGATCGAGGGCGCCGCGACGGAGCGCGAGGCCAGGCTCGCGGCGCACGCGGTCGCGACCTCGCAGCTCGTCAAGACGGCCCTCTACGGCGGCGACGCGAACTGGGGCCGCATCCTGGCGGCGATCGGCCGGAGCGGCGCGCGCGTCTCGACGCGACGCGTCTCGCTGAAGGTCGGCAGGGTCGTCCTCGTGAAGGACGGCGCCCCGGTCGATTACCGGGAGGCCGCGGCGTCGAAGGCGTTCGCTCGCGAGAGGGTTCCGCTCGCCATCGACCTCGGCGTGGGACGGTCTCGAGCGCGACTCCTCGCCGCGGACCTCGGCCACGAATACGTGTCGGAGAACGCGGACTACCGGAGCTGAAAGCTACGCGCCCTGGCGCTCCGCCTCGAGCTCCCGCTCGGCCTGCTCCCACTCGGTCATCAGCTCCTCGAGCCTGGCTCTCAGCTGTTTCTGCTCTTCTTCGAGCCTCCGCGTCTCGGCCTGCCCGCTCTTTCCGAAGAGGGACGGGTCGAGGAACCGCTCGCTGATGTCGTGGACCCGCGACTCCGCGGCCTCGATGAGGCTCGTCAGCTCGTCGCGCCTTCTCTCGAGGGCCTTCACCCGGTTCAGGCGCTTCGGCTCGGGCTCCTTCTTCCGGGACTCCTGGCTCTTCCGGGCCTTCCGGAGGCTCTGGAGGACCGCCTCCGCGTCGAGGTGGTCGTCGCCGCACCTCTCGAGGTACTCGTCGTACGTCCCGCGGAAGTCGTTGAGCCCCTTCGGCGAGATCTCGAGGATCCGGTTCGCGAGGCGCGAGACGAACCAGCGGTCGTGGGAGACGAAGACGAGGGTCCCGTCGTAGTCGAGGAGCGCCTTGACGAGGGCCTCGATCGCCTCGATGTCGAGGTGGTTCGTCGGCTCGTCGAGGACGAGGACGTTGGGGCCGAGGACCGAGAGGCGGGCGAAGACGAGGCGCGCGGCCTCGCCGCCCGAGAGGGCCCGGACGGGCTTGTCCGCGTCGTCGCCCGTGAAGAGGACGTGGCCCAGGTGCCCACGCACGAAGCCGATCGGCTCGCCCGGGGCGGCCTCCCAGAGCCAGGCTTCGATCGACTGCCGCCCCGCGCTCGCGAGCTCGCCGTGGTCCTGGGAGAAGTATCCGGGGCTGGCCTCGTAGCCCCACGTGACCTTGCCGGTGTCGGGAGCGAGCTCGCCCACGGCGATCTTCAGGAGCGTCGACTTGCCGATCCCGTTCGGGCCGATGATCGCCAGGCGATCGCCGCGGTCGACCCGCAGGGAGACGTCCTTCAGGACGACGTTGTCGCCGTAGGCCTTGCCGACGGATTCGATCTCGAGGGCCGAGCGCCCGCTCGGCCGCCGCTGGCGGAAGCGGAACCGCGGGTGCCGCCGGGAGCTCTCGGGCAGCTTGTCGATGACGATCTTCTCGATGAGCTTGATCTTGCTCTGCGCCTGGCGGGCTTTCGTGGCTTTGGCGCGAAAGCGGTCGACGAAAGCCTGGTGGCCGGCGATCTGCTTCTCGCGCTTCTGGATCTCGGCCTCCTTCCGCTCCCGCTCCGCCTCCTTCGCCGCCTCGAATGCGGTGTAGTTGCCGGTGTAGAGCGTGACCGTCTCGTAGTCGACGTCGGCAACGTGGGTGCAGACGTTGTCGAGAAAGCGGAGGTCGTGCGAGATCACGATCGCGAGGCCCTTGTACGAGACGAGGAACTTCTCGAGCCAGCGGATCGAGACGATGTCGAGGTGGTTCGTCGGCTCGTCGAGGAGGAGCGCGCCCGGGTCGGCCGCGAGGACCTGTCCGAGGAGGACGCGGAGCTTGAAGCCGCCGGAAAGGGTCGAGAGGGCAGACCGGTGGACCTCCGTCGGGATCCCGAGGCCCTCGAGGATCTCGCCCGCGCGCGCCTCGAGCGAGTAGCCCTGGTTCCGCAGGATGGCGTCCTCGAGCTCGGCGTAGCGCTCGCTCTGGAACTCGGCCTCGGCGTGGAGGAGGCGCTCCTTCTCGGCCATCGCCTCCCAGACCTCCTGGTTCCCCATCATCGCCACGTGGAGGATCGGCATCTCCTCGTAGCGGAAATGGTCCTGCTTCAGCACCCCGAGACGGAGCTTCTTCGGGATCGAGACGACGCCGCTCGAGGGGGACTCCTCGCCCGAGAGGATGCGCAGGAGCGTCGACTTCCCGGAGCCGTTCGCCCCGACGAGGCCGTAGCGGTTGCCGGGGTTGAACTGGATCGAGACGCCCTCGAAGAGGGTCTGCGCGCCGAAGGCCTTTCCGAGATCCGATACCGCGATCATGGGGCGGGGACCATAGCAGACGCTCCGAGGAGGGGCCGGTCGGGAAGCAGCCCGGCACGCTCGGGAAGAGCGCGCCGGGTCGCTCGGCCGATCAGCTCGCCGTCGGTGCGGGCTCGGGCGGCTTCGCCTCCGAGTCCGCCTGGCGGCCGCGGACCCGATCCCGGATCCGGTCCGTGACGAGGTAGAACGCCGGCACGACGAGGAGCGAGAGGACCGTCGCGACGATGAGGCCGCCGATGACGGCAACCCCCATCGGCGCCCGGATCTCGGACCCGGAGCCGATGCCCGCGGCAGGCGGGATGGCGGCCATCATCGTCGCGGTCGACGTCATGAGGATCGGCCGCAGCCGGACCGGTCCCGCCTTCAGGAGCGCGTTCAACGTGTCGAGCCCGCGCTCGCGGAGCTGGTTCGTGTAGTCGACCAGGATGATCGAGTTCTTCTTCACGATCCCCATCAGGAGGAGGAGGCCGATCATCGAGAAGATGTTCAGGCTTCGGCCCGTGGCGAGGAGGGCGAACGCCGCTCCCGCAACCGAGAGCGGGAGGATCGAGAGGACCGTCACGGGATGGAGGAACGAGTTGAACTGGGAGGCGAGCACCATGTAGGCGACGCCGATCCCGAGGACGAGGGCGAAGAGGAGGTCGCCCATCGACTCCCGGAAGGCGACGCTCGCCCCGCCGAGGACGAGGCGGTATCCCGTCGGCATGTCCGTCCCCAGGCCCTCGACGTACTTCAGCGCGTCGGCCTGCGCGACTCCCGGCGCCACGTTCGCGTAAATCGTGATCGCGCGTTCGCGGTCTCGGCGGGTGATCGCCTGGAGCGCCGGGACTTCCTCGGTCGTGACGAGCGAGGAGAGCGGGATGAGGTCGCCGGCCGCGCTCCGGAGGCGGAGGCGCGAGAGGTCCTCCGGACGGGTCCGCTGGCCGGCGAGGAGGCGGAGCCGGACGTCGATCCGCCGCCCCTCGGTCGAGTACTTGCCGACCCGCAGGCCGCCGAGCGTCGCGTTCAGGGCGGTGGCGACGTTCTCGACGGAGATGCCGAGGTCCGCGGCGCGCGCCCGGTTCGGTACGATCCGCAGCTCCGGCATCCCGATCCGGTAGTCCATGTCGAGGTCGACGACCTGGCCGCTCGCGGCGAGCTTCTCCGAGATCTCCCGCGCCTTCCCGACGAGGACGTCCCAGTCCGGCCCGCGGACCGAGAACTCGACCGGGAAGCCGCGCTGGGCCGTGAAGCCGGACTGCGAGAGGTCCTGGACGACGACCCTCACGCCGGGGTAGGAGTTGAGCTCCTTGCGGATCTCCGCCGCGAACTGGGCCTGCGAGAGCTTCCGCTCGCGCTTGTCGACCATCGAGACGAAGACGACGCCGCCGCTCACGCCGCCGCCGAAGCCGCCGACGACGCCGAAGCAGCGCGTCACCTCCGGACGGGCCGTGACGTAGCTCTCGATCTTCCGGAAGGCCATGTCCGTCTCGCGGATGTCGGACCCGACGGCCGTCTGGACGCGGAGCATGAGGCGCCCCTGGTCCTGCGACGGGACGAACTCCGAGGGGAGCGCCCGGAAGACGACGGCGGCGACCCCGAGGAACAGGACGCCGGCGACGAGGACCGCGACGGGGTGCCTCAGCCCCTTTGCGAGGACCCGGGCGTAGACGCGCGCGAGCGCGTCGAAGGCGCGGTCGACGAGGCCGCCGAGGCCGCTCCG
>CAYVPO010000009.1:0-4676 GCA_964453825.1 uncultured Holophagales bacterium
AGACGCAGGCGAACGACGTCTCCGCCTACATCCCGACGAACGTCATCTCGATCACGGACGGGCAGATCTTCCTCGAGTCCGACCTCTTCTACTCGGGCCAGCGGCCGGCGATCAACGTCGGCATCTCGGTCTCCCGCGTCGGCGGCTCGGCGCAGGTCCGGACGATGCGGACCGTCTCCGGCACGCTCCGCCTCGACCTGGCCCAGTACCGCGAGCTCGCCGCCTTCGCGCAGTTCGGCTCCGACCTCGACAAGGCGACCCAGAGCCAGCTGAACCGCGGCAAGCGGCTCACCGAGATCCTCAAGCAGAACGTCTTCGTCCCGATGGACGTCGCCCTCCAGGTGGCCTCGGTCTTCGCGGGGACGAAGGGCTTCCTCGACGACCTCCGCGTCGAGGCGGTCCTGCCGTTCGAGAAGACGCTCCACCGGATGCTCGTCTCCGAGAAGGCCGCCCTCCTCGACGAGGTCCGGTCGGCGAAGAAGATGACGAAGGAGCTCGAGGAGGCCATGGCCGCCGCCGTCACGGAGGCGAAGAAGCTCTTCCTCGCCGACAACCCGAGCGCGAAGGCCTGACGCCGGAGACGCGATGCCGAACCTGATCGACATCCGGCGGCGGATCCGCAGCGTCAAGTCGACGCAGCAGATCACGAAGGCGATGAAGATGGTCGCCGCGTCGAAGCTCCGCCGGTCCCAGGAGCGGGTCATCGCGGCGCGCCCGTACGCCCGAACTCTCGGCGCGACCCTCGCGTCCGTGACGGGGCGCATCCCGCCGCGCGAGGACGGTTCTCCCGCGCACCCCCTCCTCGCCCAGCGCGAGGAGAAGAAGGTCGTCCTCGTCGTCGTCACCGGCGACAAGGGCCTCTGCGGCGCCTTCAACACGAACGTGAACCGGGCGGCCGGGGCCTTCGTCCGCGAGAAGAAGAAGGCGGGCGTCGAGGTCTCTCTCGTGACGCTGGGCCGCAAGGCCGTCGACTTCTGGAAGCGGAGGACGGTGCCCGTCCTCGAGTCCCGGCCCGGCCTCTTCCAGCGCTTCGGCTACGACACCGCCGCCGAGATCGCCCGGTCCCTCGCGGCCCGCTTCACCGGCGGCGAGGTCGACGCGGTCCACGTCGTCTACAACGAGTTCAAGAGCGTCATCTCGCAGACCGTCGCGGTGAAGCGCCTCCTGCCGATCGAGCTCGACGAGCTGGGGGCCGGCGAGAGCGGCGGGACCGACTACCTCTTCGAGCCGGGGCCGGACGTGATCCTCGGACGCCTCCTCCCGCGGCACGTCGAGTTCCAGCTGTTCCGCATCCTGCTCGAGTCGAACGCCGCCGAGAACGCCGCGCGCATGACGGCCATGGAGTCGGCGACGAAGAACGCGGGCGAGATGATCGACTCGCTCACCCTCACCTACAACCGGGCGCGCCAGGCGAAGATCACGAAGGAGCTCATCGAGATCGTCTCCGGAGCGGAGGCGTTGAAATGACCCGGGGGAACCCGCGCCCGGGTTTCCCCCGGACCCCCTCCACGCTCGAGGGGATGAGCACGGATCGCCTCCTCCCACACGGCTCCGAGTACTCCCGGCCCCGCCGGCCGCAGAGGTAGCACATGGCCATCGAAGGCAAGATCGTCCAGGTCATCGGTCCCGTCGTCGACGTGGAGTTTCCGGGCGGGCACCTGCCCGCCATCCTGAACGCCGTCCACGTCACCGACCCGGACGGCCTCTCCACGGTCGGGATCGACCTGATGACGGAGGTGGCCCAGCACCTCGGCGAGAACCGGGTCCGCTGCATCGCGATGAAGCCGGCCGACGGCCTCGTCCGCGGCATGAAGGCGGTCGACCTCGGCGCGCCGATCTCGGTCCCGGTCGGCCCCGAGACGCTCGGGCGGATCCTGAACGTCATCGGAGAGCCGGTCGACGGCCTCGGAGAGGTCGCCACGAAGGACCGCTGGCCGATCCACAGGCACGCCCCGCCGTACGACGAGCAGAAGACCTCGGTCGAGATGTTCGAGACGGGGATCAAGGTCATCGACCTCCTCGAGCCGTACACGAAGGGGGGCAAGACAGGCCTCTTCGGCGGCGCGGGCGTCGGCAAGACGGTCCTCATCCAGGAGCTCATCAACAACGTCGCGAAGGCCGCGGGCGGCTACTCCGTCTTCGCCGGCGTCGGCGAGCGGACCCGCGAGGGCAACGACCTCTGGCTCGAGATGACCGAGTCGGGCGTCATCGACCCGCACGACTGGAAGAAGTCGAAGTGCGCGCTCATCTACGGGCAGATGACCGAGCCGCCGGGGGCGCGCCTGCGCGTCGGCCTGACGGGCCTCACCGTCGCCGAGTGGTTCCGCGACACGGAAGGGAAGGACGTCCTCCTCTTCATCGACAACATCTTCCGCTTCACGCAGGCGGGCTCCGAGGTCTCGGCCCTCCTCGGCCGGATGCCCTCCGCCGTCGGCTACCAGCCGAACCTCGCGACCGAGATGGGCGAGCTGCAGGAGCGGATCACCTCGACGAAGAAGGGCTCGATCACGTCGGTCCAGGCGATCTACGTCCCCGCCGACGACCTGACCGACCCCGCGCCGGCCACCGCGTTCGCGCACCTCGACGCGACGACCGTCCTTTCGCGGCAGATCGCAGAGCTCGGCATCTACCCGGCCGTCGACCCGCTCGCCTCGACGTCGAAGATCCTCTCGCCGATGACCGTCGGCGAGAAGCACTACTCCGTCGCGCGGCAGGTCCAGCAGATCCTCCAGAAGTACAAGGACCTGCAGGACATCATCGCGATCCTCGGCATCGACGAGCTCTCCGAGGACGACAAGCTCGTCGTCGCGCGGGCCCGCAAGATCCAGCGCTTCCTCTCGCAGCCGTTCCACGTCGCCGAGCAGTTCACCGGCCTGCCCGGCAAGTACGTCAAGATCGCCGACACGATCCGGTCGTTCGAGGAGATCGTCGAGGGCAAGCACGACGAGGTCCCCGAGCAGGCCTTCCTGCTCCAGGGGACGATCGACGACGTCCTCGAGCGCTACGAACGGATGAAGAAGGCGGGCGAGGCCTGATCCGATGTCCGCGCCGGGCCGCCTCACGCTGACGGTCGTCACGCCGGAGCGCTCCGTCGTGGAGCGCGTCGCGTGCGACGCCGTGTCGCTCCCGGGCGAGCTCGGAGAGCTCGGCATCCTCCCGGGCCACACGCCGCTCGTCTCCCTCCTCGCCGTCGGCCGGGTGACCTGGAGCGACGGCGGGAAGAAGACGTCCGTCGCGGTCCGCGGCGGCTTCGCCGAGGTGGCGGACGACTCCGTCCGGGTCCTCGCGGACCTCGCCGCCGAGAAGGACGCGATCGACGCCGCCGCGACGCGGGAGGAGCTCGGCGCCGGCGACGTGCGGCGCCTCGCGGTCGTCGGGCGGGAGCAGCTCGACGCGGTGAACGCGGACATCGCCTTCGCGGAGGCGAAGCTCGCCGTCGAGCAGGGGAGCTGACGACGTGGCCGACGAGAAGGACGGCCGGGTCCGGGACGCGTTCGACTCCGTCCGGCGCGACCTCGACGCGCGTCTCGGCGACGAGGAGCGCGCCGCGGTCGACCGGCTTCACGCCGCGGCTGCCGAGGGAGACTCCGCCCGCGCCCGCGCGGAGCTCGCGTCGGTGAAGGAGCGGCACGGCTG
The DNA here is from genome assembly GCA_964453825.1 of uncultured Holophagales bacterium. Lineage (GTDB taxonomy): Bacteria > Acidobacteriota > Thermoanaerobaculia > UBA5066 > UBA5066 > UBA5066. The sequence goes on from CAYVPO010000009.1 coordinate 3,637, forward strand.
GCTCTACGAGGAGCTCGTGAAACACCCGGGCCTCGCCGCCGTCATCGACGAGCTCGCCCTCTGGGGTTTCTGAGCTCCGAGCCGGCGGAGGCTCTCGACGGCGGCCGTATCATCGGAAGGTTGAGCACGTCCGACGACCGGGACCCCTGGTACGCGAGCTGGTTCGGAGAGGAGTACCTCGCCCTCTACCCGAACCGGGACGACCTGGAGGCGGCGCGCCAGGCGCAGTTCGCCTACGGCCTCCTCGCGCCGTACGCGGCGAAGGCGCGCGGAGGAATCCTGGACCTCGCTTGCGGCACGGGGCGCCACGCCGTCGTCCTCTCCCGGGGCGGCTTCCCGGTGACGGGCGTCGACCTCTCGGCGCCGCTCCTGTCTCGCGCGCGGGCCCGGCGGGCCGAGCCGGACGCGGGCTTCGTCCGCGCCGACATGCGACGTCTCCCGTTCGGGAGCGGGAACTTCGGCGCCGTCGTCAACTTCTTCACCTCGTTCGGCTATTTCGACGACCCGGCCGACGACCTCCGGGTCGTCGCCGAGGTGGGGCGGGTCCTGGCGACGGGAGGCGCGTTCCTTTCCGACGTCTTCAACGCTCCGCGCGTCCTCGCGACGCTCGTCTCGCACGAAGAGAAGACGGTGGCCGGGGAGCGGGTCTCCATCCGGCGGCGCTACGACTCGGCGACGCGGCAGCTCGAGAAGGAGATCACGATGGGAATCGGCCCCGCGTCGCGCGTCTTCCGCGAGAGAGTGCGCGTCTACCTGCGGGACGAGCTGGAGGCGATCCACCGGAGCGCCGGACTGCGGGTCGTCGCCTCGTTCGGCGACTTCGACGGCTCCCCCTTCGACCCGCGGCGCTCTCCCCGCCTGATCCTCCTCACGGTTTCCGGAGGCGGCCGGTGACGGTCCCGCTCGAGACGCTCCCCGGGATTCCGCTCCTCGCCCGCGCTCACGCGACCGGCGCTCCCGACGTCTCGCGTTTCCTCGGCGTGCGGGCCTGCGACGACTCGATCGCCGCTCGGGCGGCGGAGGTCCTCTCCGCCTTCCGG
>CAYVPO010000009.1:4686-34453 GCA_964453825.1 uncultured Holophagales bacterium
AGAATGCCGGGCTGGTGACCGCCACGACGCCGGCGGTCGACGCCTGCGTGTCCCGCGTGCCCTTACCGGCGTGAATTCGCCTCCTCCGCCCGCGTACGCCGAGCGATTCGTCACCTTCGAGTGCGAAGGCTCGCGCTGCCTCGGCGTGCTGCCCTCCGACGACTCGATCTCCGCTCTGGCGCCGGAGGTCCTCTCCGCCTTCCGGCCCCGTTCCGGCGCCGACGCCCCGCTCGCGGCGCTCGCCTCCGGGGAGCGAGCCGCTGTCCTGACGGGCCAGCAGGTCGGTCTCCTGACCGGGCCGCTGTTGACGACGGTGAAGGCGCTCGCGACCGTGAAGGTGGCGGAGGCGCTGACGGCCGCGGGGACGCCGCTCGCGCCGGTCTTCTGGTGCGCGTCGGAAGACCACGACCTCGTCGAGGTGACGCGGGTCCCTCTCCCGGGGCCGGACGGCCCCGGCGAGGCCGGGCCCGATCCCGAGCCTCTCGCGCGCAACCGCCGACCCGTCGGCGGGCTCCCGATCGAGGTGGACGTCGCGGCGATTCTCGAGCGGGCGCGCGCCGACGCCGGATCTCTCGCCGACGAGGAGTGTGTCGAGGCGCTGCGGGCGGCGCACGCCGGGGCGACGTACCGGAGCGCGTTCGGAGCCTCGCTCTCGTGGCTCCTCGGCGAGCCGTCGCTCCTCTTCGCGGACGCCGCGCGGGCCGAGGAGAAGCCGGTCCTCGTCCCTCTCGCCGTCCGCCTCGTCCGGGAGCGGGAGGCCGTGAGGCGCCTCCTCGAGACGCGTGCGGCGGAGCTGGCCGCCGCGGGCCACGCTCTCCAGGTCGTCTCGGAGCCCGGGGCGCTCCCGCTCTTCGCGATCGTCGACGGGGAGCGGCTCCTCCTCCGCGAGCGGGACGGCGCGCTCGAGCTGAAGGGCCGCGACGGCGAGCACTTCTCGACGGAAGACGTCGTCGCGCGTTTCGAGTCGGGCGCGTGGCTCCCGTCGTTCTCGGCCCTCTCGCGCCCTCTCGCGGCCTCGACGCTCTATCCCGTCGCGGCGACCGTCCTCGGGCCGGCGGAGCTCGCCTACTGGGCCCAGATGCTGCCGCTCTTCGCCTGGGCCGGGCTCGTCCCGCCGGTCCTGGTCCCGCGACCGATGGCCGCTCCCGTCACGGCCGCGGAGCGCCGGGCGCTCGGCCGGCTCGGCCTCGGCCTCGCCGACCTTTTCTCCGGCGTCGACGCCCTCCTCGCGAGGCGGGGCGCCGCCCGTGCCGGGGGGCTCCTCGACGAGCTCGCCGCGCTGCGCGACGGGACGCTGTCGGGGCTCGACGCGCTCGCGCCGCGGCTCGCCGCGGTCGAGGCGGGGCTCGGGAAGAACGTCGCCGCGACGCGCGAGAACGTCCGGTTCGCCTTCGAGAAGCTCGCCGACCGGGCGCGGGCCGCCGCCGGACGCGCCGACGAGGCCGAGGTGCGCCAGCTTCGCCGCCTCGCGGCGTCGCTCGCCCCGGGGGGGCGTCCCGCCGAGCGGCTCTATTCCCCGCTGGCGTGGCTCCTCCGCCACGGACGGGCCGGCCTCGTCGGCCCGCTGAAGGAGCAGCTCCGCTGGGACGTCGCGGGGCTGCAGGAGATCGACCTGTGAGCGACTCGGAGACCGTCGAGATCCTGGCCGTCGGAGCGCACCCCGACGACGTCGAGCTGGGCTGCGGGGGGACGCTTGCTCTCCTCGCCCGCGCCGGGCGGAGCGTCGGGATCCTCGACCTGACGCGCGGCGAGGCGGGGACCCGCGGGACCCCGGAGACGCGCGCGGCGGAGGCCGCCGAAGCGGCGCGCCTCCTCGGCGCCCGGTTCCGGGACCGGCTGGACCTCGGAGACGGGAACCTCCGGACGGACCGGGCGGCAGAGCTCGAGGTGATCGAGGTCGTCCGCCGCCGAAGGCCGCGCCTCGTCTTCGCACCGCTTCCGAACGACCGGCACCCCGACCACGTCCGGGCAGGACGCCTCGTCACCGACGCCGCGTTCTACGCCGGCCTGCGCGCGCTCGAGACGGGGCTTCCCCCGCACCGCCCGCAGCAGGTCGTCTACTTTCCGTCGACGTTCCTGGCGGAGCCGACGTTCCTCGTCGACGTGACGGGGACGCTCGACGTCAAGCTCGCGGCGGTGCGCGCGTTCCGGAGCCAGTTCTTCGACCCGGCCTCGAAGGAGCCGGCGACGTTCATCTCGTCGCCCGAGTTCCTCGACGGGGTGACGGCCCGGGCCCGGGCGTTCGGGCGGCTCGCGAACGTCGGCGCGGCCGAAGGCTTCGTCTCGCCGCGGCCGCCCCTCCTCGCCGACCCGCTCGCCGCGTTCGACGGCTTCGAGAAGGGATTCTGACGGCATGAAGATCGGGATCGCCTGCTACCCGACGTTCGGAGGCTCCGGCGTCGTCGCGACGGAGCTGGGGCACGAGCTCGCGAGCCGCGGGCACGACGTCCACTTCGTCAGCTACGCCCTCCCGTCGCGCCTGAACCTCTTCCAGCGCGGGGTCTCGTACCACGAGGTGGCGGTCCCGACCTACCCGCTCTTCAACTACCCGCCGTACGACCTCGCGCTCGCCACGCGGATCGTCGACGTGGCGCTCCACGAGGGGCTCGACGTCCTCCACGCGCACTACGCGCTCCCGCACGCGATCTCGGCGCACCTCGCGCGGGAGATGCTCCTCCCGCGGCGCCTCGGCGTCGTCACGACGCTCCACGGCACCGACGTGACGATCGTCGGGCAGGACCGCTCGTACCTCCCGATCACCCGCTTCGGGATCGAGCGGTCCGACGCCGTCACCGCCGTCTCCGAGTACCTCGCCCGGGTTACCCGCGAGGTGTTCGACCCGGTCAAGGAGATCGAGGTCGTCCCGAACTTCATCGACCCGGATCGCTGGCGGCCGGCCGAAGGCCCGCGGCGCCGGAGCTGCTTCGCGAAGGAGGGCGAGAAGCTCCTCCTCCACGTCTCGAACTTCCGGCCCGTCAAGCGGGTCCTCGACGTCGTCGAGGTCTTCGACCGTGTCCGCCGCGAGGTGCCGGCACGGCTCCTGATGATCGGCGACGGCCCCGACCGCCCCGCGGCCGAGGAGCTCTGCCGGACGCGCGGCATGGCCGGGCTGGTCCACTTCCTCGGCAACACGCCGGCGGTCGAGGAGGTCATGCCGACGGCGGATCTCTACGTCCTGACGACCGACATGGAGTCGTTCGGCCTCTCCGCCCTCGAGGCGCAGGCGAGCGGCGTCCCGGTCCTCGGCTATCGCGCCGGCGGCCTGCCGGAGGTCATCGAGAGCGGCGTGACCGGCTTCCTTCGTCCGGTCGGGGACGTCGCCGGCCTCGCCGCGGACGGCGTCGCGCTCCTGCGGGACGACCGCGCCTACCGCGAGGCCTCGAGCGCCGCCCGCGCCCGCGCCGTCGCCCTCTTCGACGCCGACGCGATCGTCGAGCGCTACCTCGCCCTCTACGAGAGGGTCGTCGCCGAAGCCGGGGGCTGATGGCGGCCGGCCGGCGAAAGCGCCGCCCGAAAGCCGGCGCGCAGGACGGAGGCCAGCTCCCGCTCGGTCGCCCCGAGGCGGGCGAGAAGCCGGTACTCGCGGAGGAGCGTCGTCCCGAAGAGGCCGGGGTCGTCGGTCGCGAGGGTGACGGCGACTCCGGACCGCAGCAGCCGAAGGACCGGATGGCCCTCGAGCGGGTGGGTTCCGGTCGCGGCGTTCGAGGTGAGGCAGACGTCGAGCGCGACGCCCGAGAGGGCGAGGCGGCGGACGAGGGCCGGGTCGGCGGCGGCGCCGACGCCGTGCGCGATCCGGCGCGGCTTCAGCCAGCGGAGCGCCTCGGCGACGGAGTCGGGTCCTCCCGTCTCGCCGGCGTGGACGACGGGCGCGAGTCCCAGGCTCGGGAGGCGCCGGTAGACGGAGACGAAGTCCCGCGCCGGCAGGGCGAGCTCGTCCCCGCCGAGGCCGAAGCCGACGGCGCGCGGCCAGGGGTGGCTCGCGTGGAGGTCGAGGACGCGGTGCGCCGCGTCGGGGCCGAAGTGTCGGACGGCGTCGAGCAGGACCCGGATGCGGCCGTGCCCGGCCCGCTCGTGGGCGGCGAAGACCCGCTCGACGGCGTCGCGGACGGCGGGCCAGGGGAAGCCGACGCGCTCGACGACGGCCGGCGAGACGTAGACCTCGGCGTAGACGATCCGGCCTCGGCGAAGGCGGGCCGTCAGGTCGCGAGCGAGGAGGGCGAAGTCGTCCGGCCCGCGCAGAAGGCGGCAGACGTCGCGGTAGAGGGAGAGGAAGTCCGCGAGCGAGCCGGGGCGGCTGCGGGCGCGGACGGCCGCGAGGTCGGGGAAGAGGGGCGACGCGGCGCGGCGGGCGAGGCGGACGAGCGTCGCGGGGCGGACGGCCCCCTCGAGATGGAGGTGGAGCTCGGCCTTCGGGCGGAGGGCGAGGGCGCGGAGGGCGACGGCCACTGGGCCTCATCCTACGGGAGGAGGCCGGCGGCGGAGCCGGCCGCGGTTCCGTCCGAGCGCCTCTGGCTGCGAGGGGCCGCGTTCGGCCTCGACCTGATCTGCCTCGCCGGTGTCCCGCTTCTCCTCGCAACCGTCGTCGTCTTCCTCGTCGGACTGGTCGCCCCGGACCCTCCGGCGAGCCTCCCGCGCGTCTTCCGGGCTGCCCAGGCGCTCTTCGTCCTCCTCTTCCTCTTCCGCGACGTCCGCGGCGCGAGCCCCGGAAAGGCGCTGCTGGGGCTCTCGGTCGTCCGGACCGACCGGGGGCCGCTCCGGGCGCGCGATTCGGTCCTCCGGAACCTGCCGCTGCTCGTCCCGGGGCTCAACCTGCTGGAGGCACTCTCGGTCGTCCGGAGGGCCGATTCCCGGCGCCTCGGCGACCGGCTGGCCGGGACCGCGGTCGGGGAATCGTGACCGGAGGGAAACTTCCGGCCCGTTTCGTTCGTTTCTGCTGGTGGAGGTCGCCATGGACCGCTTTCCGAGACTCCCTCGCCTCGCTCTCCCGCTCGCGGCCCTCGCCGTGGCGGCCCTCGCCCTGACGGGTGGGGCGCACGCCGGCCAGGCGGTCGAGGAGCCGTTCGAGAAGACGTACGACGGAAGCGGCATCGAGCGCGTCCGCCTCCAGAACGTGAACGGCCCCGTGCGGATCGGGACCTGGGAGAAGGCGCACGTCCGCGTCTCGGCCGTGAAGCGCGCGAAGGGGTCCCGGGCCGAAGAGGCGATCGCGCAGACCCGGATCCAGGTGACGAAGCGGGCCGGCGCGATCGAGATCGAGACCGTCCTCCCGAAGCCGACGCGGTCGTGGGGGATCTTCAGCTGGGGGAGCCGGGGCGGGGCCGAGGTCTCTTACGAGCTCCTCCTTCCGGCCGCCCTGACGGTCGACGTGGAAACGGTCAACGGGCGGGTCACGGCCGAGAAGCGGAACGGGCCGGTGACGCTGAACACGGTGAACGGCTCCGTCCGCGTCGAGGAGCAGGGGGGGCCGCTGCACGTCAACACCGTGAACGGCTCCGTGGAGGTCGTCTTCGCGGGACCGCTCCAGACGGCCGACCTCGAGACCGTGAACGGTTCCGTGACCGTCACCTGCGCGCGCGACTCCTCCTTCCGGTTCGACCTTCAGACGGTCAACGGGAAGATCCGGTCCGACTTCCCGGACGTGACCGTCGAGGGGAAGTGGGGCCCGAAAGAGGCCCGCGGCGAGATCGCCGGGGGCCGGGAGAGGCTGACCGTCGAGACGGTCAACGGCGAGGTCCGGGTCCTCTCCGGGGACGGCGCGGAGCGCTGACCGGGCGGATTCCCGTACACTCCGGCCACGACCGAAAGGAGAACTCGATGCCGGAAGAAGTCGGAGCTGCGGCTCCGCCGCCCCCGCCCCCTCCTCCGCCCGCCCCGCCGGCGAGCTCGAACAGGTCCGCGATGCTCGTCCTTTCCTACATCGGAATCCTGGCGCTGATCCCGCTCCTCACGGAGAAGAACGACCGCGAGGTGCAGTGGCACGCCAAGCACGGCCTCGTTCTCCTCGTCGCCTACCTCGTCCTGATGGTGGGCATCACGATCGCGAGCTTCGTCGTCGGCTTCTTCGGGATGCTCCAGATCCCCCTCTGGCTCGGATACCTCGTCGTCATGATCCTCGGGATCACGAACGCGCTGAACGGCAAGCGGTTCGTCATCCCCGGGGTGTCGGAGTTCGCCGAGAAGCTCTGAGCGAACGAAGCCACGGAGCTCGAGGAGCTCCGGAAAGATCGAAGGCCCGCCTTCCGGCGGGCCTTCGCGTTCCTGAAAAGTGGTGCCCTGGGCCAGACTCGAACTGGCACGGATTGCTCCACACGCCCCTCAAACGTGCGCGTCTACCAATTCCGCCACCAGGGCACGGTGGGGGAGGGAGATGATACCGATCCGCGCCGTGGAATCAAGCCTCGAAGCGGATCGGGCCGGGATTACTTCTGCGCCGGCGCGGGGGCCGGAGCCGCGGGGGCCGCGTCCGCTGCGGCCGGCTCGGCGTTCGCCGGGGCGGGGGCGACCGGGACCGCCGCGCCCTCCGGCGCGGGAGCGACCGGAACGGCGTTCGCCGGGGCGGGGGCCGCCGGTGTGGCCGGGGCGCTCTTCGCGGGCTGGCTCCCGAGCTGCTTGATGACCGAGGACTTCGGCCGCGCCTGGATGAGCGAGATCGTCACGGCCAGGACCGAGAACGCGACGAACGACCAGGTCGTCACCTTCTCGAGGACCGTCGTCGCGCCGCGCGCGCCGAACGTCGTCTGCGACGACGAGGCACCGAGCGCGCTCGCGACGTCGGCGCCCTTCCCCTGCTGGAGGAGGACCACCAGGATGAGGAAGACGCAGACGATGATGTAGATCGGTACGAGAACGTAAATCATGCGCGAGTCTCCGGCCCGCCGCCCGGAGGCGAAACGGGCCGGTGAGAATACCCCACCGGCCCGCAAAGGCCAAAACCAGCCGGACGGCGACCCCGGAGCCTCAGGCCCCGGCGGCGACGGCCAGGGCGGCGAAATCGGCCGGGACGAGCGAGGCGCCCCCGACGAGGCCGCCGTCGATGTCCTCCTTGCCGAAGAGCTCCTTCGCGTTCGCCGGGGTCACCGACCCTCCGTAGAGGATCCGCGTCGCGGCCGCGGCCGCGGCGCCGAAGCGCTCGGCGAGGCGGGCGCGGAGGAAGGCGTGGGCGTCGGCGGCCATCTCGGGCGTCGCCGCGCGCCCCGTCCCGATCGCCCAGACCGGTTCGTACGCGAGGACGAAGCCGGGCGGCAGGGCGTCGCCGAAGGCGTCGAGGGCGGTCATCTGGGATGCGAGGACCCCTTCCGTCCTCCCGCCGTCGCGCTCCTCGAGCGTCTCCCCGACGCAGTAGACGGGGGAAAGCCCGGCGTCGGCCAGGCGCTTCATCTTCCGGGTGAAGTCGGCCTCGACCTCCTTCCGGTCCCTCCGCCTCTCGCTGTGGCCGACGAGGACCATCGCGACGCCGACGTCGGCGAGCATCGACACGGAGACCTCGCCCGTGTGGGCCCCCTTCGGTTCGACGTGGACGTCCTGTGCGGCCAGCTTCACCCGCGTCGGGAGAAGGTGCCGGCCCACCCGCTCGAGGGCCGGGAACGCGGGGGCGATCGCCAGCTCCGCCCGCTCCGGGAGCGCGGGGAGGCGCGAGAGGAAGTCGTCGCAGAACGCGGCGGCCTCCGAGGGGGTCTTGTTCATCTTCCAGTTCGCGATGACGAGCGGGGTGCGCGAGGGGTGCATCGGTCCTCCGTGGTCGGGGCCGGCGAGCGCCGGCCCGGGTGGATCGGGACGTCGGGAAGGGGACGGGGGGACCCGGCCTACAGGAGCGCCTCGACCCCCGGCAGCTTCTTGCCGCTGATCAGGTCGAGAGAGGCGCCGCCGCCGGTGGAGACGTGGGAGATCTTCGGCCCGAGGCCCGCCTCGTTGATCGCCTCGACGCTCTCGCCGCCGCCGACGACGGTGAAGGCGCCCGACTCGGCCATCAGCTTCGCGACGCCGCGCGTGCCGGCGTCGAAGGGCTTCGTCTCGAAGACGCCCATCGGGCCGTTCCAGAAGATCGTCTTCGCCCCCTTCGTCATCCGCACGAACATTTCGAGCGTCTTCGGGCCGATGTCGAGGGCCGCCTGACCTTCGGGGATCGCGTTCATCGCGACCGCCTTCGCCTGCGCCGCCGCCTCGAGCGAGGGCGCGACGAGGAAGTCCGACGGGAGGACGAGGTTCACGCCCCGCTCCTTGCAGCGGTCGATGACCTTCCGGGCGATCGGGACCCCTTCGGGCTCGAGGAGCGACTTCCCGATGCCGAGGCCGAGCGCGACGACGAAGTGGTTCGCCATCCCGCCGCCGACGAGGAGCGTGTCGGCCCTCTCGACGAGGGCCTCGAGCGCCGCGATCTTCCCGAGGATCTTGGCGCCGCCGAGGATGCCGACGTACGGCCGGTCGATGTCGTCGACGACCTTCCCGAGCGCGTTCAGCTCCTTCTCCATCAGGAGGCCGACGCCGCGGGCGTCCGGGGCGAAGTGAGCGGCCATCCCGGCCGTCGAGGCGTGCGCGCGGTGCGCGGTGCCGAACGCATCGTTCACGTAGACCTCGGCGAGGGATGCGAGCGACTTCGCGAACGCGGGGTCGTTCCCCTCCTCTCCCGCGTGGAATCGCGTGTTCTCGAGGAGGAGGACGCCGCCGTCGGCGAGCCCCTGCGCGGCGCTCTCCGCGACCTCTCCGACGCAGTCGGCGGCGAAGGCGACGGGGGCGCCGAGGAGCGCCTCGAGCTTCTTCGCGACAGGGGCGAGCGAGTACTTCGGGTCGGGCGAACCCTTCGCCTTGCCGAGGTGCGACGCGAGGATCAGCCGCGCCCCCTTCTCGCGGGCGAGGCGGATCGTCGGGAGGGCCTCGGCGATCCGCGTGTCGTCCTTGACGACGCCGTCCTTGATCGGGACGTTGAAGTCGACGCGGAGGAAGACGCGGCGGGAGGAGAGCTCGAGGTCTCGGATGCTGCGGGGAAGCGTGGCCATCGGAAGACTCCTCGGGTCCGTCCTCTTTGGCGCGAGCCGGGACGGACCGGCACCTCGTGGCGAAGATCGATTCTATAGTCCGCGCGTGAACGAGACTCTTCCCGGGACGCGCGTGAAGCCGATCGACGCCGCCCCCGGCCGCCTTCGGCTCCTCGACCAGCGCCGTCTTCCGAGAGAGGAGACGTGGATCGTCTGCGATTCAGCCTCCGACGCCGCCGAGGCGATCCGGAGCCTCGCCGTCCGGGGCGCGCCCCTCATCGGCGTCGCCGCGGCGTGGGGCCTCGCCGTCGAAGCGGGCAGGCTGGCCGGAGCGGCCGTCCGGGCCGGTGCCACCACGGACTCGTTCGACGCCGCGTTCGAAGCGGCGGCCGACCGCCTGGCCGAGGCCCGGCCGACGGCCGTGAACCTCCGCTTCGCCGTCGAGAGGATGCGGGGGGCCTTCCGCGCCTCGGCGGGAGCGCCGACGGCCCGGCGGGTCGCGCTCCTCGAGGACGAGGCGGCCCGGTTCGAAGCCGAGGACCGGGCGGCCTGCGAGGCCATGGGGCGCCACGGCGCGGCCTGGATCGCTTCGCGCCTTGGCGGCGACCCGAAGGCGCCGCTCCGCGTCCTGACCCACTGCAACGCCGGGGCGCTCGCGACGGCCGGAATCGGGACGGCTCTCGGCGTCGTCCGCGCCCTGGCCGCGGCCCGCACCGTCGCCGTTTTCGCCGACGAGACCCGCCCGTTCTGGCAGGGGGCGCGCCTCACCGCCTGGGAGCTCGCGAAGGACGGGATCGACGTGACGATCCTCCCCGACGTCGCGGCCGCCTCGGTGATCGCCTCCGGGAAGGTCTCGGTCGCGGTCGTCGGCGCGGACCGGATCGCCGCGAACGGCGACGTCGCGAACAAGGTCGGCACCTACGGCGTCGCCCTCGCCTGCCGCGCGCACGGCGTCCCGTTCGTCGTCGCGGCTCCCCGCACGACGCTCGACCCGGCCTGCCCTTCGGGGCGCGACATCCCGATCGAGTGGCGGGACGGCGCGGAGGTCCTCCTCCTCGACCCGTCGGGCGAGAGCCCGCTCTCCGTCGCCCCGCCCGGCGTTCCCGCCCTCTACCCGGCCTTCGACGTCACGCCGGCGGCCCTCGTCGACGCGATCGTCACCGAGGCCGGCGTCTCGACGGCGCCCCACGCCGACGGGCTCGCGCGCCTCCTCGCCCTCCCGTGAGCCTCGTCCTCGGCCTCGAGACCTCCTGCGACGAGACCTCCGTCGCCCTCCTCCGCGAGGACGGGGGCATCGCCGCGTCGGTCGTCTCCTCGCAGATCGACATGCACAAGCGCTACGGCGGCGTCGTCCCCGAGATCGCGGCCCGGGCGCACCTGACGAACCTCCCGCCGCTCCTCGACGAGGCGCTCGAGCGCTCCGGCGCGACGCTCGCCGACGTCGGACTCGTCGTCGCGACGGCAGGCCCGGGCCTCGTGGGCGCGCTCCTCGTCGGCCTCGCGGAGGGGCGCGGGATCGCGCTCGGCCTCGGCGTTCCGTTCGTTCCCGGCCACCACATCGAGGGGCACGCACTCTCGCCGTTCCTCGACCTCGACGGCGGCCCGGCCCGCGCCGTCCCGCCGCGCTTCGCCGCCCTCGTCGTCTCCGGCGGCCACTCGCACGTCTTCTCGTTCGCGCCGGACGGCATCGCGGTCCTCGCCCGGACGCGCGACGACGCGGCGGGCGAGGCCTACGACAAGGTCGCGAAGATGGCCGGCCTCGGCTACCCGGGCGGGCCCGTCGTCGACCGCCTCGCGCGGAGCGGCCAGGTCGTCGAGCCGTTCGCCGTGCCGCGCATCAAGGGGGGCTCGCTCGACCTCTCCTTCTCGGGCCTGAAGACCGCCGTCCGCGACCGGCTCGCCGCGCTCGGCTTCGCGCCGAACACCGGCGTCGCCCTGCGCGGGCCGGCCCTCGCGGAGGAGGACGCGCCGGAAGCGCTGCGCGACCTCCTCGCCGCGTTCCAGGAGTCGGTCGTCGCCCAGCTCGAGGACCGGGTCGAGCGGCTCCACGAGGCCGAGCGCTTTCCGCTCCTGACGGTCTCGGGCGGCGTCGCGGCGAACTCCCTTCTCCGCGAGCGCCTCGAGGCGTGGGGGAAGAGGCGCGGCGTGGAGGTCCTCCTCGCCCCGCGGGCGCTCACGTCCGACAACGCGGCGATGGTCGCGTTCGCCGGTCTCCTCCGGCACCGGGCCGGGGCGCCGCACGAGGGTCTCTCGGCGCCGGCGCGCTCCCGCTGGCCGCTCGAGGGGTTGCCGTGGGCGCCGCCCGCGGGCGCGAGACCGTGAGCCAGTTCCCGGGGCACCTCCGGCGCAGCATGCGCGGGATCGTCTAGAATCAAGGGTTCGGGCGCGAGGCCCGACACACACAATGCCCGATCCCTCCCGCATCCGAAACTTCTCGATCGTCGCGCACATCGACCACGGCAAGACGACCCTCTCCGACCGGATCCTCGAGATCACGGGCGCCCTGACGGCGCGCGAGATGCGCGAGCAGATCCTCGACGACAACCCGATCGAGCAGGAGCGCGGCATCACGATCAAGGCCCGCGCGGTCTCGCTCAAGTACCGGAGCGAGGACGGGCAGGACTGGGTCCTCAACCTGATCGACACGCCCGGCCACGTCGACTTCACGTACGAGGTCTCCCGGTCCCTGGCGGCCTGCGAGGGGGCGGTCCTCGTCGTCGACGCGACGCAGGGGGTCGAGGCGCAGACGCTCGCGAACGCCTACCTCGCGATCCACGGGGACCTGACGATCGTCCCCTGCATCAACAAGGTCGACCTCCCGAGCGCGGTCCCCGAGATGGCCCGCGAGCAGATCGAGGAGGTCATCGGGATCCCGGCGCAGCACGCCGCTCTGACGTCTGGCAAGGTCGGCACCGGAGTGAAGGAGCTCCTCGAGCACATCGTCCACGACATCCCGGCGCCGACGGGCGACCCGAACGGCCCGCTCCGCGCGCTCCTCTTCGACTCGTGGTTCGACGTCTACCGCGGCGTCACCTGCCTCGTCCGCGTCAAGGACGGGGCGATCCGCCCCGGGATGAAGATCAAGATGCTCGGGATGGACCTCGTCTCCGAGGTCCAGGAGGTCGGCCTCTTCACGCCCAAGGCCCAGGTCGTCCCCGAGCTGACGGTCGGGATGGTCGGGTACGTCATCGCGGGCATCAAGGACCTCCACTCCACGAAGATCGGCGACACGATGACGGAGGCCGAGCGGCCGGCGTCGGAGCCGCTCCCGGGCTTCCAGGACGTCAAGCCGATGGTCTTCGCCTCGATCTTCCCGACCGAGTCGGACGACTACGAGGACCTGCGCGACGCGATGGAGAAGCTCCGGCTGAACGACGCGTCGTTCACGTTCGAGCCGGAGTCGTCGACGGCGCTCGGGTTCGGCTTCCGCTGCGGCTACCTCGGCCTCCTCCACCTCGAGATCGTCCAGGAGCGGCTCGAGCGCGAGTTCGACCTCTCCCTCATCACGACCGCGCCGTCCGTGCCCTACCGCGTCACGACGACGCGCGGCGAGGTCCTCGAGATCTCGAACCCCGTGAAGCTCCCCGAAATGCAGCTCGTCGACGTCATCGAGGAGCCTCGGATCCTCGCGACGATCATCACGAAGGACGAGTACCTCGGCGGAATCCTCGCGCTCTGCGAGGAGCGCCGCGGCCGGCAGGTCTCCCTCGAGTACGCCGGCACGCAGCGCGCCGTCCTGAAGTACGACCTCCCGCTGAACGAGGTCATCCTCGACTTCTACGACAAGCTCAAGTCGGTGTCGCGCGGTTACGCCTCGTTCGACTACCACCTGACGGGGTACGCCGAGGCGGACCTCGTGAAGCTCGACGTCCTCATCAACTCCGAGCCGGTCGACGCGCTCGCCTTCATCGTCCACCGCGACAACGCGCAGACCAAGGGGCGCGCCCTCGTCGAGAAGATGAAGGAGATGATCCCGCAGCAGATGTACGAGGTGATCATCCAGGCCGCGATCGGGGCGAAGATCCTCGCCCGCTCGACGGTGAAGGCGCTCCGCAAGAACGTCCTCGCGAAGTGCTACGGCGGCGACATCACCCGCAAGCGCAAGCTCCTCGAGAAGCAGAAGGAAGGCAAGAAGCGGATGAAAAAGGTCGGCCGGGTCGAGCTCCCGCAGGAAGCGTTCCTCGCGGTCCTGAAGGTCGACTGAGGGGGAGGGGCGTGACGCAACCGGGCGGCGTGGCGGCGGCCGGCCGCGCTCCCCGCGGGACGCGGGGGGCCGCCCTCCTCCGCGAGTACGTCGAGGCGGTCCTCGTGGCCGTCGTCTTCGCCCTCTTCGCGAAGGCGTTCCTCGTCGAGACCTACCAGATCCCGAGCGGGTCGATGGAGGAGAGCCTCCTCGTCGGCGACCACGTCGTCGTGGACAAGCTCGGCTGGGCGCCCCGGGGGCTCCCGTGGGGGCCGCTCCTCCCGTCCCGAGGCATCCAGCGGGGCGACGTCGTCGTCTTCCGCGGCCCGGAAGAGCCCGGGCGGGACTTCATCAAGCGGGCCGTCGCCCTGCCGGGTGAGACGGTCGAGATCCGCGACAAGCGTCTCGTCGTCGACGGCGCCGTACAGGCGGAACCCTGGGTCGTCCACCGGGACCCCGCCGTCCTCTCGGGGGAGGGCGTTCCCGCCTCCCTCCGGGGAAGGGACGAGCTGCCGCCTCGGACTCTTCCCGGCGGGTCGTTTTTCGCCCTCGGCGACAACCGGGACGAGTCCCGGGACTCGCGGGCCTGGGGCCCGGTGCCCCTGGGGAACGTCCGCGGGCGGGCCCTGTTCGTCTACTGGTCCGTCCGCCCGCCCGCGGAGCCGATCCTGGGTCGTAACGCGGGCCTTCGCCGTCTTCTCGACGGCGCGATACACTTTTTCTCGAGAACCCGCTGGAAGCGGACCTTCCGAGCCATCGGCTGAGCCGCGCCGGAAAGCCCGAAGAGGAGGCAGAGCATGTCGTCCCGGAAACGGATTCGCGGTGAAGGGGCCTTCGGCACGATCGTCGGGATCGCGGTCGTCGTCCTCGTCGGCATCGCGCTCGTCAAGATCATCCCGCTGCACTACGCCGGCAACAAGGTCAAGGACGCGATGAGCGAGCAGGCCAACTTCGCGGGGGTCAAGCCGCTCGACAAGATCCAGTACGAGATCTTCGTCGTCGCCCAGGAGGCGGGGACGCCCCTCACGCTCCAGGACATCAAGATCCGCCGCCATGGCAACGACGTGATCGTCGACGCCAAGTACATCCAGAAGAAGTCCATCCTCGGCTACCAGTACACCTACGCCTTCGACCACACCGTCCAGAAGCCGGTCTTCTGAGATGAACGCGGGGCGCGCGCGCCGACCCGGCCCGGACCCCGGCGCCCGGGCGGCCGTGCGGGGATGAAGCGGGATCGGCCGCAGGAAGACGAGGCGGGCGCCGGGGGCGTCCGCCTCGACGTCTTCCTCGACGTCGCCTGCGTCTTCTCGACCCGCTCGCAGGCCAAGGAGGCGTGCGAGGGGGGGAAGGTGGACCTCAACGGCGCGGCGGCGAAGCCCCACCGGATCGTGAAGCCGGGCGACACCCTCCAGGTCACCGTCCCGGGGCGGCGGAGGACGCTGGTCGTGAAAGCCGTCGCCGAGCGGCACGTGCCGAAGGCCGAGGCGCGGACACTCTACGAGGAGACGACCCCCGAGCTGACGCCGGAGCAGCGCGAAGCGCGGCAGCTCGAGAAGCTCATCGCGCCGCGCCGCGACTCCGGGGCCGGCCGGCTCTCCCGGCGGGAACGGGAGGAGCGCGGCCGGCTCCGCGGCTACTGATCGCGCGGCGCCGCCGCGGCGGCGCGGGCTAAGATGACCCCTCCTCTCTCATGAGAATCCTCCTCTACACGGGCAAGGGCGGCGTCGGAAAGACGACCGTCGCGGCGGCGACGGGGCTCGCGCTCGCCGCGCGCGGGCTGAAGACTCTCGTCCTCTCCGTCGACGCCGCCCACTCGCTGGCCGACGCGTTCGACCTCGACGGAAGCCTCGCCGACAAGCGGCACGGCGTCCCGGTCCCGGTGGCGCCCGGGCTCTTCATCCAGGAGGTCGACGTCACCGAGGAGATCGGCCGCCACTGGTCCGACATCTCGGGGTACATCGCCACGCTCCTCGCCGTCACCGGCATCGAGGAGGTCCTCGCCGAGGAGCTCGCGATCTTCCCCGGCATGGAGGAGATCTCCGCCCTCCTCTACGTCAACCGCTACGCCCGCGAGGAGGCGTACGACGTCCTGATCCTGGACTGCGCGCCGACGGGGGAGTCGCTTCGGTTCGTCTCGCTCCCCCCGACGCTCGACTGGTACATGAAGAAGCTCTTCCGGATCGAGAGGTCGCTCCTGAAGGTCGCCCGGCCGATGGCGGAGAAGGTGACGAACCTCCCGATCCCCTCCGAGCGCTACTTCGACAACGTGAAGGCGCTCGCGGAGAAGCTGGACGGCGTCGACGCGCTTCTGAAGGACCCGAGGACGACGACGGTCCGCCTCGTCACGAATGCCGAGAAGATCGTCCTGCGCGAAACGCAGCGGGCCTTCATGTACTTCGGCCTCTACGGCTTCACGGTCGACGCCGTCATCGTGAACCGCCTCCTTCCGGAGGGGCTCGGGGACCCGTTCTTCGGGAAGTGGCGGCGGACGCAGGCGAAGTTCCTCGGGGAGGCGAAGCGCTACTTCGACCCGGTGCCGATCTGGACGGTTCCGCTCGAGGACGACCAGGTCGTCGGGGCCGCCGGGCTCGCGAAGCTCGGCGCCGCCCTCTACGAGGGGCTCGATCCGGCCGCGTCGTTCCGGACGACCCCGCCCTACCGGTTCCAGAAGCGGTCGGGGGCCTACGTCCTGACGCTCGACCTGCCGTTCGTCGAGAAGGAGGACGTGGAGCTCGCGGTGGCGTCGGGAGACCTCGTCGTCACTCTCGGAAACTTCCGCCACCACATCCCGATCCCGAGGACCCTCGCCGGGAGCGTCCCGACGAAGGCGAAGGTGGAGGCGGGGCGGCTGACGATCCGCTTCGAGCGGAGCGCGGCGGAGGCGGAGCGTGGCTGAGAAGCGAAGAGCGCGGAGCCGGCGCGCGGGAGACGGCCTCGAGGCCGACTTCGGCCCCGGGTTCGAGCCGGTGGAGGAGGGACGGCCGGACGCGGCCGGCCGGGCGGCTTCCGAGCCGGGCGCCGACGACGCAGCCGAAGAGCGCGGGGGGGCGGGGGCGCGGATTCCGTGCGGGAAGGAGGGCTGCCTCCTGAAGCCACTCGGCGACCTCGCCTCCCGCTTCGTTCTGGAGCTGGCCCGCCGGGGGCACTCCGAGTCGGCCGCGCGGGCGGCGACCTCCGGGATCGAGCTGCTGAAGGCGCTCCGGGACTTCCTCGACGAGGAGATCGCGCTCGCCGAGCGGACGGCCGAGGCGCGACGCACGGCGGCCCGCTACACGAAGATTCCGGTCGAGTAGGCGCGGGCGCGAGCCGCCCGGGCGCCGGACCGCGGCTCAGGCCCCGTCGATCTCCGCAGCGATCGCCCGCGCCGCAGCGGCCGGGTCGCGTGCTCCGGTTACGGGTCGGCCGATCACGAGCAGGTCGGCCCCCGCGCGCGCCGCCGCGCCGGGCGTGGCGATCCGCTTCTGGTCTCCCGCGGCGCTCCCCGCGGGGCGGATCCCCGGGACGACGAGGAGGAACTCCGGGCCGCAGGCCGAGCGGATCGCCTCGATCTCCTCCGGGGAGCAGACGACTCCGTCGAGCCCCGACCGTTGCGCGAGGAGGGCGAGCCGAAGGGCGGCCTCCCGCGGCGTTCCGGAGAGACCGACCGCCGAGAGCGCCGCGGCGTCGAGCGACGTCAGGACCGTCACCGCGATCACCCTGGGGACGGGGAGCCCCGCCGCGGCCGCGGCCTCCCGCGCCCGCTCGCCGGCGGCGCGCATCATCTCGGGGCCTCCGCCGGCGTGGACGTTCAGGATCGAAGCGCCCGTCCGCGCGGCCGCGGCGGCGGCGCCGCCGACGGTGTTCGGGATGTCGTGCAGCTTCAGGTCGAGGAAGACCGGAGCGATCGAGGCGACCTCGCGGACGAGCCCGGGGCCGTGCGCGCAGAAAGCCTCGAGGCCCACCTTCAGGACCCCCGTCTCGGGGCCGACGAGGCGCGCCAGCTCCAGGATGCGGTCCTTCTCGGACGCGTCGAGCGCGACCGCGATCCGCTTCCGCCCCTCAGACATAGGCCTTCTCCGGCCGCGGGCGCGTCTTCAGCGTGCCGGTCAGGTCGGAGACCCGCTCCACGCCGTGCCGCTCGCACCAGCGCGCCAGGTCTCGAACGAGCCGGCCGGAGACTCCGGGGTCGCGGAAGCTCGCCGTCCCGACCTGTACGGCGTTCGCCCCGGCGATGAGGAATTCGACGACGTGCTCGGCCGTCTCGATCCCGCCGATCCCGAAGATCGGGACGTGGGGCAGGGCCTTCCGGACCTCCCACACCATCCGGACGGCAACCGGGCGGATCGCGGGTCCCGACAGTCCGCCCGTCGTGAAGCCGATCTTCGGCTCGCGCGTCTCGATGTCGATCGAGAGGCCGACGAGCGTGTTGATGAGCGAGAGGACGTCGGCCCCGCTGTCGACGGCCGCCTTCGCGGCGACGACGACGTCGGTGACGTTCGGAGAGAGCTTGACGACGAGCGGGAGCCGGGTGGCGGAGCGGACCGCGGCCACGAGCGCGCCGAGGGCCGCGGGGTCGTTCCCGAAGACCATCCCGCCCTGGACGACGTTCGGGCAGGAGACGTTCAGCTCGATCGCCGCGACGCGCGCGTCGTCCCCGATCCGCTCGACGACGGCGCGGTACTCCGCCTCCGTGTCGCCCCAGACGTTCGCGATGACGGTCGCTCCCGCCGCGTGGAGCTTCGGGAGCTTCTCGCCGAGGAACTCTTCGACACCGACGTTCTGGAGGCCGATCGCGTTGAGCATTCCGGCGTCGGTCTCGCAGATGCGGGGCGGCGGGTTGCCGAGGCAGGGGCGGAGCGAGAGGCCCTTGACGGAGATCGCGCCGAGGGTCGAGAGGTCGACGAACTCCGCGAACTCCAGCCCGTACCCGAACGTCCCCGACGCGGTCGCGATCGGGTTCTTCAGCGTGAGGCGGCCAAGGTGGACGGTGAGGTCGACGCTCATCGCGACGCTCCTCTCACAGGCGGCTCCAGTCGATCGCCGTCGGCGGGAGGCACGGGCCCTCGGTGCAGATCGTATGGAATCGCCCGTCTCGTCCCGGCAGGACGCAGCCGAGGCAGACGCCGAAGCCGCACGCCATCTCCGACTCGAGCGCGAACGACCCCTCGACCCCGACCGCCTCGAGCATCCCGGCGAGCGTCCGGAACATCGGGACGGGGCCGCAGGCGAAGACGCGCCGGTAGCTCGTCCCGGCGTCGAGCGCGGCTCCGAAGATGTCGGTCACGCGCCCCTTCTTCCCGAGCGAGCCGTCGTCCGTCGCGTAGCGGCAGCGGTGCGCGCCGAGGAAGCGCTCGAGATCGGGGCGCTTCAGCACCTCGCTCTCGTTCCGGCCGCCGTAGAAGAGGTCGGCCGGGATGCCGCGCTCGGCGAGGCGCCGCGCGAGGAGGACGAGCGGTGCGAGGCCGATGCCGCCTGCCACGAGGGCGACGCGGTCGGACTGCTTCAGGTCCTCGATCGGGAAGGGCACGCCGAGCGGCCCGAGGACCGGGATCGGCGTCCCCTCCGCGAAGCGGCCGAGCGCTTCCGTTCCGACCCCGACAGCCCTCACGACGAGCTCGATGCCGGGGACGCCCGCCACCGTCGTCACGTCGGCGACGGAGAAGGCGCGGCGGAGGTAGGGCCGGAGGCCGTCGCCGGCCTGGATCATGACGAACTGCCCCGGCTTCGCGGCCGCGGCGATCGTCCCGGCCTGCAGGAAGACGGAGAAATGGGCCGCGTCGTAGCGGACGGTGCGGAGGATGCGGAGCGCTTCGTTGACCACCATGCGGAAGACGGCGAGACTCGTGGACGCGGATTATGAGCGAGGCTCTCCGGCGCAGCCACCCCGCGCTCCTCGGGGCCATCCTGGGCCTCGGGGCGGGCAACGTCCTCCTGGCGCTGAACCCGCACCTCCTCGCGCCGTTCTCGGCCCTCCGTCTCCTCGCGGCCTGCGGCCTGGCGGGGCTGCTCGTCCTCTCGCCGTTCGGTCTCCTCGTGAGGGAGCCGGGGGCGCCGTCGCCCGGGTTCTGGGGCCTGTCGGCGTTCGTCCTCGTCCTGCTCGCGGGGTTCGCGGAGAGCCAGCGGGCGCTCTACTACGACTTCCTCGGGAACGGCACCCGGCGCCTTCTCGTCGGCGTCGCGATCGTCGGCGCCGTCTCGGCCGCCGCGGTCCTCCTGGCGGCGCGCACGCGGCCGCACGGCCGGCGTGCGACGGCTTTCCTTCTCGGCCCGGCCGCGCTTCTCTCGGCGGTGCCGCTCCTCGGGCGCCACGGGCCGGAGCGCTCGCCTCTCGCCTCACCGCAGTCGATCCCGAGGACGGCGACGCGAAGCCTCCTCGTCGTCGGCCTCGAAGGGGTCTCGTGGGAGCTTCTCTCTCGCGCGGCGTCGGACGGGAGCCTCCCCGTCTTCGCCCGGCTCCTCGAGGAGGGGGCGGGCGGCCCGCTCGGCACGCTGACGCCCCACGACCGCGCGGCCGTCTGGACGACGGCCGCGACCGGGAAGATGCCGCGCAAGCACGGAGTCGTCTCGGAGACGTCGCTGCCGACTCCCGTCGGCGACCTCCGGCTCCTGCCGCGCCTCCCGGGCTTCGCCCGGCCGATCCCGCTCCCGTTCGTGCGGCCGCGCCGCGAGGGAGGGACGGCGCGGAGGAGCCTCGCGTTCTGGGAAGTCCTCGCGGAACGCGGTCACGAGGCGGCGGTCCTCGCGTGGCCGGCGGCCGACCCTCCCCGGGAGGGCCTCGTCCTCTGGGCCTCGGAGCGGTTCTTCTCGGAAGGGGGGGCGAACGGGGAGGCCCTCCCGGAGGAGACCGCGGAGAGGGCGCGGCTCCTCCTGCTCGGCGCCGGGAACCTCGACCGCTCGCTGACGCGGGCCCTCGAGCCCTCCGGGCTGTCGGACGCCGAGCTCCGGGAGGCCCGCGCCGCGGCCGGCGCGGCGCGCGACCTCGGGATCGTCGGCGCCACGCTGGCGGGCGTCCCGACGGGTCCCGGGAGCGTCTCCGCCCTCGTCCTCTCGGGCCTCGGCGGACCGGCGCGCGTCCTCGGCCCGGCCGCGGACCCGCGACGCTACTTCGGCGTATCCCGCCGCGAGACCGACGCCGCCGAAAAGGCGCTCCTCGCCTACTACCGGTTCCTGGACGACACGCTCGGCGATCTCCTCGAGCGGGAGGGGCGCGAAAGGACGATCTGCGTCTTCGCCCCGGCCAGCTTCGGACCCGCGCCGCCGCTGACCGCGCTCCTCGATCTCCTGCGCGGGCGGGCGCCGGTCGCCTCACCCGCCGGGGACGACGACGGCTTCCTCGTCCTCTGGGGCTCCGGGATCCGCGCGGGCGTCCGCCTCACCGCGGCCGACGTCGTCGATCTCGCGCCGACGCTTCTCGCCCTCGCGGGCGAGCCGATCGCCCGCGACATGGACGGACGGGTCCTGGCCGAGGCGTTCGACGACCGCTTCTCCCGGGGGACGAGCATCCCGGTCGTGAAGACCTTCGAGCCGGAAGGACCGCAGTGACGGCGGCGGCCCGGCGGCTCGCGACGGGAGCGGCGCTCCTCACGCTCCTCCTCGCCGGTGCCGCGCTTCGCCTCCACCGCGCCCGGGAGGCGCCGCCCGGGCCGTGGATCGACGAGGCGCTCGCTTTGCGCGCGGCTCGCATCGTCTCCGCGACGGACGCGCCGCTCCTCGGCACCTCGCCGCTGCAGCCCCCCGACGCCGGTTTCGTCAACTCCTGGCTGACGAACCTCTCGCTCCACGGCCTCTCCGCGGTCGACCGCGCCGCGGGGGGAGGGATCGCCTCCGTCCGCGCGATGTCGATCCTGCCGGCGCTCGTCCTCCTCGCGGGGATCGCCGCTCTGGCCGGCGCCGCGGCGGGCGGACGGCCGCTCCCGCTCCTCCTCGCCACCTTCCTCGGTGCCACCTCTTCCTGGCTCCTCGTGACCGGCCGATGGGGCTGGAACGCGGTCGCGACCTCGGCCGTCGTCGTTCTCGCCGCGGTGCTCGCGCTCCGCGCCGCGAGCCGGCGCTCGGTCCCCTTCGGGGCAGCCGCCGGGGCGCTGGCCGGCCTCGCCGCGTGGGGCTACGTCGCGGCCTGGGCCCTCCTGCCGCTTCCGCCGGCCCTCTGGCTCCTCGGCCGGCTCCGCGAGCGCCGGGCCGCCGCAAACGACGCCGCGGACGCGGCCGCGTTCCGCCGGGTCGCCGCGGCCGGCCTCGTCGCCTGCGTCCTCGTCCTCGCCCCGCTCGCGCTCCACTACGCCGCTCATCCCGACAGGGCGCTCGCGCGCACCCGCGAGCTCTCCGCGGCGCGCGACGGGACGAGGTCCGCCCTGACCGGCCTGGCCCGGAACGCTTCGGCCTACGCGCGGCTCTTCGCGTTCGGTGGCGACCCGAACGAGCGGCATGGCGACCCGGAGCGCCCCGTCCTGCCGCTCGCAGTGACGGGTCTCGCGCTCGTCGGCGCCGCGGCCGGGCTCCGCCGAGGCGGGCCAGAGCGGTTCCTCGCGTCCTCCGCGGGCCTCTTCCTCCTCGCGAGCCTCCTGGCCGTCGAGGAGTCCGCGAACGCCTACCGGGCCGTCCATGCCGCCCCGTTCCTCGTCGTCCTCGCGGCCCTCGGCGCCGAGCGGCTCGTGGAGCTCGCCGGTCCGGCCCGTCGCCGGATCGCGACGGCGGCCGTCGTCGGCGTCGTCGTCGTCGCCGGGCTGACGGACGCGCAGGCCTTCCTCCGCTGGCTCGGCTCGCCGCGACTCGAGGGCGCGTTCGGCGGGCCCGAACGCGCCCTCTCCGACGCGATCCGCACGGACCTCGACGCCCGCGGCCCGGCGGACGTCGTCCTCGCGCCGGGCGCCGCGCGGAACGCCTTCGTCGTCGACGCGCTCCTCTCCCGTCCGGGGAGCGGGCGGCCGGCGATCCGGCTGGCGGACGGCCTCGACGCGCTCCGCTACCGCCCTTCCCGCGACCTCCTCCTCGCGGAGTCCGCCGCGACCGCGCGCCCTGCCGCGACGGAAGCCACTCTCGTCGCGGCGGGAGGAGCGCTTTCGGGCTTCACCGGCTGGAGGCTCGTCCGCGTCCCGGCCGGCGCCGCGGCCACGGCGGCGGCCGCGGCCCTCGATGCGCTGCCGCTCCTCCCCGCCCCCGGGCAGGGCGGGCTCGTCGTCGCCGAGGAGGGGCTCTACACGTTCTCGAGCCGCGGCGGGGTCGAGGCGCGCCTCGACGGAAGCGTCCTCTTCGACGGCGTCCGTCCGGCCGGAAGTCTCACCGTCCGCCTGGCGAGCGGCCGGCACGAGCTCGTCGCGCGGGCCCTTCGTCCCGCGGCGGAGCTCCGGGTCACCGGCCCGGACGGCTTCGTCCTCCCGGCGCCCTGAGCCGACGGGACTCGTCTACTCCGCGAGCGCGGCCCGAAGCGTCTCGTGGAAGAGGCGGGGCGCCTCGAGCGGGGCGTCGTGCCCGGTGCCGCGGACGACGAAGAGCCGGCCGTGCCGCGTTCGCGCGAACGCGGCGCGCGTGTCGGGAAGGGGGCAGATGAGGTCCTCGGAGCCGTGGATGAAGACCGTTCCCTCGGGGAGCGCCGCCTCGCGGCCGAGGAGGCCGTCCTTCTCCTCGAGCGCCGCCACCGTGGCGACGACGTTCTCGCTCCGGTACTGCCGCCCGAAGGCGTCGAGGAGGAAGCCGGAGGCGGGGAACGGCTTCCGGAGGAAGAGGAGGTCGTAGAGCCTTCGGGCGCCGGTGCGGTCTCCGGGGGACAGGCTCGCCCGAAGCTCCGCCTCGGCGCCCGGGTCGGGCTTCGAGAAGCCGGCAGCATCGACGAGGACGAGCCGGCGGACGCGGTGCGGCTCGGCGAGGGCGAACGCCCCGGCGGTCCAGCCCCCGAGCGAGTGTCCGACGAGGTCCGCCTTCCGGACCCCCAGGGCGTCGAGCAGGGCCGAAACCGCCGCGACGCGCCCCGGGATCCCCAGCCCGTCCCGGGCGCGGGCGGGTCGCTCCGCCCGGAGCCCGGGGCGTCCGGGACGACGACCGTCCGTCCGGCGCGGAAGAGGTCGATCGCGGTCTCCACCCAGTAGTGCGAGGCGGCGCCGAGGCCGTGGAGGAGGACGACCGGCGTCTCGGCCGACCGCGGCCCGAGTTCGAAGGAGTGGAGCCGCGCGCCGTCGGGCCCGGGCACCGTCGCCGAGCGCGCCCCCGCGTTTCGGAAGCGGAGGTTCCCGGCCTCGGCGACGAGCCCGAGCGGGTCGGCGAAGAAGGCGCCCGCGCCGAGCGCGGCGAGGAAGAGCGCGGCGAGGGCGAGCGCAGGGAGCGCTCGTCTCCCGCGGGCGACGGGACGGCGGACCGCCACGTCAGTACGCGAGGAGCTCCCGGAGCGCCTGCTCGACGTCCGCGCTCTGCGGGAGCGTCGCGTCCTCCAGCTGCGGCGCGTAGCCGCAGAAGACGTCCTTCGCCCCGACGCGCCGGACGGGCGCGTCGAGCCGCTCGAAGAGCTCGTCCGACGCCCGCGCCGCGACCTCTGCGCCGAAGCCGTGCGTCTTCCAGTCCTCGTGGACGACGAGGAGGCGGCTCGTCTTCCCGACGCTCTCGGCGATCGCCTCGAAGTCGTACGGGGCGAGAGTCCGGAGGTCGATCACCTCGACCTCCTTTCCCGAGTCTTCGGCGATCTTCCGCGCGGCGACGAGGCTCCGGAAGACGGTCGCGCCGTACGTGACGAGCGTCGCGTCGGTGCCGGGGCGGACGACCTTCGCCTTGCCGAACGGGACCATGTAGTCGGGGCCGGGGTTCGCCCCCTTGTTGTGCGTTTGCCGGTAGAGGTGCTTGTGCTCGAGGAAGAGGACCGGGTCGTCGCAGCGGATCGCCGTCCGGAGGAGGCCGCTGGCGTCGAGGGCGTTGGAGGGGTAGGCGACGCGCAGGCCCGGGATGTGCGCGAACGTCACCTCGCCCGACTGCGAGTGGTAGGGGCCGCCCCCCGTCAGGTAGCCGCCGATCGCGACGCGGACGACGACCGGGCACTTCCAGGTCCCGCCGGAGCGCCAGCGGACCGTCGCGAGCTCGTCGCGCAGCTGCTGCATGGCTGGCCAGATGTAGTCGAAGAACTGGATCTCGACCACGGGCTTGAGGCCGCGGGCCGCCCAGCCGATCGCCGTCCCGACGATCGTCGCCTCGGCGAGGGGGGAGTTGAAGACGCGATCGCCGCCGAAGGCCTTCTGGAGGCCCGCGGTCACCTTGAAGACGCCCCCCTTCCCCTTGCACTCGGCGAGGACCTCGGCGCGCGTCGCGTCGGCCACGTCCTCGCCGAAGACGACGATCCGCCCGTCGCGCTTCATCTCGTCCTTCAGGGCGGCGTTGATCAGGTCGACCATCGTCGTCGGGGTGCCGGTGAAGGCAGGCGCGTCCTCGGTGTCGAACGCGGAAGAGGTCGGGTCGACGTCGGGAGAGTAGACGTGCTCGTAGACCTCCGCCGCCTCCGGCTGCGGGCTCTCGACCGCCGCGTCGGCCGCGGCGTTCACCTCGGCGTCGACCTCGGTCTTCAGGGCGGCGATCCGCTCGGCGTCGAGGATGCCGTGCTCGAGGAGGAGCGCCTCCATCCGGACGAGCGGGTCGCCCTCGGCGTCCTTCTTCCGCTCCTCCTCCGTCCGGTAGAGCCGGTCGTCGTCGGAGAGCGAGTGCGAATAGGGGCGGACGACGTGGGCGTGGACGAGGGCCGGCCCCTTCCGCTCCGTGCAGTAGGCGATTGCCCAGCGGAGCGCGTCGTAAGAGGCCAGGAAGTCGCACCCGTCGACCTCGGCGAGGAAGAGGCCGGGGTAGCCGCGGACGACCTTCGAGATCGACCCGCCGGGAGTGTTCACCTCGACCGGGGTCGAGATCGCGTACTTGTTGTCCTCGACGAGAAAGAGGACCGGGAGCTTCCGGGTCGTCGCCGCGTTCAGCGCCTCCCAGAACTCCCCCTCGGAGGTCGAGCCGTCGCCGATCGTGACGACGGAGATCTCGTCCTTCGCGAAGCCGGAGGTGGCGTCGAGGAACGGCCGGGACTCGGGCCGTTCGAGGTAGCGGCCCGCCTCGGCGGCGCCGACGCCGGGAAGGCACTCGGAGCCGGTCGGGGAGGAGGTCGTGAAGATGTTCAGCCGCCGGGAGCCCCAGTGCGACGGCATCTGCCGCCCGGCGGAGGCCTCGCCGGCCTTCGCGCCGACGGCCGTAAGGAGCATCTCGAGCGGGGTGACGCCGAGGCCGAGGCAGAGGGCCCGGTCGCGGTAGTACGGGAAGAGCCAGTCGACGCCGGGCCGGAGGAGCATCGCCGCCGCGACCTGGACCGCCTCGTGCCCCGCCCCGCTGATCTGGAAGAAAATCCGGTTCTGCCGCTTGAGCTGGATCTCCTTGTCGTCGATCCGGCGCGAGGTGTACGCGATCCGGAAGGCGCGGACGAGGTCGTCCGGCAGGAGGCCATGGAGCTTCTCCAGGGGCGGGGTCGAGACTTCGATCGCCATCGTCATCCTCGGCGTCGGGAGTGGGCGCCCATGGGCCGCCCCGGACGGGACGGGAGAGTAGCAGAGCGGGTTTTCGCGCCGTCGCGGGCGCCCGGCGCTCAGGAGGCGGCGGTCAGGCCGAGGGCGCGGATTCGCCGGTAGAGCGTCGAGCGGGCGACCTGGAGGCGGTCCGCGGCGGCCCGGACGTTCCCGTTCGCGGCGTCGAGCGCCTGCTGGATGGCCGCACGCTCGTGGTCCTCCATCGTGACGAGGCTCGGCCCGGCGATCGCCGCCTTCGGGAGTCCGGCGGCGGGCGTCGGGGGGCCGTCGGGCCGGGCCGGGTAGGGGCGGGGCTGGTAGCGCGGCACCCGGTCGGGAGAGAGATCCGGGAAGTCGGCCGTCGTCAGGAATGGTCCCCGCGCCGAGACGACGGCGCGGAAGACGGCGTTCTGAAGCTCGCGGACGTTCCCCGGCCAAGTGTACGCCTCGAGCGTGACGATCGCCTCGGGCGTGATCCCCTCGACGGGGCGGCCGGTGGTCGCCCGGAAGACCCGGATGAAGTGGTGGACGAGGAGGGTGATGTCCTCGATCCGCTCCCGGAGAGGGGGGAGCCGCAACGGGTAGACGACGACCCGGAAGTAGAGGTCCTCCCGGAAGCTCCCCTGCCGGACGGCCGCCGTCAGGTCGCGCTGCGTCGCCGAGATCAGGCGGGCGTTATAGGGGATCGTCTCGCTCCCTCCGACCCTCACCAGCGTCTTCTCCTGGAGGACGCGGAGGAGCCGGGCCTGCGTGGCGTGGGCCATCTCCCCGAGCTCGTCGAGGAAGAGCGTCCCGCCGTCGGCCTGCTCGAGCTTCCCCTTGTGGCGGGCGCCGGCGCCGGTGAACGCCCCCTTCTCGTGCCCGAAGAGCTCGCTCTCGATGAGCGTCTCCGGGATCGCGGCGCAGTTGATGTCGACGAACGGGCCCTTGCCGCGCGGCCCGTTCTCGTGGAGCCAGCGGGCGACGAGCTCCTTGCCCGTCCCCGTCTCGCCGAGGAGGCAGACGGCGATGTCGGTCTCGACGACCCGCTCCATCTCGGCGAAGAGCGCCTTCATGGCGGGGCTCTCGCCTACGAGCGTCCGGCCGAACGCCTCCTGCCGGACCCGTTTCCTCAGGTTGCGGTTCTCGTCGAGAAGCGCGCGGCGCTCGGCGGCGTGCGTCAGCGCGGTCCGGAGCCGCTCCGGCGTCACCGGCTTCACCAGGAAGTCGTAGGCGCCGGCCTTCATCGCCCGGACGGCGGTCTCGACGTCCTCCATGGCGGTCATGACGATCACCGGGACGAGGACGCCGTCCTCGCGGAGGCGTTCGAGGTACTCGAGCCCGCTCTCCCCGTCGAGGAGAACGTCGAGGAGGAGCGCGACCGGCTCCGGCTCGGCGGCGAGGAGCGCCCGGGCCTCTTCCGTCGACCGGGCCTCGGAGACGTCCCAGCCGTCCACCTCGAGCATCCGCCGGACGACCGTCCGCGCGAAAGGCTCATCGTCGACGACGAGGATCCGGCCGAAGTTCTCCACCATAAGGGGTTGCCAAGTCTATTACAGCCGGGCGTTCCAGTCCGTGTGGGGCGCCCGGTTCCGGACGAGCCAGTCCCACACGAGCTCCCGGTAGCGCCGCTCGCGGACCCCTTCCCGCGTGAAGAACGGGGTCAGGGCGGCGTTCAGGTCGCGCAGCCTGTAGAAGGGGACGGTCGGGAAGTAGTGGTGCTCGAGGTGATAGCTCGACCAGAGCCAGACCGCGTCCCAGAAGCGGGAGCGGGCCATCCGGGTCCCCCACTTCGCCGGCTCGCCGGGGTCGACGTCGTAGTGCTGCCCCAGCCGGTTCAGCGTGAAGGCCGGCGGGAAAACGACGAAGACGGGGACGGCCCAGAGCCAGACGACCCGCTCCCACCCGCCGGCGAACGCGATCGCCGCCGCGACGGCGAGGTGGAGGATCGTCGCGGCCGCCCGCTCGAGGAGGATCGTCCGCCGGAGCGGGGCCGGGTAGGCCGCCATCGCGCGCCGGGCCGCCCGGAAGTAGATCGGGAAGAGCGCCGGCGTCGCGTAGAGGAGCTTCAGCCAGCGGGCGTTCCGCTTCGGCGAGAGGTGTGCGCGCTTCGGGTCGTCGTCCGCGGAGCCGAGCTCGGCGTGGTGGTCGAGGTGCCAGCGCGTGAACTGCGTCGGCGAGAGACCCGACGGAAGGGCGTAGAGGAGCCCCAGGAGGCGGTACGCCCGCGGCCTGTCGGAGCGGAAAACCGTCCGGTGGACCACCTCGTGGAGGAGGATCGTCCCGTCGAAGACGCAGATCCCGAGGACGATCGCCGCGGGCACCCGGATCCAGAGGCCGTCGAACGTCCAGCTGGCCGCGAAGGCCCCGGCGAAGAGGAGCGCCTGGCGAAGGGCCACGGCGAGGTGCCGCGCGGCGGACCTCCGGTGCAGCTCCCGCAGAGTCTCGCGCGGTACCGCCGTCGCGAGACGTTTCCGGAGCTCCTCCGTCGACCGGGCCCAGTGACCGCGCGCCATCCCTCCCGACTTTACGACGGCCCGGACGCAGAGCGGATTCCGGGACGTCCGCTTGATAAGATCCGGAATTCGGGACTTGCCATGAGTGAAAAGAAGAACTGGGGCTCGACCGTCCTCGGCTGGTTCGTCGTCAAGGAGGCGGGGGAGGAGGCGTCTCTCCCCGCGGAGGCGGACGTCCCCTTGCTGGAAGGGGATGCCGGCGTCGCACCTCCCCCCGGACCGCCGCCCGTCACGTTCGTGAAGGAGCCGCCGAGAGCGGTCGCCGGCCAGGTCGACTTCGACGGCGTCCTCGACGCGGCCGGGGTCGACGCGCAGGAGCGCGACCTCTTCGCGAAGGCGCAGGCGCTCCTCGGCAGCCTCCCGCCGGGCACCGACCCGGCGGTGCGGAAGCAGATCGTCGAGGCGTCGCTGAAGGCGTTCGGCGTCCCGGTCGACAAGATCATCGAGGCGGGCGTCGAGTCGATCCAGGCGCTCGAGGGCTACCTGCGGAAGACGGCGACCGAGACGGCCGACACGGCGCGCGAGGTCCAGACGATCGTCGCCGGGTACGAGCAGAAGATCGCCGAGGCGCGCGCGCTCCTCGACCGGAAACTGCAGGAGCAGGCGGCCGTACAGACGAGCTGCAACGCGAAAAAGCTCGAGGTCCAGAAGGTCCTCGAGTTCTTCGGGCAGGAGGAGGTGGCGCGGGTGGTCAAGGAATCCCCGCGGCTCATCGAGCCGACGCCCGCGCCCGAGAGGAAGGACTGAAGCATGGCCAACGTCGGTTTCTTCGCGCGGCTGGGCAACCTCTGGAAGGGGTTCCTCTCGATCTGGATCTCGGACGTCGAGAAGGAGCACCCGGAGATCGCCTACGAGAACGCCATCAACTCGATGGTGGAGAAGTACACGAAGCTGAAGACGGCGACCGCGTCGATCATCCGGCGCCGCGAGGACATCGACGAGCGCCTGAAGAAGGCGACGCGCGAGCTGGCACAGACCGAGGCCGAGCTGAACGCGGCGGTCGAGACGGCCCAGGACGACCTCGCCGTCATCCTGATCCAGAAGAAGAACCAGCTCGAGGCCGACATCACGGAGATGCGGGCCGACATGGACACCGCCTCGAAGGACGCCGAGTCGGCCAAGAGCTCGCTCCTGCAGGTGCAGGGCGAGATCAAGAAGCTGAAGGCCGAGCGCGACACGATGCTCGCGCGGATGCAGTCGGCCCAGGCCCGGCTGAAGATCCAGGAGCAGCTCGACGGCCTCTCCGTGGACGCCGAGGTGAAGGCGCTCGAGAACGTCCGCGACCACATCAAGACGACCGTCGCCGCCGCGAACCTCGGCAAGGAGCTCTCGGAGACCTCGCTCGACGGGCGCCTCGCGGCGCTCAAGACCCAGGCCGGCGACGTCCAGGCCAAGCAGCAGCTCGCCGAGCTGAAGGCGAAGAGGGCCGCCGCGCAGGCGGCGCAGGGCCAGAAGACGATGTAATAGCCGGACGGTCCCCGTCCGCGGGGGCCGTTCGCGTTTCGGACCGGAGGGGGCGGGCGGCGCGATCCGGCGCCGCGGCGGCCGACCCTCCGCCAGGGAGAGGGAAATGAAGCTGACCCCGTTCGCCAAGCTCTTCGTCACCGTGGTCGTCCTCGGCGTCCTCGG
>CAYVPO010000010.1:0-26473 GCA_964453825.1 uncultured Holophagales bacterium
CGAGGGCGAAGAGGAACGCGAGGCCCGCGAGGAGCGCCAGCGCCCGCCCGCAGCCGCCCCGCTTCCGGGCCGCCGTCACGAGGCGCGCGCGGGGGGAGCAGGGAGCTCGGCGACGACTTTGAGCGCCCGCTCGAGGAACGGGTCCGGCGTCTTTCCCTCCTCCCCTTCCTCGGGGAGGACGTGGAAAACGCGGTCATCGGGGGCGATGCCTCGCGGCGAGAGCGACCGGCCGGCCGCCGTCCGGACCTTGCCGACCGTGATTCGGAGCGCGCCCCCGCTCGCGAGGCGGACGACTTCCTGGGTCAGCCCCATGCCGAACGTCGGCTCCCCGACGACGCGGACCCTGAGCTTCGACTTGTCGGGAGCGGCCACCGCCGCACCCGGATCCTCCGCCGCGAAGGCCTCTGCCGCCTTCTCTTCACGGCGCGCCGCAGCCGCGACGTCGACCCCGAGCTCCCGGGCCGCCCCCTCGCGGAGCGCGGCGGCGAAGAGCTCGGCCGGTCCGCCCGTGCCGCTGTCGACGACGAGGACGAGCCCCCCTTCGTGGATGCGCCGGCCGGCTTCCGCCGACCAGCTCCGGGTCTCGATCTTCCGCCCCTTCAGCTCGCCGATCGGTCCCGGCGGACCGAGGAGAGCGGCGGCGCGCACCGCCTC
Organism: uncultured Holophagales bacterium; assembly: GCA_964453825.1. Lineage (GTDB taxonomy): Bacteria > Acidobacteriota > Thermoanaerobaculia > UBA5066 > UBA5066 > UBA5066. The sequence continues at coordinate 655 of CAYVPO010000010.1, forward strand.
CTCCCAGGTCCCCCACGCGTTCCCGCGCAGGTCGAGGACGATCGACTTCGTCCGGTCGAGCGGCTCGAGAACCTTCGCGAGCGCGTCGGCCGTCCCCGCCCCGAAGGCCGGGACCCTCACGACGAGCTCGCCGGAGATCCGTTCGGCCGACGGGAGGCTCGGGGTCCAGGAGGCGCGCACGATCTCGAGCGTCCGCCGGCGGGGCTTCTCCTCCCGGACGACGAGGACCGTCCCCTTCCCGCCCGGTTTCCCGGAGAGGGCCGCCTCGACCTCCCACAGCGCCAGACCCCGCGCCGAGACGTCTCCCACCTTCTCGATGAGGTCGTCCGTCCGGATTCCCGCGGCTGCGGCGGGGCTCCCGGGTACGGCCGTGACGACGATCGGGTAGCCGGAACGCCGCGCCAGGACGAGGCCCGACTCGACGTGGTCGGCCTTCTCGCGGGCTGCGCGCGCCGCCTCGAACGCAGCCAGTTTCTCGGGGGCGACGTACTCGGAGAACGGGTCCATCGCCTCGGTCATCCCCGCGAAGGCGCCCACCATCAGAGGCCGCGTCTCGACTTTCTCGACGTAGTTCCCCCGGACGAGCGAGAGGACCTCCGCGAAGAGGCCGAGCGGCTGGTAGAGGCCGTCCTTCGCCCCCTTCTCCTTCTTCTCGTCGGCTCCGAGGCCGGGGAGGACGACGAAGAGAGTGCCGAGGAGGGCGAGCGAGCCGAGGAACGAGGCGAGCCGGGACTTCGTCACCGCTCGATGATACGGGATCGCGTTCCGGTGGTTCCGGGGCCGATCGCACGCCGACGGCTCGGCCGGCGCGGCGGCGCGGCGCGCTACCGGAGCCAGCCCCGCGGGTCGACCGAGGCGCGGCTCTCGCGGATCTCGAAGTAGACGCCGGCGGCCTCCTCCTCGGGCGGGTCCGCGACCCTCCCGACGACCTCGCCGAGCGCGACGCGCGTCCCACGGGGCACCGTCCCCGTCATCAGGTGCCCGTACAGGGTGAAGACGCCGTCGCCGTGGTCGAGGACGACGAGATTGCCGTACCCCTTGAGCCACTGGGCGTAGACGACGTCGCCCGCGAAGACGGCGCGGACGGGCGCTCCGGTCGGCGCGTCGATCGTCCAGCCGTTGGAGCGGAGGAACGTGCGCGGAAAGCGGGGGTTCGCGATCCGCCCGAAGGGAACGACGACCTTCCCCCGGGCCGGCCAGTCGAGCGCTCCCTTGTACTTCCGGATCGAGGCCGTCCCGGCCGGGAGAGCGCGTCCCCGCGTCTCGAGGAGCTCGAGGAGCGCCTCGAGGCGGGCCGTCTTGTCCTCGAGCGCGGCGACGTTCGACCGCTGCTCCTCGACCGTCCTCTCGAGGCGGGCCAGGAGCGAGGCCTTCTCGGCGCGCGCCCGCTGGAGGGCCTTTTCGGCCTCGCGCGTCTCGGCGGCGACGCCGGCGATCGCGGTACGCATCGCCGCGAGCTTCCGCTCCTTGACGGCGAGCTCGGCCAGCGATCCCTCGTACGCGCGCAGGAGGCGGGCGTCGCGCGAGGCCAGGAACGAGAGGAGCTGGAGCCCCCGCAGGAACGCCTCGCCGGAGTCGGCCGTGGCGAGCGTCTGAAGGTAGCCGAGGCGGCCCATCCGGTAGAGGGCGTCGAGCCTCCGGGAGAGGTCGTCCCTGAGCGCGACGCTCTGCCGGCGCGCGTGGTCCCGCTCGACCTGCGCCTCGCCCGCCGCGCGCTCGGTCTCGGCAGCACGCAGCTCCAGGATCCTCCGCTCGGTGGACCTCAGCTCGAGGTTCGCCTCGGCCGCCTCCAGCTGCTGCCGCACGTCGACGGCCCGCTGCCGGGTCTCCTCGTAACGGGCCTTCTGGCCCGCGAGCCGGCGTCGAAGCGCGTCCAGCTCGCGGCGGCGCTCCGCTCCCGAGACGTCCCGTGCCGCGGGAGCCGCATTCCGCTCCTGCCCGCTCGCCACGGGGGAGGCGAGCAGCCCGAGGAGGAGCAGGAGGCGGAGCCGGGTCAGAAGAGCGGCGCTCCGTCGAGCGGCTCTGGCGGCGTCAGGCCGAGAGCCTCGTAAATCGTCGCCGGGACGTCGGCCATGCCGGGGCGCGGGGTCGTCCGGAGCGGACGGCTCGAGAAGAGGATCCCGGGGACGACGTCCGGGTCGACCGAGCAGTGGTCCCCCGACCAGACCTGCCGGTTCTCCTCGTAGAGCTCGGGCGTCACGACGCCGAGCGTCGCCTGCCACCCGACGCGATACCCGTCGCTGTTCGTGACGAAGATGTCGGGGATGACGTTCGCGTCGAACGAGGGATAGGCCTCCTCGCGGAAGTAGACCCGCTCGACGGGGCGGCGCCCCGTCGCCTCGTCGACCAGGGCCATCAGCCCCGCCTTGATCTCGCTCCGGACCGCGTCGTACTCCGCCCCCGGCTCGACCGTCCCCTGCGACTCGCGCCCCCGGAGGTTGACGTAGATCTCGCCGAGCCCCATCGAGTAGGCCTTCGTCCGGGACCAGTCGACGTTCGGCCAGAACTCCCCCTGGCTGAAGAGCTGCTCGAGGTCGGCCAGCTTCTCTTCGCCCCCCTTCATCCCGAGGTAGCCGTGGCGGACGAGCCAGGTGTTGTAGTTGATCGAGCGGCGCCAGCTCGCAAAGCCGTGGTCGGAGCAGACGAGGAGCAGGTCGTCGGGGCCGAGCTCCTTCCGCGCGTCGCCGACGATCTCGTCCATCTGCCTGTAGTTCCGCTCGACGGAGGGGCCGAACTTCGCCGCCTTCTCCGCGTCGTACATCGGGTGGTCCGGGTCGAGGAAGCGCCACATCACGTGCCCGACGCGGTCGGTGAACTCGTAGACCTGGACGTAGAGGCGAACGTCCTTCTCGGCGAGGAGGCCGTCCATCATCTTGCGGAACTGCTGGACGGTGTGGGTCACGTCGTCGAGGAACGTCGGCTCGTCGATCGTCTCCTCGCTCATCGACCAGGTGTCGATCGACCAGCCGGCCGTCTTGTAGAGGCCGAAGCGCTTCGCGAGGCTCTTCGCGAGCCCACGCGGGGCGGTGATCTTCACGTTCGGCGGGAGGTCCACCGGGTTGAAGTGGATCGGCGAGAGGTAGAGCTCGATCTCGGGCGCGATCCGGGCGAGGTGGAACCGGCCGATGCCGGAGAGCTTGACGACCGGGTTGAACGCGAACGTGAACGTGACCCAGGGAGACCACTCCCCCGGCTTGATCGTCACCGGGTCGCTCCCCTCGGGCTCGATCCGGAGACGGCCGCCGTCCGGAAGGACGGTGAGCGTCATCGGCGTCTTGACGACGGGCGGCTCGGAGAACAGCTTGTTGTACGGCCCGAAGACCTCCGTCCGGATCGTCCCGACGTTCGACTCGAGGCGGATCAGCTCCACGGAGAACTCGTTCTTGTTCTTCGGCGCGAAGAACGGGTCGGAGGTGTAGTAGCTCGGCGTGCCGATCCTCCCGCGCAGGTCCGGGACCCCGAGACCCGAAAGAAGCCGCCCCTCGTCGTAGTCGACGGCGGGGAACGTCACCGGGACGTGGAGGACGACGGATTTGATCCCGTTCTTCCCGGCCACCTCCCAGAACGGCGTTCCCTGGCGGTGGTTGACGACCGTCTGGAGCGACTCGGGGAGGAGCCCGCCGAAGCGGTACGAGAAGAAGGCGGCGGGGAGCGCGAGGCCGAGCGCGACCAGGGCCGCCGGCTTCCACCGCTTCAGGACGAGCCGGCCGATCAGGAAGACGAAGAGGAACGCGAGGAGTGCACCGGCCGCCGCCGCCCCCGCCCGGTTCCCGCGCCCGAGGAGGAAGCTCTTCTTCCCCTCGGAGACGATCGCGAACTCGGGCCGGTAGGTCTTCGGGTCGCGCTTCAGGAAGTCGAAGATCAGCGTCCGGCCCGGGGAAAGGCCGGTCGAGAACGTCGACCAGGAGACGGGCGTCTGGGCCGGGATCGTCGGCCGGAGGGGCGAGAAACTCCCTTCCCGGGCGAGCTTCGCCAGGTTCGGCAGCTTCCCCTCGGCGATCATCTGGGAGACGAGCCGGTGGTCGGCCCCGTCGAACCCGAGGACGACGACCCGCCCCTTCACCTTCTCTGCCGGGGCGGCCGGGGCCGGGACGACGAGGGCGGCGAGGAGGACGGCCGGGAGGGCGAGGCCGGCGGCGGATCGGGAGGTCGACCGAAGGTGCGGCACGCGGCATTCTAATCACGCGGTCGCGGCTCGCCCCGGTCTCCGGGGCAGAGGTAGAATTCGAGGTCGCGCCGTTCCCGTTGCGCGGAGGAGTCCCTTGTCGACCGGAATGCTCGTCGCCCTCGCCGTCGCGGCCGTCGCCGTGATCGCCGCCGTCGTCCTCTTCCGCTCCCTGTCCGCCCTGAAGACCGCCTCCGCAGGGCAGATCGCGGAGCTCGGGGAGAAAGCCGGCCAGCTCGAGCAGGAGAAGGAGCGGCTCGCCCGGCAGCTCTCCGCGGCCATCGAGGAGCGGGACGCCCTCGCGGAGAAGTCTGCGGACCTCGGGACGCGCCTCGCCGCGGCCGAGGCCGAGCTGGACGCCGCGAAGGCCGAGCGCGACTCGCTGGCCGACAAGGCGAAGCGGGAGCAGACGACCCAGCGCTTCTTCTTCGGCCGGAAGGCGCGGGAGGCGTTCGAGGCCTTCCGCCAGCGCCTCGCCGCCGACGGCTTCCCCGACCGGCTGGAGGAGCTGGCCGGAGAGAACCCGAAGACCCTCACCGAGGAGGCACGGAAGATTCTCAAGGACGTCGAGTCGTGGGCGGAGCAGGGGGGCGTGGAGGACGCCTCGATCCTCCACACCCTCGCCCTCGTCGACTACTCCCGCGGCGACGTCGAGCGCGCCCGGCTGCGCCTGCGCAAGGCGGCCCGGACCTCGTCCGACGCCCTCCTCTTCGAGAACCTGGGTGACCTCTACAGGATCTCCGGGAAGTTCCGGACGGCCCTCGAGAACTACAAGATCGCCGCGAAGACCGCCCCGGAGACCTCCCCGGTCCACCGGAAGCTGGGCCTCGCCCTCTACGACGCGAAGGACTTCGGCGCGGCCGTCAAGCCGCTGAAGGCCGCCCTCGAACAGCACAAGGAAGACCCCGACCTCCACCTGAAGACGGCCCGGGCCCTCCTCGCCTCGGGCGACTACCAGGGGACCGTCGAGGTCGCCCAGGCCGCCGGCCGGAAGTTCCCGAAGGACCCGCTCCTCCCCTCGTGCGCCATCCTCGCCTACGGCCGGATGAAGAAGTTCCGCGACGCGCAGAAGACGTTCGAGAAGGCGGTCGAGATCGACCCGAAGAGCGCCGACGTCCACCTCGCCCACGGCATGGCCCTCCTCGACGAGGGGAAGCTCCCGGAGGCTGCGGAGGCGTTCCGGACCGCGCTCGAGTGCGACGCGTCCCGTCCGGAGGCGCACTACGGGCTCGGCCTCGCCGCGAACCGCGACCTCGCCTTCGACACGGCGCTCGGGCACCTGAAGAAGTCCGTGGGCCTGAAGCCCGACTACGCCGAGGCGTGGTACGCGATGAAGACGACCTACGAGGGGCTGAAGAAGTTCGAGGCGGCCGTCGAGGCCCTGAACAAGGCGATCGCGCTCAACCCGCGGCTGTCGGCGTAGGCGTCAGGCCCTCACCCAGTCGACCTTCCCCGTCGGCGTCGAGACGTCCCCGCCGAGGTGCGTGACGTCGTCGAGGAGGAGCGGCCGCGCGGCTCCGTCCCCGTCCCACTCGAAGACGGAGAGCGAGCCGTTCCTCTGGCGCACCTCGTCCATCCGCGCGAGGTCGCGCCCGAGGAGCGTCGCCGCGAAGATCCGGTTGAAGCGCCCGTGGGCGACGACGAGCGGCGCGGCCGGGCCGGCGGCCCGGAGGCGCGAAAGGACGCGCTTCGCCCGGGCTCCCGCGACGAGCGGGCTCTCGCCCCGCGGCGGCGCGGCGTCGACGTCCCCGGAACGCCACTTCGCGCGGAGCTCGGCGACGCTCCGCTCCATCTCGTCGTCGAGCGGCATCCCGGTCCAGACGCCCCAGTCGAACTCCACGAGCTCGAGGTCGAGCCTCACCGCGAGGCCGTGCGGTGCCGCGCAGATCGCGGCCGTCTCCCGAGCGCGGGCCATCGGGCTCGCGACGACGTCGTCGATCTCCGCCTCGGCGAGGCGGACGGAGAGCGCCTCGGCCTGGCGCCGGCCGCGCCGGGTGAGCGGGGTGTCGAGGCGGCACCCCTGGAGCGTCCCGCCGAGGTTCCCTTCGCTCTCGCCGTGTCTCACGAGGAAGATCTTCATCCGCGCGATTCTACGAATCCGTATCATCCCTGCCGATGTCGAGGACCACCGAGGAGCAGTTCCCGGCGCTCTCCGCCCGCATCCCGGACGCCGAGGCGCGCGCCTTCTTCACCTGGCCGTTCCTCCGCGCGAGCGAGGTCTTCGACGAGCTCGTGGACGCCGCCTCGGCCGAGCTCCTGCGCCGGGCCGGCGCCTGGCCGGTCGCCCCCGGGACCGACCCGGCCGCGCTCGTCGCGTCGCGGGGCTTCTCGCCGAGGAGCCTGCCGCTCGTCGCGTTCGTCCACCGCAAGCTCGCCGCCGCGGGGCACCTCGTCGCCGCGCCGAACGGGTACGCGCCGTCGGGCACCGAGCCGGGCGACCTCGAGGTGCTCGAGGCCGAGCTCGCCGCGATCGACGCCGACTCGGCCGTCGCGGGCGAGGCCGTGAGGATCCTCGTCGAGGAGGCGGGGAGCTTCCTCTCGGGCGAGAAGACGGGCGAGGAGATCCTCTTCCGGCCCGACCGCCTCCCGCTCTGGTTCCGCTACTTCTCGAACCGGAACCTCCTCTACGGGGTCAACAACTCGCTCGGCGCCCTCGCGCTCTCGCGCGTCCTCCCGGACTCGGGCGCGCGCGTCCTCGAGATCGGCGGCGGTGCGGGGAGCGCCGCGGAGGTCGCCCTCGCGCGGCTCGGCGGGCGGCTCTCCCGCTACCTCTTCACCGAGGTCGTCCCGACCTTCGCGCGGAGGGGCGAGCGGGCCGCCCGTGCCGCGGCCGCCGCGGGCGTCTCGGTCGAAGCGGCGAGGCTCGACATGACGAAGCTCTGGGCGCCTCAGGGGGCCGCTCCCGGCGCGTTCGACGCCGTCTACTCCGTGAACTGCTTCCACGTCGCCCCCGACCTCGCGGCCGTCCTTCACGAAGCGCGGGAGGCGCTCGCCCCCGGCGGCTCGCTCGTCGTCTCCGAGTGCGTCCGCCCGCTCGGGAACGACCAGCCGATCTACGTCGAGCTCGTCTTCGACCTCCTCGAAAGCTTCACCCGCGTGACGCTCGACCCCGTCGCCCGCCCGACGCACGGCTTCCTGACGCCGGCGGCCTGGCGCGAGTCGCTCCGGCGCGCCGCCTTCGTCGACGTGACGTTCCTCCCGGACGCCGAGGAGCTCGCGAGGAGCTACCCCAGCTTCTTCGCCTCGGCCGTCACGGCGCGGAAGGCCTGACGTGCGCCTCCCCCGCCCGCTCGACGCCGTGGAAACGCGAGTCCTCGGGGCGTTCCTCGAGAAGGAGCTGCTGACCCCCGACGTCTACCCGATGACGCTCCCGGCGCTCCTCGCGGCCTGCAACCAGCGGACCTCGCGGGAGCCGGTGACCGAGCTCTCCGCCGCGGAGGCGACCGCCGCGCTCGACCGGCTCCGGGAGCCCGTCCTCGTCTGGAAGGTGACGGGCGGGCGGGCCGAAAAGTGGGAGCACAACCTCGAGGCGAAGTGGCAGGCCGGCAAGCCGGAGAAGGCGATGCTCGCCCTCCTCCTCCTGCGCGGCGCGCAGACCGCCGCCGAGCTTCGCGCGCGCGCCGAGCGGATGCACGAGCTCGCCTCCGTCGAGGCCGCCGAGGCGCTCCTCGGGACGATGGCCGCGCACGCCGAGCCGCTCGTCGCGGAGCTCCCGCGGCGGCCGGGGCAGAAGGAGACGCGCTGGGCCCACCTCGTCTCGGGCCCGCCGCCCGCCGAGTCGGCCTCGCCGCGCTCCGCAGCGTCCCCGCGCATCTCGCCGATGGAGGAGCGCCTCCTCGCCCTCGAGGAGCGCGTCGCCGCGCTCGAGGCCGAGCTCGCCGCGCTCCGGGGCTCGCTCGGCGGCTGACCGCTACCTCCAGTCGTCGAGGACGAAGACGTCCTCGCGGTCGTAGCCCGGGTGCCGCTCGTGGTGCATCGCCACCCCGTGCAGGAACGGGAGCCAGCCCGCCGCGCGGAGCGTTCTCCACGCCCCGACCCGTCCCGATCCCGTCCCCGCGGTGACGACGGCCGCGCCGGCCGACGCCGCCCACGTCTCGACCGCCTCGAGGAGGCGCTGCAGGCGCTCTTCGCCCCCCTCGCCCGAAGGCACCGCGGCGAACCTCACGGTCGCCCGCCCCGAGCCCGCCTCGCTCCCCTTCCCGGCGTGGCAGACCGCGAAGCCCGAGAGGTACGACCCGTCCCGGAGTAGGACCGTGTCTCCCGTCTCCTGCTCGCCGACGGAGAGGATCTCTCCCGTCACGTCGAGGCCGTCGAAGACGCCGTCCGAAAGCTCGCGGCAGGCCGAGAGCGCCTCCGCCTGCGCGTCGGGGGTCAGGCGCGACAGTGCGTCGAATCCGGGGGGCGCCTCCCGCCCCGCCGCCGGCGTCTTCTGCATCAGGACGGCGAGGCTCGCCGGCCAGTAGCCGTGGCGCTGGTAGAGGCCGACCGTCCCCGGGTCCGTGACGGAGGCGAAAAGACCCCGGAACGCGACCTGCGGCCGGTCCAGCAGCCGGAGGGCTTCCTCGACGAGCGCGTGCGCGAGACCGCGTCCCTGGCGCGGAGGGTCGACCGCGAGCGGGCCGAGGAGGCCGACGCTCCCCCAGCGGGAAACGAAATTCGTCCCGGCGAGCGAGCCGTCCTCGAGGAGGGCGATCGCGGCGCCCGGGTCCGCGGTCCAGCGGCATCGCACGCGCTCGGCGTCGCCGTCGAAGGTGAGAGGGTCGGTCAGGCCCCGGAGGGTCCCGAAGGCTCGCCGGTAGATCCCGTCGGCCTCCCGGAGCTCGCCCTCGCGGAGCGGTCGGAGCTCGATCGTCATGACACGACCTCCTGCTTCGATCTTGCCACCGACCCGCGGAGGCTCAGAGCGCCGAGCCCGGATCGCGCGCGTAGACGACGGGGACGGCCCAGTCGACCGGGCCGCAGCCGGGGTCGCACCGGACCGCCAGGCGGGCCTCGCGCGCCGCGTCGCCCAGGGCCCGCCCGAGCGCGAGGAAGTGGTAGAGTTCCCGGGCGAAGACGACCGCCGCGGTGTCGAGGACGCTGAACTGGTTCGCGACGACGGCGGGGATTCCGGCGGCCACGAGAGCGGGGGCGACGCCGCGAGCCAGGTCGCCGCGGCTCCCCCGCGCGCTCTGGCAGGCGTTCAGGACGACGAGGGCGAGCCCCCGGCCCGAGAGGAGCGTCTTCAGGACGGGCGCCTCGACCGGTGCGACGCCTCCGCTCTCCGACTCGAGAACGAGCGACCCGACCCGGCGCGCGGCGTCCCACGTCCCGTGCCCGACGAAGTGGAGGACGTCGCACGGGCCGTCGGCCAGGAGCCGGTGGAGCGCCTCGGCGGTGACGGCCCGCTCCACGCGGAGCCGCGCGAGGCCCGAGGCGACGAGCGGCGCGAGGCCCGCGCGGATCGCGTCGGCTTCCTCCTCCCACGACACGGACGAGAGTCCCTGCGGTTGAGCGGCCGCGACGACGACCGAGAGCCGGCCGCGCCTTCGCGGCCGCGTCGCGCACGGGACGGCCGTCACGACGTTCCTCACGAAGCAGGCTTCGGTCGCGGCGAGAAAGGCGCGGCGGTGCGGGTCGAACGCCAGCTCCCACGGCTTGTCGGCCATCCAGTCGAGGAGCGACGTGAAGACGACGTCGGTCGCGCCGCCCGAGGCTGCCCCGCGCGCCGCGTCCCAGAGCCTCCTCACCTCCGCGGGGAAGAGCGTCTCGAAGAGGACGGCGCCCCAGCGCTCGAGCGCGGCCTCCGAGGGGAGCGGCCGGCCGTCGCCGTCGAAGTGGGCGCGGAGCCGCTCGTGCCCGCGGATGATCTCCCGCCAGGCCTCACCCTTCCTCGGCACCTCGGCGACGACGCGGGCCGTGCCGTACCGGGCGAAGAGGAGGGCCGTGAGGTCGCGTCGGTCGCCCGGCAGGAGCGTCAGCTCGAGCGCCTCCCGCCGCGTCTCGCCGAGGCGCGGAGGGGCGGCGCGGCGCGCCGGGCGGGGCCGGGGCTTCGCTCCCGCGGCGGAGGCACGGGAGCGCCCCGACGCGGAAGCCCGTCCGCGGCGGGGCTCCGCCATTCCGGCGGAAACCGCCGGCTCGCCCCCGAGCGTCGCGGCGAGGAACGCGATCGCCTCGTCACGAGAGAAGAGGTCGAAGTGGTGCGCGGGCACGGGCCGCGCGGACCCGCCCGACCCGAGGAGGGCGACCCTCTCCGCCGGGACGCGGGCGCCGCTCGAGCGGTCGAGGACGAAGCAGCCCTCGGTCGGGACGACGAGGTCGTTCGGCTCGCCGAAGAACCGGTCTGCCCCCGCGTCGAGGAGGCGGCGCGCGAGCGCCCCCGTCGCCTCGTGCCGCGCGGCGAGGGCCGAGTAGGCCCCCGGCAGCGCGCGCTTCCCGAGGGCGGCGACCGTCTCGCCCGCCGGGTCCATCGCCGAGAGGCCCGGAAGGAGCGTCGTCACGCGGCGCGCGAGCCAGAGGAGCGCCTCGACGACGAACGCCGCGAGGAGCGGCGCGGGCGCCTTCGGCAGGAGGTCGAGGAGGTTCAGCCAGCCCGAGAGCGCGAGCTCCCAGCGGTCGGGCGAGGCGAGCGGCGTCCCGAGGTTCGGCACCCCCGCGAGGACCGTCCGCCCCGTGGCGACCCGGCTCGCGACGGGACCGACTTCCTCGGGCCGCTCCTGCAGCGTCCGAAGGACGAGGCCACCGCGGGAGTGGGCGACGACGTCGAAGAGGAACGGCTCCTCTCCGGGCAGCGCCGCGGCGAGCGAGCGAGCGTTCTCGGCGGGCGTCCGGCTCAACGTGAAATGGTCGAAGCCGACGATGCGCTCTCCGTAGATCGGCTCGAGCGCGGCGAAAAAGCCGCTCCGGGCGAGAACGGCGAACGCCGAGGCCGTGCTCGAGAACGTCCCGTGGAGGAGGAGGAGGTTCCGGGCCGGCGGCGGAGCGAAGAGCGCGGGAGACGGGGGCGCGAGATGGCCGTCCCGCAGCCCTTCCGGCGTCACGTGGACGAGCCCTTCGGCGAGGCCCGTGCGCCGGAAGGCCGCCTCTTCGAACGCCCGGGCCAGCGTCGCGGCGGCGCGCGCCTCGACGCGCACGGCCGCACGGAGGACGACGACGACGGCCTCGCCGGCCGGGCCCCGCCGCCCGGGCGGCCGTCGGAGCGGCAGCTCGAAGACGACCTCGTTGGCGCCGCGGCGCGGCGCGGCGCCGGCCGGCCGGTGGATCGAGAGCGCGCCCGAAGGCTGACGGAGGACGACGAGGAGGTCCTCTCCGCGGCGCGCCGGCAGGACGACCCGCGCCGCCCCTTCCGGGGCACCCGGCCGGGGCACGAGCCGGAACGTCCGGACGAGCTCGAGGCGCCCGTCCTCCGTCAGCCGGCGTCCGAGCGGGTCGGGCGCCGCGCGTCGGGCGGGCGTCTCCGCCCACCCGCGCGGCGCCTCGCACCGCACCTCGTTCGCGCGCTCGTTCGCCATCGGCCTCTCTCCCGGAGGCGGCATCGTACCGCCGCCGGCGCGGGTACGCCGCGGAGGCAGGGGCGCGCCCCTCTACAATCGCGGCACATGTCGCGTCCGCCCCGCATCGAGCTCCCCGGGGCCCTGCACCACGTCTCGTGGAGGGCGCTCGAGCGCAGCCCGCTCTTCCGCGACGACGCTGACCGGGAGCGCTTCCTCGCCGACCTGGGGCGGACCGCGACGGAGCGGGGCTGGATCGTCCACGCTTACGCGCTCCTCGGGAGCTCCGTCGAGGTCCTCGTCGAGACCCCGGCGCCGAACCTCTCCCCCGGGATGCGCGCCCTCGGTGGCCGCTACGCGCAGGCCTTCAACCGGCGCCACGGCCGGGGCGGACCGCTCTTCGACGGGCGCTTCCGCTCGCTCCTGATCGACCCCGGGACGGCGTTCCTCGACGCCGTCCGCGTCGTCGTCCTTTCGCCCGTGAGGGCCCGGCTCGCGCGGGCCGCGCTGGACTGGCGCTGGTCGAGCGCTCCGGCTACCGCCGGCCTCGCCGAGCGCCCGAGCTGGCTCACCGTCGACGCCACGCTCCGGCGCCTCTCCCCGGCCCGGCCCCGTGCGCGGGAGCGCTACCGGCGGCTCGTCGCCGACACGCGGAACATCCGGCCTCTTCGCGAGCGGGCCGTCTCGCGCGCCGTCGTCGGGAGCGTCGAGTTCGCGCGCGCGGTGCGCCTCCGTCTCGCCGCGCCGCCCCCGCCGTCCGATCGACTTCGCTCCGGGGCCGTCGAGCTCTCGCGCGTCCGGGCCGCGGTCGCCTCGCGTTTCGGCGTCCCCGAGCCGGCTCTCGTCCGGGCCGGCGCGCACGAGGCGAAGGTGGCCGCGATCTGGCTCTCGCGCCGCCTCACGGGGCTCTCGGGGCGCGAGGTGGGCGAGGCCTTCGGCGTCCGCCCCGCGCGGGTCAGCAACGTCCTCGGCGACGTCCGGACCGGGCGCTGGCGAGCGCTCCGGCCGACGCTCGAGGAGATGGAGAAGAGGCTCCTCGCGGAAAATGAGTGAGCGCCCAGTCTCCGTCCACAAGCTCGGCGGCACCTCGCTCGGCGACGCGGAGCGAATCGTCCTGGCGGCGCGCCTCCTCGCCGCCGCGTCCCGACGTCGCCGGGTCGTCGCCGTCGCCTCCGCGATGGGAGGAGTCACCGACCTCCTCCTGCGCGCCGCGCACGAGGCCGAGCGGGGCCGGCTCCGCCCGGCGCTCCGGAGCGTCGCCGAGCTGAAAGCCCGCCACGGGGCCGCCGCCGCCGGCATCGCCGCCGCGACCGGCGCGGCCGTCCCCTTCGACCTCGCGCCCTTCGGCGAGCTCGAGACGGCGCTCTCGGGGATCGCGCTCCTGCGCGAGCGGACGCCGCGGGTCACCGACCTCGTCGCCTCGTTCGGCGAGCGGCTCTCGGTGCCGCTCCTCGCCGCCGCCCTCGAGGCGACGGGCTTCCCCGCCCGGGCCGTCGACGCTCGCACCTTCCTCGTGACCGACGCCGGGCACGGCGCCGCGACGTGCGACCGCCGGAAGACCGACCCGCGGGCGCGCCGCCTCCTCGGCCGCCTTCTCGCCGATGGGGTCGTTCCGGTCGTCACCGGCTTCGTCGGGCGGACCCCGTCGGGAGAGACGACGACCCTCGGCCGCTCCGGCTCCGACACGACGGCCGCCCTCCTCGGGGCAGCGCTCGGCGCCCGGGAGATCGTCATCTGGACCGACGTCGACGGCGTCCTGACGGCCGACCCGCGCATCGTCCCCGGCGCCCGCCTCCTGCCGCGCCTCTCCTACCGCGAGGCCGCGGAGATGACCTTCTTCGGAGCGAAGGTGCTCCACTTCCCGGCGGTCCTCCCGGCGGTCGCCGCGCGGATCCCGCTCGTCATCCGGAGCTCCTTCGCGCCGGACGGCCCCGGGACGACGATCTCGGAGAAGGGGGACCCCCGCCCCGGCATCCGCGCGGTCACCGCCGTCTCCGGCCTCTGCCTCCTCTCCCTCGACGGGAAGGGGATGACGGGCGTGCCGGGGATCGCGGCGCGCGTCTTCCAGACGACGGCGCGGCTCGGCGTCTCCGTCGTCATGTTCTCCCAGGCGTCGTCCGAACAGAACATCGCCATCGTACTGCCCGAGGCCGACCGCGCGCGAACCGCGGCGGCGCTCGTGCAGGAGTTCCGATACGAGAAGCTCGTCGGCGCGATCGACGGCGTGGCGGCGCGGTCGCCGATCGCCGTCGTCGCCGCCGTCGGGGACGGGATGCGCGGCACCGTCGGCATCGCGGCGAAGGTCTTCGCCGCCGTCGCGCGCGCGGGAGTGAACGTGGAATCGATCGCCCAGGGCTCCTCGGAGTGCAACATCTCCTTCGCCGTCGACGAGAAGGACCGCGTGGCCGCGGTCCGGGCGCTCCACGAGGCGGTGGCGCCGTGAGCGTGCGCGTCCGCGCCTTCGCCCCCGCGACCGTCGCGAACCTCGGCCCGGGGTTCGACGTCCTCGCGGCGGCGCTCGACGGCCCCGGAGACACCGTCACCGCCTGGAGGTCGAAGAAGCCGGGCGTGCGGCTCGTCGAGGTCACGGGCGACGGGGGACGCCTCCCCCTCGACGCGGAGCGGAACACGGCCTCCGTCGCCGCGGCGTTCGTCCTCGAGGCCGCGGTCACCGCCGGCCGCGCGACGGCCCGCACCGGCGTCGAGCTCGCACTCGCCAAGGGGCTCCCCCTCGCGAGCGGCCTCGGCTCCTCCGCCGCCTCCGCGGCCGCCGGCGCGAAGGCCGTCGCCCTCCTCCTCGGCGAGAGGCGCACGCGTGTCCTCCTCGAGGCCGTCCTGCGGGGCGAGCACGCCGCCGACGGCTCCTGGCATGGCGACAACGGCTTCGCCGCGATCCTCGGCGGCCTCGTCCTCGTCCCCTCCTCCGACCCGGCCGACTACGTCCCCCCGGTCGCCCTGCCGGTCCCGCCCGGCCTGCGCTTCGTCCTCGTCCATCCCGACGCCGAGCTGGAGACCAAGGACGCGCGCATGGTCCTCCCGCGGGAGCTCCCGCTCTCAGAGGCGACCCGCCAGGCCGCGGCCCTCGCCGCGCTCGTCGACGCCCTCCACCGCGGCGACCTCGCCTCGGCCGGGGCCTGGATGCGGTGCGACCGGATCGCCGTCCCGCGGCGGCGGGCCCTCGTGCCGGGCTGGGACGAGGTGACGGCCGCCATGAAGAAGGCCGGCGCCCTCGGCTTCACGCTCGCGGGTGCGGGCCCGACGATCCTCGCGCTCTCGGAAGAAGGGAGCGCGCCGGCGAAGATCGCGAAGGCGGCCGAGAGGGCCTTCCGCGCGCTCGGCGTCGAGGCCGACGCGAGCATCCACGCCGTCTCGCCCCGGGGGGCGCGGGAGGCGTAGGTGGCCGTATCCCTCTCCCGTCTCTCGTGCCTCGAGTGCGGCGCGACGCGTCCGATCGAGGAGGTCCTCACCGAGTGCCCCTCGTGCGGCGGGCTCCTCGAGGTCCTGCACGACCTCGCCTCGTTCGGGATGTCGGGCCGCGAGTGGCGGGACCTCTTCGACCGGCGGCGCTCCGCGCTGCCGAACGCCGAGACCCCGGCGTTCGAGCGGAGCGGCGTCTGGCGCTACCGCGAGCACGTCTTCCCGGCGCTCCGGCCGGAGGAGATCGTCAGCAAGCCCGAGGGGGCGACGCACCTCTACCGCCCTGCCGAGCTCGGGAAGGAGCTCGATCTCGCGCGCCTCTTCGTGAAGCACGAGGGGGAAAACCCGACGCTCTCCTTCAAGGACCGCGGGATGACCGTCGGCGTCTCCTGGGCGCGCCACCTCGGCCGGACCGACGTCGTCTGCGCCTCGACGGGAGACACCTCGGCCGCGCTCGCCTCCTACGCCGCCGAGGTGCCGGGGATGCGCGCCGTCGTCCTCCTCCCGGAGGCGAAGATCACCGGCGAGCAGCTCTCGCAGGCGCTCCACCACGGCGCGCTCACGCTCGGCCTCGCGACCGACTTCGACGGCTGCATGCGGATCGTCGCCGACCTCGCCCGGACGCGCCCCGTCTACCTCCTGAACTCGAAGAACCCGGTCCGGATCGAGGGGCAGAAGACGATCGGCCAGGAGGCGATCCACGACCTCGGCTGGGAGGTCCCCGACTGGTTCGTCGTCCCGGTCGGGAACGCCGGGAACGTCTCGGCGATCGGCAAGGGGCTCCGCGAGTGGCGGGAGCTCGGCGTCATCGGAAGGCTCCCGCGGATCGCCGGAGCGCAGGCCGAGGCGGCCGACCCGTTCTTCCGCTCCTTCCTCACCGGCTTCTCGGAACGCGTCACGCGCACGGCCGGCGAGACCGAGGCCTCCGCGATCCGGATCGGCGCCCCCGTCTCGCACCCGCGGGCGCGGCGCGAGATCGAGCTCTCGAACGGCACGGTCACGCGCGTCTCCGAGGCCGAGCTGATGGAGGCGGCCGCGCTCGCGAACCGGCACGGTCTCGCGATCTGCCCGAACTCCGCCGTCGCCCTCGCCGGCGCGGGGAAGCTCCGGCGCGAGGGGGCGATCGGGCGGGACGAGACGGTCGTCGTCGTCGCCACGGCGCATGCCCTGAAGTTCTCCGGAGCCGCGATCCGCTACCACGGGAGCGGCGCGCGGCACGCGAACCCGGCGCGCAGCCTCCCCGCTTCCCTCGAGGCGGTCGTCGAGAAGCTGGAGCGCTGATCAGGCGCGGGGAGATCCCCGCGCCGACGGGGCGGGCGGCTAGTCTTTCCGGGTCCGGATGAGCATCAGCGTCGAGGAGCCGACGTCGAACTCCGACCGGTTCTCCAGCTCGACCTGGGAGATCCGCTTGTCGGCGACGTAGGTGCCGTTCGTCGAGCCGAGGTCGACGAGGAAGACCTTGTCGTCGGAGATCTCGATCGCGGCGTGGCTCCTCGAGCACTCCGGGTCGTTCAGGAGGATGTCGACCCCGGCGCGTCCGAGGACCACGCGCGGCTTGCCGATCTCGTAGATCCGCCCCGCCTCGGGACCCGCGATGCAGGCGAGCGAGAGCTTCTCCCAGTCCGGCAGGCGGAGGCGGCGACCGGCCGAGGCCAGAGACGGGGGCTTCTGCGCCTCGGCGGCCGGCGGGCGGGGAGGAGGAGCCGGGGCTTCGGTCGGCTCGGGGGGCCGAGCGATCACGGGCCGCTTCCGATGCGGGCCCATCACGGTCGTGTCGAAGTTGAAGTCGTCGGAGCCGGGCATCGGCGCGCTGATCGAGCTCGTCTCGTCGGCCTGGAACCCCGCGGGCGGCGGGGCGTCCAGCGCAGGATTCCGGATCTCGAAGACCGTGGAGCACTTCGTGCAGCGGATCTTCTTCGCCGGGGCGCCGGCGAAGCGGGCCTCGTCGTAGTGATAGCGCGTGTTGCAGGCAGAGCACTGGATGATCAACGCATCTCTCCCGCGGCCGACCCGGATTGAAGTCCTGCGCCATTAGACACGTCCGCGACCCCCGGATCAAGCGGACCGCACGCGCGCGACGAGCGGCGGGAGGACCGCCAGGAGCGCCTCGACGTCCGCCTCCGTCGTCGTCCAGCCGAACGAGAAGCGGAGGGTCGCGCGGACCTCGGCCTCCGGCAGGCCGCACGCGAGGAGGACGCGGCTCGGTGCCGGCGTCCCCGAAGAGCAGGCCGAGCCGGACGACGCGGCGACGCCCTCGAGGTCGAGGGCGACGAGGAGCGTCTCGCCGTCGATCCCGGGGAACGTCACGCTGCTCGCCGTCGGGAGCCTCCCGGCCGGACCGAGGCCGTTCACCCTCGCTCCGGGCGTTCTTTCCCGGAGCCCGGCCTCGAAGGCGTCCCGGAGGGCGCCAACCCTCCACCCCTCCTCCTCGAGGCGCGAGAGGGCCGTCTCGAGCGCCGCGGCGAGACCCGCGATGGCGGCGACGTTCTCGGTCCCGCCCCGCCGTCCGCGTTCCTGGCCGCCGCCGGCGAAGAGGGGTGCGAGGCGAACGCCTCGTCTCACCCAGAGGACGCCGGCTCCTTTCGGTCCGCCGAACTTGTGGCCCGTGAAGGACAGGAGGTCGACCCCGAGCTCCGACGGGCGGACGGGGACCTTGCCGACCGCCTGGACGGCGTCGGTGTGGGCGAGCGCGCCCGCGCCCCGCGCCGCGGCGGCCGCCTCGGCGATCGCTCCGTTCCGCGCTCCCGTCTCGTTGCCGGCGAGGATCAGCGACAGCAGCGCCGTCCGTCCGTCGAGCACGGCGGCGAGCTCGTCCGCGCGCGGCAGCCCCGTACCGTCGACGGGCACCTCGGCCGGCTCGAACCCCTCGCGGCGCAGGCCCCGCGCCGCTTCCCTCACCGCCGCGTGCTCGGCCGCCGAGAAGGCGACGCGGGTCCGAAGCGGCGCCTCGTCCCGGGCCGCGCGCGCCCCTCCGCAGACGGCGAGAGCGTTCGACTCCGTTCCGCCCGAGGTGAAGACCAGCTCCTCGGCGCGCACGCCGAGGAGCGCCGCGATCCTCTCCCGCGCCGCTTCCACGGCCGCCCGGGCCGCGCGCCCCGGGGCGTGGAGCGAGGAGGGGTTCGCCGCGAGGCCGCTCAGCCACGGGCGCATCGCCTCGAGAGCCTCCGGCCGGAGCGGGCTCGTGGCGTGGTGGTCGGCGTAGACCGTTCGACGGGCGGACATCCGCGCGGATTCTAGGAGCGACCGCCTCCGCCCCCGCAAACCCGCTTCCCCTTCCGGGCCGTACACTGGGATACGGTCTCTTCCTTGCTTCCCGCGAGGGAGCGAACGCCAAGGAGGCGGAACAGATGGTCCGGACGCTCGCACGATGGCTCGCCCTCGTGGCCGCCGCGCTCGCCGCTCCCGGCGCGCCGGCCCAGGCTCCGCCCGCGACGCCCGCTCCGGCGCCGGCGGCCGCCCCGGCGGACCCGTCCCGGGGAGTCGAGGTGGGGGACGAGACGCCCGACCCGGCGAACGCCCTCCGCGCGGAGGCGCTCACGCTCTTCGGCCGCGCCGACGACGACCGGACCGCGGCGTGGGTCGCCTCCGGGAGCGGGCCCGACGCCCGCAGGATCGTCTCCTGCCCGAACCTCTTCGGCCGGATCGAGGTCTGGACGTTCCTCTCCCACAGGCTCCTCGGCCCGAACGCCCGGCTGATCTTCTTCCAGGAGCCGGGCACCGGAGTCGGACGCTACTGGACCCTCCTCGACGGCGAGGCCGCGCTCCTCGCGGCGAAGTCCGAAGCCGGCGGGCCGATCGGCGACCTGGCCGACGGCGCCTTCGGCTGCGCCGACGCGGCGCTCGTGCGCGACGCCGTCCGCTCGATCCGGTCCCGCCAGGGAGACACGGCCGGAGGGCTCCGCGAGCGCGCGGCTCTCGCCGCGCCGATCTCCGGCCCGTCGCAGGCGGTCCCGGCGTCCGGGCCGGCGCCCCTCGTCCTCGGCGGCAAGCGGCTCTCGGGGAAGGAGAAGAAGCAGGCGCTCGAGGCGCTTCCCGAGCGCTACCAGTTCTTCCTCAGGGACGTCGAGCCGATCCTGACCGACGTCGAGGAGAGCACGTTCCTGCGCCTCGGCTCCGACTACCAGCGCGACAAGTTCATCGAGGAGTTCTGGAAGAGGCGCTCGGTCGACGAGGACGGTCAGCGCGTGGCGTTCAAGGACATCTACGAGCTGCGCCTCCGGATCGTCAAGGAGAGGTACCGCGGCGTCCACACCGACCAGGGGCGGGTCTTCATCGTGAACGGCCCTCCCGACGGCATGCGCCGGATCGACTGCCAGGACATCTACAACCCGATCGAGCTCTGGTACTACGAGCGGCTCGAGGCGCTCCGCCTGAGCAAGGTCACGCTCCTCTTCTATCAGCCGTTCGGGACGGGCGACTTCCGCCTCTGGACGCCTCTCGACGGCCAGCAGGCGGTCCTCGTGGGGGGCGTGGCCGGCCTCGCGGGAATCAACCCCGGCCGCCGCGTCGACGTGACCTACTGCCAGGAGTGGCGCGAGGTGCAGAGCGCCATGGCGACGGCGTCCGGCGTCTTCGGGACGATGGGCGCGCAGAAGATGATCGACTCCCTGAAGTCGGGCCCGAAGCCGGACGTCGAGGGGGTCGACCGGATCCTTCTGATGACGACCGACCTCGACCCGTCCGCGGCGAAGCTCCCCGTCCAGAGGGTCTTCCGGTTCCCCGAGATGGTCGCGAGCAAGATTCGGATGGAGATCTCCCTCCTCCTCGAGCGCGAATCGCTCGGCACGAAGGCGCTCGGCGAGGAGACCTTCTACGACCTCGACGTCGTCGGCGAGATCGTCAAGGGCGGGAAGCTCGTCGACAACTTCCGGTACCGCTTCGACTTCCCCGCCTCGACGGTGAAGGGGGCGTTCCTCCCGCTGAACCTCGAGCGGTTCCTCTACCCGGGCGAGTACCGGCTGAAGGTCAAGGTCGCCGACGCGAACCGGAACGCGGCGGCGCTCGTCGACGAGAAGGTCGTCGTCCCCGAAGCGCCCGACCAGAGCCTCTCGCCCGAGGAGAAGGCGGCGCGCGAGGAGGCGAAGGCGGCCCTGGCCCGGCTCGTGGCCGAGCCGAACGAGCGCGGCGTCCTCGCCCTCCTCCCGCTCGCGCGCGAGTTCGCGACGGGAGTCGTCCGGTTCGAGACGCGCGCCTCCTCCGACGACGTCGCTTACGCCGAGTTCTTCCTCGACGGGCGGAAGGTCGTCACCGACCGCCGCCCGCCGTTCGAGGCCGACTTCGACCTGGGCGAGCTGCCGCGGAAGCGGACGGTGAAGGTCGCCGGCTACGCGAAGGACGGCCGCCTCCTCTCCGAGGACGAGATGATCCTCAACGAGGGGCGCGAGGCGTTCCGCGTCCTGATCACCTCCCCGGCGAAGGGCGTGAACCTCGAGGGGCCGGTCCGCGTCGTCGCCGACCTCGCGGTCCCCCAGACGAAGAAGCTCCAGCAGGTGGAGTTCTGGGTCAACGAGACGCGCGCGGCGACGCTCTACCAGCCCCCGTTCCAGCAGGTCGTCGACGTGCCGCGGCAGAAGGAGATCGGGTTCCTCCGCGTCGTGGCGACGCTCGCCGACGGCAGCGTCAGCGAGGACGTCCGCTACTTCAACGCCCCGAAGTACCTCTCGGAGGTCGACGTCCAGGCCGTGGAGCTGTACACGTCGGTCTTCCGGAAGGGCCGCCCGGTCACGGGCCTGACGCGGGAGAGCTTCCGCGTCCTCGAGGACGGCGCGGAGCAGGCGATCGACGGCTTCGAGGTCGTCACGAACCTCCCGCTCGCGCTCGGCCTCGCGGTCGACACGTCGGGCTCGATGGAGGAGACGCTCCCCGAGGCGCAGAAGGCCGCGAACGACTTCCTCCGGAGCGTCATGACGCCCCGCGACCGCTGCTTCCTCGTCACGTTCGACAACGAGCCGCAGCTCGTCTCGGGCTTCACGACCGACCGGGAGCGGCTCGCCCAGGCGCTCGCGGGGCTGCGCGCCCAGGGGTCGACCTCCCTCTGGGATTCCGTCGTCTACGGCCTCTACCAGTACCAGGGAACGAAGGGGCGCAAGGCCTACGTCCTCCTGACCGACGGCGCCGACCGGGCCTCGAAGTTCACGTACGAGGCCGCCCTCGACTACGCCCGCAAGTCGGGCGTGGCGATCTACTTCATCGGGCTGAAGATCGGCGGCACGCAGTTCGACGTGAGGACGAAGATCAACAAGATGGCGCGGGAGACGGGCGGCACGGTCTACTACGTCGACTCCGCCCGGGCGCTCGCCGGCGTTTACGCCGAGATCGACGAGGAGCTCCGGAGCCAGTACCTCCTCACCTACACCCCGCCCGCCCGGCAGGGGACGAAGTGGAGGAAGGTGGAGGTGAAGGTCACCCCGGCCGACCTCGAGGCCCGAACGATCAGCGGCTACTACCCGTAGGTCAGGTGCCTCCGTGGACTCCGACACCGTGACGCGCCCGCCGCTCCTCCTCGCCTCCGCCTCCCCGCGGAGGCTCGAGCTCCTCCGCGCCCTCGGGCTCGAGCCGCTCGTCCGCCCGGCCGACGTCGACGAGACGCTCCGCCCCGGCGAGGACCCTCACGACGCCGCGGAGCGGCTCGCGCGCACGAAGGCCGCCGCCGTCGCGGAGGGAGCGCCCGCCGGCGCCGTCGTCCTCGCCGCCGACACGATCGTCGTCCTCGACGGCGAGGCGCTCGGGAAGCCGGTCGACGAGGCCGACGCGCGCCGGATGCTCCACGCGCTGCGCGGCCGGACGCACGACGTCGTCACCGGCGTCGCGCTCTCCCGGGACGGCCGGCTCGTCTCCGGCCGCGAGACGACCGAGGTCCTCTTCGCTCCGATGACCGACGACGAGGTCGACGCCTACGTCGCCTCCGGCGAGCCGGCCGACAAGGCGGGCGCCTACGCCCTCCAGGGGCTCGGCGGCCTCTTCGTCGAGCGGATCACCGGGACCCCCTCGAACGTCATCGGCCTCCCGTTCCGGCTCGTCCGCCAGCTCGGCACCGAGGTCGGGCTGCGGATCTAGCGCGGAGAGGCGAGCCTCTCCGATCCACTTCAGAGCTCGACCTGGAGTCCGAGCTCGACGACGCGTCCGGGCGGAATGTTGAAGAACGACGTCGCCCGCCCCTCGGAACGGGACATCCAGGCGAAGAAATGCTCCCGCCAGAGCGCCATCCCGGGGCGCTTGCTCGCGATCAGCGTCTCGCGGCCGAGGAAGAACGTCGTCTCCATCGGCTCGAACCCCTTGCCGTCGAGCTTCAGCTTCCGGAGCGCGCGCGGGACGTCGGGGTTCTCCATGAAGCCGTAGTGGAGCGTGACGCGCCAGCAGCCGGGGCCGAGGTACTCGAGGCGCGAGCGCTCCTTCTCCTTCAAGCGCGGCACCTCGTCGGTGACGACCGTCAGGAAGACGACCCGCTCGTGGAGGATCTTGTTGTGCTTCAGGTTGTGGAGGAGCGGCGGCGGGATCCCCTCCGGGATCCGGTCCATGAAGACCGCCGTGCCCCTCACGCGCGTCGGGGGGCGCTTCTCGACGTCCTGGAGGAAGACCTCGACCGGCAGCGACGCCTCCCGCAGGCGGGCGGAGAGGATCTGCCTCCCGCGCTTCCAGGTCGTCATGAGCATGAAGACGAACGCGGCGACGGCGAGCGGGAACCAGCCCCCGTGGACGACCTTCACGAGGTTCGCTCCGAGGAACGCGAGGTCGATGCAGAGGAAGATCCCCGCGATCGGGAGGGCGATCCACTTCGGGACGTTCCACTCCCTGCGGGCGTAGACGTACATGAGCGTCGTCGTGATCGCCATCGTGGTCGTCACGGCGATGCCGTAGGCCGAGGCGAGCGCGCTCGAGCTTCCGAACGAGAGGACGAGCCAGACGCACGCGATCGCGAGCATCCAGTTGATCGAAGGGAGGTAGATCTGCCCGATCTCCTTCTCGGAGGTGTGGGCGATCTTCAGCCGCGGCATGTAGCCGAGCTGGATCGCCTGCCTCGTGAGGGAGAAGGCGCCGGAGATGACGGCCTGCGACGCGATGACGGAGGCGATCGTCGCGAGGACGACGAGGGGCAGGAGCCCCCACTTCGGAACCATCCCGAAGAGCGGGTTCGACGCGGCGGCGGGCTTCGTCAGGAGGAGGGCCCCCTGGCCAAAGTAATTGAGGAGGAGGGAGGGGAGGACGAGTCCGTACCACCCCGCCCGGATCGGGCGGGCCCCGAAGTGTCCCATGTCGGCATAGAGCGCCTCGCCCCCGGTGATGACGAGGAAGACGGCGCCGAGGAGGAGGAAGCCGACGACGCCGTTCGCCTGGAAGAACCGGACGGCGTGGAGCGGGTTCACCGCCGCGAGGACCCCGGGCGCCGTCACGATGTGGACGACGCCGAGGGTCGCGAGGACCCCGAACCAGACCAGCATGATCGGACCGAAGATCGCCCCCATCCCCGCCGTCCCCTTCTTCTGCATCGAGAAGAGCGCGAGAAGGACGACGACGGCGATCGGCCGGATGTACGGGTCGAACGCGGGCGTGACGATGCGGAGCCCCTCGATCGAGGAGAGGACCGTGATCGCGGGCGTGATGATGCTGTCCCCGTAGAGGAGCGCGGCGCCGAAGAGCCCGACGGCCACGATGAGGAACCCGCCCCGGGCTCCCTTCTCCGGAGAGGGCCGGAGGAGAGCCATCAGCGCGAGGATCCCGCCCTCCCCCCGGTTGTCGGCGCGCAGGACGATCGCCAGGTACTGGATCGAGATCGTCAGGACGAGCGCCCAGAAGATCAGGGAGAGGATCCCGAGGACGTTGCCCGGGGTCGGGGGGATCGGGTGGTGCCCCGCGAAGCACTCCCGGAGGGCGTAGAGGGGGCTCGTTCCGATGTCGCCGAAGACGACGCCGAGAGCCCCGAGCGTCAGGACCGCGAGGTATTTCCCTTCCGGCGCCGGCGGGAGGTGGGTCTTCTCCGTGCCGGCCGAGGTGGCTTCGAAAGCCCCGGAGGGCGACCGCGATGGGGGGTGCGAGGCCGAAGACTCGCCGGAGTCCGACTTCAACGGGGCGGAAGTCTAGCCCAGGCGGCTTTCCGGCGCCCGCTCGCCCCCGGCAGGGCTCCTGCGGGAATCGAGGACGGCCTCGATCTCGGCGTCCTTCTCGAGGAAGAGCTCTCGGACCCAGGCCTGGACCGAACCGCGGAACGCGGCGTCCTCGACGTAGTCCCCCTCGAACCACTCGCTCGGGATCGCCCGCTCCCGCACCCTCACGACGACCTCCGGCAGGCCGCGCGAAATCACGTCCCAGAACGACGGCGTGCCGTACGGATAGACGATCGTCACGTCGACGATCCCGGCGAGCTGCGGGCCCATCGCCGAGGCCGCGAACGCGAGGCCGCCCGCCTTCGGGGCGAGCAGGTGGCGGAACGGCGCCCCGCCTCGCGCGTGCTTGGCGGGCGTGAAGCGCGTCCCCTCGACGAAGTTCAGGATCGCGGCCGGCGCGTCCCGGAACCTCTCGCAGGCGCGCCGCGTCGCCGCGAGGTCCTCGTGACGGAGGTCGGGGTTCCGCTCGAGCGCCGCCCGCGAGTGGCGCTTCATGAACGGGAAGTCGAGCGCCCACCAGGCGAGCCCGAGGACGGGCACGCGGATCAGCTGCTGCTTCAGGAAGAACCGGAGGAAGGGGATCCGGCGGAGGAAGACGCCCTGGAGGACGGGGATGTCGACCCACGACTGGTGGTTCGAGACGACTAGGTAGGAGACGTCGCGACGGAGCCCCTCGAGCCCCTCCACGTCGTACACGGTGGGCTGGGTGAGCTTCAGGCAGATCGTGTTGACGGCGATCCACGCCTCGCCGATCGCCACCAGGAGACGCGAGGCGGCCCTCCGGAACGGCGGGATCGGGACGACGAGCTTCAGCAGCGTCACGACGTAGAGGAGGGAGCACCAGAAGAGCGTGTTCAGCGCGAAGAGGAAGAAGGTCGCGCTCCCGGTCGCGAGGCGGCCCGCGGCCAGCGGCGAGGAGGAGTGGGACGGCATCGCGTCGAATGGTAAGACGGCCGCGGCTTGACGCGCACGCCGCCAACCGGCACATTCGCCGCCTCATTCGAGCCCGCACGACCACACCCCGCCCGGAGGCCGTCGACGTCCTCCTCGTCTCGATGCCGTTCGGCCCCGAGATGGCGCCGTCCCTCGGCCTCTCCCTCCTGAAGGCGAGCCTCGTACCGCTCGGCGTCTCCTGCCGCGTCCTCTACCTGACTCTCCGCTTCGCCGAGCGCCTCGGCGTCGGCCCCTACACGCGGATCGCGACCGACGGCAACCGGTCGATCCGCGAGCTCGCGGGCGAGCACGTCTTCCGCGAGGCGCTCTTCGGCCCCGACCCGGAGGCGGACGCACGCTGGGAGCGCGACGTCCTCCTCGCCCGGGCGTGCTGGCCCGCGAGGGAGCTCGCCCGTCCCGTCCCCGCCTCGTTCGTCCGGGCCGTCCGGCGGGCGCGGAGCCTCGCCGATCCGTTCCTCGAGAGGGCCCTCGACGAGGTCCTCGCGCACCGGCCCCGCCTCGTCGGCTTCACGAGCGTCTTCCAGCAGCACGTCGCCTCGCTCGCGCTCGCGCGGAGGATCAGGGCCGCCGCGCCGGAGACCGTCGTCGTCCTCGGCGGCGCGAACTGCGAGAGCGTCATGGGGGCCGAGACCGCGCGGAGCTTCCCGTTCCTCGACGCCGTCGTCTCGGGAGAAGGGGACCTCGTCTTCCCCGAGCTCGTCGCACGCGCCCTC
>CAYVPO010000010.1:26573-29750 GCA_964453825.1 uncultured Holophagales bacterium
ACGTTCTGCGGCCTCAACGGCACGACGATGGCGTTCCGGAGCAAGTCCCCCGCGCGCGCCCTCGCCGAGCTGCGCGACGTGACGTCGCGGCACCCCGGGAGCGACCTGCAGGTCGTCGACAACATCCTCGACACGCGCTACTTCGAATCGCTCCTCCCCGAGCTCGCGAAGTCGCCCCCGACCTCGCCCGTCTTCTGGGAGACGAAGTCGAGCCTCCGGAAGGAGCAGGTCCGCGCGCTCGCCGACGCCGGCGTGACGCGCATCCAGCCGGGCGTCGAGAGCCTCTCCGACGCCGTGCTGAAGCTCATGCGCAAGGGCGTCACCGCGCTCCAGAACGTCCAGCTCCTGAAGTGGTGCCGCGAGCTCGGCGTGACGCCGTTCTGGAACCTCCTCTGGGGCTTCCCCGACGAGGAGCCTTCGGAGTACGCGCGGATGGCGCGGCTCGTGCCGCTCCTCGCGCACCTCGCGCCGCCGTCGGGCGTCGCCGGCCTGCGCCTCGACCGCTTCAGCCCCGGCTTCGACGACGCCGAGCGGCTCGGCTTCCTCGACGTCGCGCCGATGCCGTCGTACGACGCGGTCTACCCGTTCCCGCCCGACCGCCTCGCGAACCTCGCCTACTCCTTCACGTTCGCGCGCCGCGGCGCGGGAGAGGCGGCGGAGTACGTCGCGCCTCTCCTCCGCGCCCTCGCGCGGTGGAAGCGCGTCGCCGCCGCGAGCGCCCTCTTCTCGGTTCCGGCGGGCGACGCGCTCTTCGTCTTCGACCTCCGGGCCGCCGCGCGGCGCCCGCTCACCGTCCTCCGCGGAGAGGCGCGCGCCGCCCACGAGGCGTGCGACGCATCGACGAACGTCCGCGCGGTCGCCGAGAAAGTCCGCTCGGAATGCGGCTTCGCGCGCGAGGCGACGGAGCGCGCGCTCGCCGCGCTCGTGCGCGACCGCCTCCTCCTCGAGGACGGCGAGAGGCGTCTCGCCCTCGCCGTCCCGCTCGGACGCTTCGCTCCGGACGGGCGCGCGAGCGCGCGCTTCCATCGGCTCGCGCGAAGAATCGGACGGAGGACACGTGACGGAATCGCGTTTCCCGTTCACAATGCAGCGGTGACGTTTCGGACACGAAACGGGGACGACGCGCCGCACGCCCCGAAGAGCACGCGGACGACGTCTTCCTCCGGCGAAGTTCTACTCGACCGCTTCTCCGCGAATCGTCGCGGAGAGCTGGTCTTTTCCTGAACCCCCGTCCTCGAGGGCGGAACCGAAAGGAGATCCGGATGGCAACGAAGAAGGCAGCGAAGAAGGTTGCGAAGAAGGCCGTGAAGAAGGTCGCGAAGAAGGCCCCCGCCAAGAAGGCCCCCGCGAAGAAGGCCGTCAAGAAGGTCGCGAAGAAGGCCGTCAAGAAGGCCCCCGCCAAGAAGGCCGCCAAGAAGAAGGACGTCGGCCTCATCTGATCGACCGTCGCGCCGGAGCCGGTCCCCTCGCGGGGCCGGCTCCGCGCCGCGATCTCCCGGCGCCGCCTCGGCCCCCTACTTCAGGCCGGTGACGAGGTGGAGGTCGTTCCTGTACTGGAAGAAGCTGTAGACCCAGGAGCGCCCGTCGGGCGTCACCTGGGCCGCGACGATCGACTCGACGCCCGCCGGGTCCGGAGGCGCGATCGTCGCGACGACCTCCCGCGTCCGCTTCGCGAGGTCGACCCTCCGGATGCGGGCAGGAAGCTCGTCGAAGCGGAAGACGAACAGTGAGCCGCCGTCGGCGCTCCAGCGCATCGGCACGTCACCGGGCTCGAGGCCCGGGACGAGCCTCGGCTCGGCTCCGTCGATCGGGAGGAAGACCACGCGGCCTTCGCCGTCGGACACGGCCGCGGTCCGCCCGTCCGGCGAGACGACGTCGGACGGCGGAGCGAACCGCAGCCCCTCGCCCGGCAGCGCGCGCGGTCCGCCGGCTTCCGTGCTCTGCACGTAGAGCCGGACCGGCTTCCCTTCCTCGTTCGCCGCGAGCAGCAGTCGCTCCCCGCCGGGGAAGAACGCCGCCGCCTGGTAGCTCGTGATCGGCCCGCGATCGAGAGTCTTCGCGCGGCCCGGACCCGTCGGGAGGAGGACGACGCTCGGCGGCTTCGACGGGACGATCGCCACCGCCCACTTCCCGTCGGGCGAGAGCGGTCCGGCGGTCCCTTCGCCGAGGCGCGCCGCGGCGGACTCCTCCGTCCCGCGGTAGTAGACCGAGTACGTACCCGCTCCACCTCCGGCTCCCTGCTCGGCGAAGAGAATGGCGCGACCGTCGCGCGAGAGGTCCGAGACGACCGTCGCGTCGAGCCACGAGAGGTCGCGGTCCGCCGGCTGCCCTGCGCTTCCGAGCCCCATCCCGAGGCGGACGCGCCCTTCCGTGACGAGCAGCTCTCCGGTCGCGCTCACGTCCTGGAGCGCGAGGCGTCCCGGGCTCCGCGCCAGGAGGCGCCGCTTCCCCTTCAGGTCGACGGACCAGAGCGCGCAGTTCGGGGAGACGTCCGTCGCGGTGAACCAGACCTCGTCCCCCTTCGGCGACCACGCGAGGCCGAGCGCGCTCGCCCACCCTTCGGCGAGAACGGTCACCTTGCCGGCGCGATCGACGACGCAGATCGAGCCGCGGTCGTCGCCGGCGATCGGGTGGTCGACGAAGGCGACCCGCTCCCCGTCCGGAGACACCCTCACGTTGCTGATCCACCCCTCGGCGACGTGCAGCACCTTCTCGATCGGGTACTCGAGTCGGTGCCGTCCCTCGACGACGCGGCTCACCGCGAGCTCCTGGCCGTCGGGCGAGAAGTCCGCGTCCTCCACGTCGGTCAGGATCTTCCGCGGCGCCCCGCCGACGAGCGGGACGCGGGCGAGCGTCCCCCGCGCGGAGAAGCCGTAGATGAAGCGGCGGTCGAGCGAGACGGCGAGCTCGCCCGCCGACGAGACGGCGAGGACGTCGCCCGGCGGCAGGTCGAGGGGCCGGGACTCGGGGCTCTCCGTCCGCATCGAGTAGAGCCGGAACGGCTCTCCCTCCCACCCCGCGCCGTAGACGATCGTCTTACCGTCCGGCGAAAAGCGGGCCGATAGGACGAGGCCCCTCCGGAACGTCAGCTGCTTGTAGGCCGGCACGCCCGGACCTCCCGCCGCGTGCCCCGCCCGCCAGGCGAGGGCCGCTCCCCCGAGCAGGACGAGCGCGGCG
>CAYVPO010000010.1:29850-33491 GCA_964453825.1 uncultured Holophagales bacterium
GTCGCGCTCAGCGTCTCGATCGCCGACGGCTTCCGGAACGCGACCTGCCCCGTCAGCATCTCGAACAGCACCGCGCCGAACGCGAAGATGTCGGAGCGGTGGTCGAGCGGCGCGCCGCGGACCTGCTCGGGCGACATGTACCTCACCGTGCCGACGACGATCCCGGAGACGGTCAGCCGCTCGGCGGTCTCGGCGTCGGGGAGCCCCTCGAACGACAGCGGCGCGACCGGCTCGACGAGCTTCGCGAGGCCGAAGTCGAGGAGCTTCACGCGGCCGTCGCGCGTGAGGAAGACGTTCTCCGGCTTCAGGTCGCGGTGGATGACCCCTGCGGCATGCGCCGCCGCGAGCCCCTGCGCGATCTCGCAGGCGGTCGTGGCGACGGCTTTCGGCGGCAGCGCGCCGCGGTCCAGGCGGTCGCGGAGCGTCTCCCCCTCGAGCAGCTCGCTGACCAGGTACGGCACGCCGTCGTGGCTCCCGACGTCGTAGACGGCGAGGACGTTCGGGTGGCTGAGCCTCCCGACCGCCTTCATCTCCACCTCGAACCGCCGGATCCGGTCGAGGTCCGAGGAGCCGGTCTTCGTCAGGATCTTGATGGCGACGTCGCGCCCGAGGCGGGTGTCGCGAGCCCGCCAGACCTCGCCCATCCCTCCCGCGCCGATGCGGGCCAGGATCTCGTAGGGACCGACCTTCTCGCTGGCGGAGAGCGTCATGCGCCGACGGATCGTAGCGCGTCCGACCCGCTCAGAGAACGCGGCGAACGGTCCAGAAGTCCCAGGCGAGGTCGGGGTGGAGGAGGTAGTCGAACGGCAGCGTGAAGTACCCCGCCATCCCCCATCGCCTCCCCCAGGAGTTCCGGACGAGGAATCGGCGACTCCGCGCGTCGTAGCCGACGGCGAGGACCGCGTGCCCGCCGAGGGTCCTCTCGCCCCGTGCGGGCATCGGCACCCGCCCCGTCTCCCTCACCGCGCGGCTCTCGAAGCGCTCGTGCACCGAGATCCCGAGCGTGAACGGGAAGCCCTGCGCGAGACATCCCCGGAGGTGGTCGAGCTCGCGCGGGACGCGGTGGTACGTCACCGCCCGGCGCGTCCGCGCCTCCGTGAAGCATCGCCTCGCCGGCTTCTCCGCGAACCTCTCGGGCCGCCAGGGCCAGAGCTTCTCGGAGCAGACGCCCGTCCGCGCCGCCGCCCGGTAGCCGTCGCGGAGCGAGACGGGCGCGTTCGTCCCGACCGTGTGCTCCTTCGCCCGCTCGACCCAGTAGAGGAAGAGCCGCGACGGCAGCGGAGCCTCCTCTCCCTGGCGCCGCTCGTCGAACCAGAGGGCCGCGCCGATGGCGTGGGCGGAGCAGGCGTTGAGCGGTCGCTGGTCCTCGACGGGCGGGCAGCCGGGCCGCAGGTCGACCGCCGCGGGGAGCGCGCGCCGCACGTGCCGAGGCGCCTCCCAGCGCAGGTCGCGATGATCGGGGACGTCGGGGTGCGTGCCGTACGGCCGGACTCTCTTCATCGGCTTGTCCCTCCCGAGGCGGGCGCTATTCTCGCGGCTCCGATGCCTCGCGCAGAAGCTCCCGCCGCCCCCTGGCCGACGTTCGACCCGGCGCGCCGGGGCGCCGCCGTCCGCTCCTTCTTCGACCGCCGCGCGCGCGTCTACGACCGTGTGGCGGATCGCCCCTACTGGGACTTTTCCGACCGGGTCCTCCTGGAGCTCCTCCGGCGAACGATCCTCCCCGGCCTCGGCGACGGAGAGGGCGTCCGCATCCTCGACGCCGGAGGCGGCACCGGACGCTGGGCGCTCCACCTCCTCCGCGAGCTCCCGCGCGCGACCGCCGTCCTCGCCGACGTCTCCCCCGGGATGCTCGCCGCCGCGCGCCGCAAGGCCGTCCGGGCCGGGCTCTCCAGCCGGCTCTCGCTCCTCGAGCACGACCTCCACGAGCCGCTGCCGCGCCGCCTCGGCCGCTTCGACCTCGTCCTCTGCTTTCACAACGTCGCCAGCCTCGTCGCCGATCCCGCCGCACTCGTCGCGCGTCTCGCGCGTGCGACCGTGGGCGGGGGACGCGTCGCGCTCGTCCTCCCCAGTCTTTGGCAGGCGGCGGCGAAGGTCCTCCGCGACGGCCGGCCGTCGGAGCTTCGCCGGCTCGCCGCGAGCGCGTCCGTCCGCTACGCGCCCGGAGTCCCGGAGGTCCTCGTCTTCACGCCGGAGGTCGCACGGAACGTCCTCGAGCGGGCCGGCTGCGTCGAGACGTCCGTCCACGGCTTCCCGGTCACCGTCCACCCGGAAGGCCTGGACGAGGCGCTCCCCGCGCACCTCGCGAATCCGCGGCTTCGGCAGAGGCTCGTCCCTCTCGAAGCCGCGCTCTGCCTTTCGGAGGAGGCCGCCCCGCGCGGGAACAATCTGCTCGCGATCGGTCGGAGGCGCCGCTGACGGCGCCGCGCGGGGACGGCTGGCCTGCCCGGCCGGGCTCGAACCGGCGACCCTCGGCTTAGAAGTCCTCCGACACCTCCTTTTCGGCGCTTTCGCCCCCTACCAGTCACACGACAGAAACCCGCATTCTTACTGCACTTAGCCCGCTTTCTCTTGCGCCGGGCGAGCGCACGGAGCACACTCCGATTGTGACGCGGTGACGCGAGAAGTGACGCGCCCCCGCCCCCGTCGAGAGTGATGACCGTGAACGTCCTCTACATGACGTAGCCCGTCGGGGGCGAGGCGGCCGGGACTGATCCCCTGGCCGAGCGGACAGCACGTCCCCCGCGTCCTCGCCCCCGACCCTTTCGCCTGGGACGTGCGGGAGGCCGGGACGTGCAAGCGGGACCGCACAACGGGAAGGGCAAAAGCGGCAATTCTGTAACTCTTCAGAGTTACAACACCGCCGTGCGCACCCTCCTCTCCGTCACTTCACTTGCGCACCCGGCACGGGTTGGCATATCATCTAGGTCCGCCCATCGAGAATTCCACGAAAGGGTAGCCCCTTTGTGCGAACGCTCTAGGCGTCCACCCCCTCTACAACCCGTTCCTCCGTCCGCGCGGCGCTCGCCGTGCGGCTTTGCCGTGTCTGCCCGTCAACCCGTAACGCGGCTGCGCGCAGCCGAGAAAGGACCCCATGCCGAAAGCCCTGCCCTCTAACCCGCCTCCCTCTCGCCGTCGTCCGAAGCCCGCGGCCGAGCCGCTTTGCGTCCGCCTCGCCGATACGCCGCAGCTCGTCGGCCTCTCCGTCCGCGGCGTCGCCGCTGCAATCAAGCGCGGTGAGATCCGCGCGATTCGGAGGGGAAGGGCGATTCTGATTCCCTACGGCGAGCTTCGCCGGTTCGCCGGGAGCCCCGGATGAGAGGCGACGAAAACGAAAAAACCGGCTCGGGAGTAGTGATCCCGAACCGGCCGACACGATCGAAAACCGCTTGCCAGCCGCATTCTACCGCGTCACCAGATCCTAACTCCAGACCCGTCCTCGTAGACCGGGATCTGGCCGTCGGCCGGCTCGGCCGCTGGGCGACTCGGGGGGCGGCATGACCCCGCTCGAAACCGTCGTCGCGGCCCTCGAGGCGCACGGCTGCAAGGGCAAGGGTTCCTCCTGGCAGTGTCCGGCGCACGAGGACCGTTCAGCGTCTCTCAGCGTCGGCGCAGGTCGGGACGGTCGCGCCCTCCTGAAGTGT
>CAYVPO010000011.1:0-33096 GCA_964453825.1 uncultured Holophagales bacterium
CCTGGCACCGGTCCTCGGACCTCGTCCGTATGGCGCGATCCGATGGCGCGAACCTGCCTGAAGGCGACCGGGCCGCCCTCACGGGCGGCCCGGCGCTGGCGCCGAGTGTAGAAGGTAGACCTGACCCCGGGCTCGGGGCTACTTCTTCGGCGACTCCTTCGCGAGCATGCCGAGCTGCCACATGAGGAACATCCGCTGGTCGGCGACGTCGCGGACGCGGAGGGCGAGTGGCTTGCCCTGGCCGTGGCCGGCTTCGCGGTCGACCCAGAGGAGGACCGGCTTCGTCGCCGGGTCCGACGCCGTCGAGGCCTGGAGGAGCGCCGCCATCTTCCGGGCGTGGAGCGGGTGGACGCGGGAGTCGTTCTCGCCGGCGGTCAGGAGGACGGCGGGGTACTTCGTCCCCTTCTTCACGTTGTGGTACGGCGAGTAGGCCTTCAGGAACCGGAAGTGCTCGGGGTTCTCGGCGGTGCCGTACTCGGGGATCCAGTAGCGGGCCATCAGGAACGACTGGTAGCGGAGCATGTCGAGGAGCGGGACGGCGCTGATGACGGCGCCGAAGAGCTCGGGGCGCTGCGTGAGGACGGCGCCGGTGAGGAGGCCGCCGTTGGAGCCGCCGGAGACGGCGAGCCTCTCCGGCTTCGTGTACTTCTGCGCGACGAGCCACTCGGCCGCGGCGATGAAGTCGTCGTAGACGTTCTGCTTCTTCCCGAGCATCCCGGCCTCGTGCCAGGCGTCGCCGTACTCGCCGCCGCCGCGAAGGCCCGCGAGGGCGTAGACGCCGCCGGCTTCGAACCAGGGGAAAAGCGTCGCGCTGAAGCTCGGCGTCTGGCTGACGTTGAAGCCGCCGTAGGCGTAGAGGAGCGTCGGGTTCGCGCCGTCGAGCTTCAGCCCCTTCTTGTGGACGACGAACATCGGGACCTTCGTCCCGTCCTTCGACGGGACGAAGACCTGCTTCACCTCGACGATCGACGGGTCGACGGGGACCTTCGGGCGCTCCCAGAGCTCGACCTTCTTCGTCGCGAGGTCGACGCGCCAGACGCCGGAAGGCTCGTTGAACGAGGTGTAGGTGAGGAAGGCCTCGGTCCGGTCCTGCGAGGTCGAGAGGTACGCCGAGCCGATGCCGGGGAGCGGCAGCTCGCCGAGGGGCTTGCCGTCGAGGGCGTAGAGCTCGATTCGCGTCGCGGCGTCCTTCAGGAGGCTGACGGCGAGGATGCCGCGGGCGAGGGAGACGCCGCGGATCGAGACGTCCTTTCGCTCGGGGACGAGCGTCTTCCAGCCCGCGTGCGCGGGGGCGTTCAGGTCGACGGCCACGACGCGGCCGTTCTTGGCGCCGTCGGTCGTGTGGAGGAAGAGGGTGTCGCCGAGGCTCGTGCCGCGCGAGGTGCTCTCGGAGCCGACGATGACGTCGGTCTTCACGAACTCGCCGGTCCGGAAGTAGCGGTCGAGGTCGATCGCCCAGAGGTCGTTCGTGCTCGTGCCGGTCGAGTAGGAGAGGAGCCCCCAGCGGCCGTCCTCGCTCGCCGAGAAGCCCGGCCCGTAGGTCGTCGCGAGCTTCGCGTTCTCTTCCTTCGTGTACTGCCGGAAGAGGCGGACGTCCTGACGCGGGTGGGTCCCGAGGCGGTGGAACATCACCTGGCCCGAGTAGGGGTCCTTCACGTTCTCGAGGTTCCGGTAGAAGAAGCCGGTGGAGTCGGGGAGCCAGTCGACGGAGCCGACCTTCCCGGGGATCTCGTCGGCGAGCCAGCGGCCGGAGTCGACGTCGAGGACGTAGAGGGTCGAGTTCTCGTCGCCCGCGCGGTACATGCCGAACGCGAGGAGCTTCCCGGCGGGATCGGGCGAGGTCCAGGAGACCGTGACGAGCCCCCTCGCGTCGAGGGTGTTCGGGTCGAGGAGGAGCTTCGGGGTCCCGGAGAGCCCTTCGCGGACGAAGATCCGCGCCTGGTTCTCGTTCCCTTCGCGCTTGCCGTAGAAGTAGCGGTTCCCGCGCATACGGGGCGCGCCGATCGCGCCGACCTCCATCAGCTCGCGCAGGCGCGCCTCGACCGCCTTCCGGCCGGGGAGGTTGTCGAGGACCTCGCGCGTGTAGGCGAGCTGGGCGTCGGTCCACGCGTTCACTTCCGGGGTGAGGACGCCCTTCGCGTCGCCCTCCAGCCAGCGGTACGGGTCGACGATCGTCTCGCCGTGGAGGACGTCGGTGACGGGGCGGGCCTCCGTCGGCGGGGGAGCCGAGGGGGGAGCGGCAACTGCGGGAAGGGAGAGCGCGAGAAACGCGGCGGCAAGACGCATGGGGCCTCCGAGCGGGGGGATGGCGCGGCGAGCGCCGCACGGCTCGCGATCATAGGCGAGCCCCACGGGATACGTTTCCGGGCGCCCCGCGGGTTTCGGGCGGGCGGACGATGAGCCCCGGAAAGGGAACGGCCCGGCGCGAGGCCGGGCCGTTCGGGGTTCGGGGCCGCCGGAGCGGCGACGCGGGGGGGGCGCCGTTCGCTCAGCTCCCCTTCACGATCAGTTCGTTGAAGCGGCCGCGCGGGGTGTAGTGCGTGTGCAGCAGCTCGTGAGAGAGGTGCCCGAGCGGCGCGCCGAGGTACTCGTCGTAAAGCGCCATGAGCGACGGGTTCTCGTGCGACTTGCGGCGCGGCTTGCCGGCGTCCTCGGCGTAGATGGCCCGCATCCGCGCCTCGCGGATCGTCCGGGTCGTCGGGCGCGGCTGGCCGCCACCCGCGATGCAGCCACCGGGGCAGCCCATCACCTCGATGAAGTGCCAGGGGGCCGTCCCCGCCTGCACTTCCTTCATGAGGCGCTTGGCCCCCTTCAGGCCGCTCGTGACGGCGACCTTCACGGTGAAGCCCTCGAGCTCGGCGTATTCGGGCTTGACGTCCTCGAGCTTGAAGGTGGCCTCCTTGACCTGCGAAAGGCCGCGGACCGGGGTGACCTCGAGGGCCGGGAACGGAACCTCGCGGCCCGTGACGACCTCGTAGACCGTCCGGAGGGCCGCCTCCATGACGCCGCCCGTCGTTCCGAAGATGTCCGCGGCGCCGGTCGAGAAGCCGAGCGGGTCGTCGAACGACTTCTCCTCGAGGGAATTGAAGTCGATCCCGGCCTCCTTGATCATCCGCGCGAGCTCGCGAGTCGTCAGGACGGCGTCGACGGTCGGGCGCCCGTCCATGAACATTTCCGGCCGCGTGATCTCGAACTTCTTCGCCGTGCAGGGCATGACGGAGACGACGTACATGTCCTTCGGGTCGACGCCCTGCTTCTTCGCCCAGTAGGTCTTCGCGAGGGCGCCGAGCATCATGTGCGGCGACTTGCACGAGGAGAGGTGGGCGAGCTGGTCCGGGAACTCGTGCTCGACGTACTTGATCCACCCCGGCGAGCAGGAGGTGATCATCGGGAGGACGACGTCCTGTCCGCGCACCGCGGCGAGCGCCCGGTGGAGGAACTCCGTCCCCTCCTCGAGGATCGTCAGGTCGGCGGCGAAGTTCGTGTCGAAGACGTCGTCGAAGCCGAGGAGCCGGAGGGCGTGGGCCATCTTCCCGGTCACGATCGTGCCGGGCTCCATCCCGAACATCTCGCCGAGGGCGACGCGGACGGCGGGGGCCGTCTGGACGACGGTGCGGATCTTCGGGTCGAAGAGAGCGTTCCAGACGGGGGTCATGTCGGCGCGGGTCAGGAGCGCCCCGACGGGGCAGACCATGACGCACTGGCCGCAGTTCGCGCAGTTCGCGGTCCCGAGCGGGAGGTCGGCGGCGGGGCCGATCGTCGTCCCGAAGCCGCGGTTGTTGACGCCGAGGACGCCGACACCCTGGATCTCGCTGCAGACGGTGACGCAGCGACGGCAGAGGATGCACTTCGACGTATCGCGGTAGACGGAGGGGCTCGAGTCGTCGACGAAGGTCTTCGACTGCTCCCCTTCGAAGCGGCAGTCGGGGATCTTGATCTCCTCGCCGAGCTTCTGGAACTCGCAGTTCTGGTTCCGGTAGCAGGAGAGGCAGTTGCGGGGGTGGTCGGAGAGCATCAGCTCGTAGAGGACTTCGCGCGCTTTCTTCACCCGCGCGGTGTTCGTCTTCACGACCATGCCGTCGCGGACGGGGACGGTGCAGGAGGCCTGGAGGCTCCGCATCCCCTCGACCTCGACGACGCAGATGCGGCAGGAGCCGATCTGGTGGACGCCCTCCAGGTAGCAGAAGTGGGGGATCTTGATGCCGTTGTGTTTCGCGGCCTCGAGGACGGACCAGTCGCTCTCGGCCCTCACGTCGCGGCCGTTGATGACGAGGTGAACGGGGTTCGTCATGGCTCTCTTCCTACCGCCGGTCGCAGCGGAGGCAGCGCATGGCCTCGGCGATGGCGTTCAGCTTGTGGAACCCCGCGGCGACCTCCTGGAAGCCCTTCTTGCGGGAATCGGGCTCGAGGAAGCGCATCGGGAACCGCTCGTGCTCGGCGACGTCGGTCTCGTCGGTGGGGCGCGGGATCGGGACCTCCTCCCCTTTGTTGAGGACGCCCGTCCCGCCGAGGTAGCGGTCGATGGCCCGCGCGGCGCGCTTGCCGTCGGCGATCGCCTGGATCGCGACGTCGGGTCCGCGAACGACGTCGCCGCCGGAGAAGACCCCCTTCTTGCGGGTCATCATCGTCTCCTTGTCGACGACGAGCGTCCCCCACTTCGTCAGCTGGACCTCGTCCCGGTCGATGAACGGGAGGTCGGAGTGCTGGCTGATGGCCGGGATGACCATGTCGGCCGGGACGACGAACTCGGAGCCGGCGACGGTCTTCGGCTTCCGCCGCCCGGCGTCGTCGAAGCCCTTCAGCTCCATCCTCACGCACTTGACGCCCTCGACCCGTCCGTTCCCGAGGAACTCGACGGGGGCGACGAGCGGGAGGATCTCGATCCCCTCTTCGCGCGCCTCGCGGATCTCGCGCGGGTCGGCGGGCATGTCCTCGATCTGGCGGCGGTACAGGACGGTCACCTTCTCCGCGCCGAGGCGGAGGACGGTGCGCGCCGCGTCGAACGCGGTGGAGCCGCCGCCGATGACGACGACGTTCCTGCCGATCTCGACCTTCCGCCCGAGGTTCGCCTCGCGGAGGAACGAGACGCCGTGCGCGATGCCGGCCTTCTCCTCGCCGGGGATCTCGGCCTTGTTCGGGAAGTGGGTCCCGGTCGCCACGTAGATCGCCTGGTGCTGCTTCTGGAGCTCCTCGAACGGGACGTCCCTGCCGATCTCGACGCCCGTCAGGATCCTCACGCCGACCTGCTCGACGAGGCGGATCTCCTTCGCGAGGACTTCCTTCGGAAGGCGGTACTCGGGGATCCCCGAGGCGAGCATGCCGCCCGCCACCGGGAGCGACTCGTAGACGGTGACGCCGTAGCCGAGGCGTGCGAGGTACCAGGCGCAGGTGAGGCCCGAGGGGCCGGCACCGACGACGCCGACGGACTCGGCCTTCTTCGGGAAGACGAGGTCGCGGTGCGGCTCGTCGTTCGCGAAGACGTAGTCGGCGGCGTAGCGCTTCAGGTCGCAGATCGCGACGGGCTCGTCGAGCTGAGCGCGGCGGCACTTGTCCTCGCACGGGTGGGTGCAGACGCGGCCGCAGATCGCCGGGAAGGGGTTCTCGCGACGGACGAGGTGGTAGGCGTCGCGCGGGCGGCCCGCCGCGATGAGCGCGACGTAGCCGGGCACGTCGACGCCCGCCGGGCAGGCGTTCTGGCAGGGCGACTTGAAGAGGTCCGCGCAGACGCCCGCGCGGCAGTGCTTGTCGCGGATGTGCTCCTCGTACTCCTCGCGGAAGAGGCGGAGCGTCGAGAGGACGGGGTTCCCGGCCGTCTGGCCGAGGCCGCAGGTGGAGGTCTCCTTGCAGTTCGCCGCGAGCTCCTCGAGGAGCTCGATGTCCCCTTCCTTGCCCTGCCCCTTCGTGATCCTCGTCAGGATCTCGAGCATCCGCTTCGTCCCGATCCGGCACGGCACGCACTTGCCGCAGCTCTCGTCCTGGACGAAGTCCATGAAGAAGCGGGCGACGTCGACCATGCACGAGTCCTCGTCCATGACGATGAGGCCGCCCGACCCCATGATCGTCCCGAGGTGGACGAGGGAGTCGTAGTCGATCGGGGTGTTCAGGTGCTCGCGCGTGAGGCACCCGCCGGACGGGCCGCCCGTCTGGGCCGCCTTGAAGCGCTTCCCCTTCGGGATGCCGCCCGCGATGTCGTGGACGACCTCACCGAGCGTGATCCCCATCGGGACCTCGACGATCCCGGTGTTCTCGACCTTGCCGGCGAGCGCGAAGACCTTCGTGCCGGTGCTCTTCGGCGTGCCGAGCGAGGCGTACCAGGCCCCGCCGTTCTTCACGATCGTCGCGACGTTCGCGAGCGTCTCGACGTTGTTGATGATCGTCGGCCGCCCGAAGATCCCGCGCTCGAACGGGAACGGCGGCTTCTGCCGCGGCTCGCCGCGCCTGCCCTCGACGGAGTGCATGAGCGCGGTCTCCTCGCCGCAGACGAACGCGCCCGCGCCGATGCGGATCTCGACGTCGAACGCGAAGGAGGTCCCCATGACGCTCGACCCGAGGAACCCCCGCTCGCGCGCCTGGCGGATCGCGGCCTCGAGGCGCTCGACGGCGATCGGGTACTCGGCCCTCACGTACACGTAGCCCTGGGTGGCGCCGATCGCGTAGCCCGCGAGGAGCATCCCCTCGAGGACGGAGTGCGGGTCCCCCTCGAGGAGCGACCGGTCCATGAACGCGCCCGGGTCGCCCTCGTCGGCGTTGCAGACGACGATCTTGTCGGTCCCCTTCGCCTTGAAGCCGGCCTGCCACTTGGCGCCGACGGGGAAGCCGCCGCCGCCCCGGCCCCGGAGGCCCGAAGCGCGCATCTCCTGGATGACCTGCTCGCCGGTCATCGTCGAGAGCGCCTTCCAGAGCGCCTGGTAGCCGTCCGAGGCGACGTAGGCTTCGATCGAGGCGTAGGGCATCGATCCGCAGCGCGCGGTGGCGATCTTCACCTGGCGTTTGAAGAACTCGATGTCGGTGAGGTGCGGGACGGGCTCCTTCGTCTCGGGGTCGACCCAGCAGTGCTGCTCGGCGACCTCGTGGTGGACGAGGTGCTGTTTGACGATGCCCTTCATCTGCTCGGGCTTCAGCTCGGTGTAGAGGACGCCGTCGGGCTGGACGACGAGGGTCGGCCCGAGGTGGCAGGAACCGAGGCAACCCGTCTCGTGGACGGCCGTTTCGCTCTCGAGGCCGGCGTCCTTCAGGGCGGCGAGGAGCGCGTGCTTGACGGCGTGGCATCCGGAGGAGACGCAGCCGGCTCCGGCGCAGACGAGGAGCTGGTGCTTCTTCGTCTTCTGCTCGGCGTGCCAGCGGGCGGCGATCGCGTCGAGGTCGGCCTTGCTCGCGGGGCGGGTGAGGTTCGGCTCGGGGGTCATCGCGCGCTTCCTCATCACTCGCAGAGGGCGAGGACCCGGTTCAGCTTGTCCGGGTTGACCTGCCGCACGACTTTGTCGTTGACGAGGAGCGCGGGAGCGAGGCCGCAGGCCCCGATGCAGCGCATCACCTCGAGCGTGAACTTCCCGTCGGGCGTCGTCTCGCCGACGCCGACGCCGAGCGTCTGCGACAGCCGCTTGACGATCTCGACGCCGCCCCGCACGTAGCACGCCGTCCCGAGGCAGACGCGGATCGAGTACTCGCCGCGCGGCTTCGTCGAGAAGAACGAGTAGAACGTCGTGACGCCCCAGACCTCCGAGACGGGGACGTCGAGCTTCTCGGCGACGAGACGCTGGACGTGGATCGGGAGGTAGCCGTAGATCCCCTGCGCGAGGTGGAGGATCTGGATGAGGCTCCCGGGCTTGTCGCGGAACGCCTCGACGACCTCCGCGATGCGCGCGAGCTTCTCCGCCTCGGTCGCTTCGCCGCACGCGCAGGCGGTGGCCGCGGGCGGAGGGGGAGACGAGACCTGGACCTGCATGGAGCCTCCTCAGGAGAGGCGCGCCGGCTGCACGCGGACTTCGCGCGCGACGGATCGCCGTTGGGATGTCGGGCCACGAAAAAGCCCGGCCGAAGCCAGGCGGACGGAGTCATGCTGGGCGCGGCGAATCGACGTCAAGGAAGGTCTGTTCCCGCTCGAAATCGTATGCCCGTGATTCCCCGATGTCGAGAAGTCGGTGTCTTCAAACAGGGCAGGTTTGGTCCTGTTGTCGTCGATTCGGACCAAGCAGGTCCGGATGCGCGGTCGCCTCTTGCGTTCGCCGTTGAGCGGCCCGAAAGTCGCCGGGTGGAGGGACGCCTCGACGCGAGGACGGCCGGAGAAGGCGGGGAGGGGCGGACGTTTCGTCGCGTGCTCGCTCTCGCGCTCCTCGCGGGGGGTGCGGCGCGTCTCTTCCTGGCGTTCGCGCGCCCCCTCTGGGCGGACGAGATCTACACGCTGACGCTGGCGCGGCGGCCGCTCGCCGACCTCCTGGAGGCGCTCCGGCTCGACTCGGGGCCGCCGCTGCACTACCTGGCGGCGAAGCTTCTCCTCGTGCCGTTCCCGGCGCCGGGGACGGCCGACGTCCTCGTTCGGCTCCTCTCCGTCGTCGCCTCGCTCCTGCACGCGCCTCTCCTCGTCCGGATCGGGCGCCGGCGCGGCGACGCGCGGACGGGACTCGTCGCGGCGTCGCTCTTCCTCCTCTTTCCCCTCGCCGTCGCGTCGGGCGCCGAGGGACGCGGCTACGCGCTCGCCTCTCTGCTCGCGCTCGCGTCGTTCGAGAGGCTCCTCTCGCTGGAGGAGCTCCCCCGCGGTCGAACCGCGCTCGCCGCGGGCCTCCTCGGCGGCGCCGCGGTCCTGACGCACTATCTGGCCCTCCTTCCGGTGGCTGGTCTCCTCGTCTCGGCCTGGGCGCGGAGCCGCGCCCGACGTCTCGTCGTCCTCGCGTGCGCGATCGCGGCGGTGACCGCCGCGACCTGGCTCCCCGTCGCGCTCGGGCAGCCGCGCGACTCGATGGCCTGGGCCGAGGCCCGGCCGCTCGCGGAGCGGGCTTTCCAGTCGGCCGCGAACCTCGGGCTGGGCCTCCCCGTCGAGTCCGGGCCCGCGAAATACGCGGGGCCGCTCGCCGTCGTCGTCCTCGTCCTCGCGATCGCGGGCGGCCGCGACGCGCGGGTGCCCGCGGCGACGCCGCTGCTTCTCGGGGCCCTGCTGCTCGTTCCGCTCCTCCTCTTCAGCCGGTCGGCGCTCCTGCCCGACCGGACGGCTCTCGTCTTCCTCCCCCTGGTGGCGCTCGTGCTGGCTCGGGCGCGTTGGGGCGAGGTGGCGCTCGCCTCGGGCGTGGCTTCGGTCGTCGTCCTCGTCCTCGCTCTGCCCGGGTGGGTCCGTCCGATGCCCGCCGCGGAGCTCGCCCGCGCGCTCGCGCCGAAGGTCCGCGGCGGGGCGCGGATCGTCGCGGCGGAGCTCTGGGGGCCGGAGCTCGAATACCGGCTCGCTCGGGAAGGGCTCGCGGGCCGCGTCACGCTCTTCCCCTCGGACGTGGCGCGACATCCGGGCTGGTACTCGGACGCCGTTCCCGGCGAGGAGCGGCTCCGGGTCGAGGCGAACGAGGCCGTCGGCGGCGTGGC
Organism: uncultured Holophagales bacterium; assembly: GCA_964453825.1. Taxonomy (GTDB): domain Bacteria; phylum Acidobacteriota; class Thermoanaerobaculia; order UBA5066; family UBA5066; genus UBA5066. Next base: position 9,568 of record CAYVPO010000011.1, read on the forward strand.
GCGCGGACCGGTGCTCTTCGTCTTTTCCCCGGCGACCCGGGCGGGCCTCGCCCTCCGCGCCCGGATGGAGGAGGTGAGTGCCCGGCGCGTCGCGGCAGCCGGTCCGTTCGAGGTGTGGGCGTCCGGGTACGGGCCCGCCGGGAACGAGCGTTGAGGGTCCTCCTCGTCGTTCCGCGTCTCCCGGGGACGGGATTCACGGGAGACCGCGTCCGGGCGGAGCTGCACCTCGAGGCGCTCGCGGAGCTCGGCGCGCGCGTGACCGTCGTGGGAGGCGCGCCGCCGAACCGTCCGGTCGTCGCCGTCCCCGGGGCCGAGGAGGTGAGGGGAGTCCCGATCCGCCCGTCGGCCCTTCCTCTCCACCTCGCCCGCGCCGTCGTCCGAGGCTGGCCGCTTCAGACCGCGCTCTTCGACGGGGCCTGGGAGAAGGCACTCGCGGGGAGCGGCCCGTTCGACCTCGTCGTCCTCCTGCTGGCGCGCCTCCACCCGCGTCTGAACCCGCTTCTGCCGCGGGCACCCCTCGTCGTCGACTACGTCGACGCGCTCTCGGAGGCGGCGCGCCAGAACGCGGAGCGGGACCCGGCGCTCTGGCGGCGCCTCTACTGGAGCGCGGAGGCGGCGCGCCTCGAGCGCGCCGAGCAGGAGGCGGCGCGGGAAGCGCGGCTCCTTCTGGCGACGACTCCGTTCGACGCGGCGGCGCTCCCCGCGGGCACGCAGGCGATCGCGAACGGTGTCCGGATCGGCCCGCCGCCGCCGCCGAAGCGCGCCCCGGTCGTCGTCTTCACCGGGAGGATGGGATACCGTCCGAACGCCGTGGCCGCCGAGCTCCTCCTGCGCGAGATCTGGCCGAGGGTGCGCGAGCGCGTCCCGGGGGCGGAGCTCGTCGTCGGCGGAGCCGACGCGCCCGCGTCGCTCCGGCGGCGGGCGGCCGCGACGCCGGGCGCCCGGCTCCTGAGCCCGGTCTCCGACATGAGAGAGCTGCTCGTCTCGGCCCGGGTCGCGGCCGTCCCCGTCGACATGGGGACCGGGACGCCGAACAAGGTCTACGAGGCGCTCGAGGCGGGCTGCGCGGTCGTCGCGACGCCGGCCGCCGCCGCCCGTGCGGTCCTCGACGGCGTCGCGGCCCCGCTGCGCACCGCCTCCCCTCCGGAGGCTTTCGCATCCGGGGTGACGGAGCTCCTCTCGGACGCTTCGAGCGCCGAGAAGCTCGGCGCGGCCGGGCGCGCGTTCGCCGTAGCTCACGCCGACCGCGAAGAGATCGCGCGCAGGCTCGCCCAGCTCCTGCGTCGGGCCGCGGAGGGCGCGTGAGGCACGCGAGCCCGGCCCGGCGCGCCCTGCTCGCCTCCGGGGACCTTCTCGCCGCCGTCGTGGCGTTCGCCGCGGTCGTCTGGCTCCGCCGCGTCGTCCCGCTGCCGGGCACGGAAGGAGTCCTCCCGGCAGGGAAGGTGCCCCTCGACCCGTGGCCGTGGCTCGTCGTCGTCGGGCTCGCCGCGCTCCTCGCGCACTCGCTCGCCGCGACCTGGTCCGAGCCGCTCGAGACCCTCCGGGAGAGGGGCGGCCTCCTCGTCGCGACGGTCCTGACGGCGCTCTTCCTGGTCGGCGCGTTCTTCCTCCTCTCCCGCGCCCTCCCCCGAACGGTGGCGCTCCTCTACATCCCGGCCGCCTGGACGCTCCACGCGCTGTTCCGAAGCCTCGTGGATCGCGCGGCGCCGCCGCCCGTCCGCCGGGTCCTCGTTCTCGGCGACGGGGAGGACGCTCGGCGCGCTGCCGCCGCGCTGGAATCGGGAGAGGCGCCCGGATACACGCTGGTCGGGTGGGAACCCGACGCCGCTGCTGTGATCGCGCTGGGCCGGGGGCAGGGCTCTCCGCACCCGGCCGACGACGTCGTCCTCGCCTCGGGCAACCCGCGAGAGAGGGAGGCGTTCGCGGCTCTCGTGGAGCGAAGCGCTTCGGGGGGCTTCGAGCTCTGGCTCCTCCCGGGCCTCGCGGACGTCGTCGCGTCGCACGTGGCGACGCGAAGCCTCGGCGACCTCCCTCTGACGCGAGTCGCCGCGCGAGGCGCGTCGTCTCACGCGTTCGCCCTTCGGAGGCTCCTCGACGTCGTTCTGGGCCTCCCGCTCGCCGCGCTCGCGGCGATCCCGGTCGCGGTCGTCTCGCTCGTCGTCGCCCTCGAGACACCGGGCCCGGCCTGGATCCGGCAGCGCCGCGTTGGGCGCGGGGGCCGGGAGCTCCACGTCTGGAAGGTCCGAACGATGCGGGCGGACGCCGAGCGGGAGACGGGCCCGGTCCTCGCCCGGGTCGGCGACGAGCGTGTGACGCGCGTTGGCCGGCTGCTCAGGAGATCCCGGCTGGACGAGCTGCCCCAGCTCCTGAACGTCCTCGGCGGCTCGATGAGCCTGATCGGGCCGCGTCCCGAGCGCCCCGAGCTCGTCGCGGCGTTCGCGGCGGAGGAGCCGCTCTATCGCCTTCGTCACCTGCTGAAGCCGGGCCTGACCGGCCTCGCGCAGGTGATGGGCGCGTACGCGACGAAGCCCGACGTGAAGCTCCGGTACGACCTCGGCTACCTGTTCCAGTGGAACCCCGTCCTCGATTTCTTCGTCCTCGTCCGGACGGTGACGACGGTCCTCCGCGTCAGCGGCGTCTGAGCGGAGGCGGAGGTGGGGGGGGCGCGCCTCCGGCAGGGAGCGCCGTTTCGAGACGCGCGACCTCGGCGAGGATGCCGTCCGGGTCGCCGGCCGGCGGGATCCCCGCGGCGAGACGCGGGAAGACCCAGACCGCCCGAAGAAAGAAGGGGCGAGCCGCACGCTCGTCGCCGCGGGCGATCGCGAGGCGGCCGAGATTCAGCAGCGCCTCCGCCCGCTCCTCGAGCTCGCGCGAGCGCTCCATCGCGGCAGCGGCGCCGGAGAGGTCGGCGGCGGCGGCCCGCGCCGAGCCGAGCGCGACGTGGGCGGTGGCCATCCGCGGACGGAGGGCGACGGCCCGCCGGGCGCCGGCGAGCGCCGAGGAGACGAGGGCGTCGCGAGGGGCGCCGACGGAGCCGGGAGCGAGCCGGAGCGCAGCCTCGGCGCGCGCGAGCGCGAGGGCGCCGGCGAGGCGGACGGCGACCCCAGATGAGAGGAGGAGGGCGAGAAGAGCGAGGGCCGCACGCCCCGCGCGCCCGGAGGGGAGCGGGAGGGAGCCGCCCCCGCGGGCGAACGCGAGGCCCGCGAGGAGCGCGAACGGACCGGAGACCGGGACGATCTGGACCGGGAAGTTCGCGAGCGAGAGGACGAGGACCGCGGAGAGGGAGGCGAGGAGCACCTCTGCGGGGACGCCCTCGGGTCTTCCCGAGGAGCGCTCCCGGCGCGCGGCGGCGGCGAGGGGCACGAGGAGCGCCCCGAGCGCGAGGGCGAGAGCAACGGCCGCCGGGAGGCCGGTCTCGGCGGCGACGGTCAGCGGATCGCTGTGCGCGTTGTCGAAGTGGGCCGAGGCGGAGCGATGGACGAGGCGCCGGCCGAACCTCTCTTCTGCGGCGAGGCGGGCCCTGACGAAGTCGGCGGAGAAGCCGCCGGGGCCGACGCCGAGGAGGGGATGGGCGCGGACCGTCTCGAGCGCCGCGAGAACGCCGATGTCGCGCTGCGTAGACAGCTCTCCGACCGCGCCGGAGGCGAGCTTCACCGAGACGCGCGACAGGACGCCGCCCGCCTGGAGCAGCGCGAGCAGGACGAGGCCGGCGCCGAGCGCGGGGAGGAGGCGACGCCGCAAGTCGCCCAGGACGAGCATCGTGGCGCCCGCCCCGAATGCCACGAGCGGCGCGAGCGTGGCGGCCGCGGCGAGGCCGGCGAGCGCGACGGCGAGGGCGACGGCCGAGGCGAGCCGCCGCTCGCCTCGGGCGAGCGAGGCTGCGGCGAGGAGCGCCGGCACGACGAGCGCCGCTCCGACGTCGCCCGGGTTCCCGATCAGGGCCGTCGCGAAGAAGCGCGGCTCGGGCGCTTCGACCGGCAGCCGGAAGAGGCCCGCGAAGCGCTGGAGGGCCGCGAGGAGCCCCGTCAGGGCGCCGCAGCCGACGAGGAGCGCGAGAGCCCGCCCGGCGCTCTCCTCTCCCGGCCGCGTCGCGCCCCAGGCGAAGAGGGCGAGGACGGGGAGGATCGGCAGGAGGTCGAGCGGGTCGCGTCCGCGCAGGAAGCCGGCCGCCGCCGACACGGCGAAGAGAGACAGGAACGCGAGGAATGCCCCGAGCGCGAGTCGCCCTCCGCGGCCGGCCGGCCGGCGGGCCACCGAAGTCCTCCCGCACGCGAGGCCAAGGAGGATGAGGACACCCCCTGCCGATTGGGCGGCGAGCTTCGCGTCCCGGGTGGCCCCTGCGGAGGCGAGCGTCAGGACGAAAAAGGGGAGCGAGAGCGCTACGAGCGTCCCGAGCGGGGCCAGGAGCTCGCGTGCTCCCGCCGTCGGGTCTCCCGTCCGTGTCGGCATCCCGGGGAGGATAGCCGGGTCGGACGATTGGTAAAGTGGGGGTGTGCCGATCCTGAAGCTCGAGCCGGACCTCTTCCCGGAGGATCTCTTCGCCCTGCCCGCGGATCGATTCCCCTGGTGGGTCGTCCACGTGCGGTCGCGGCAGGAGAAGCTCCTCGCCCGCGAGTGCCGGAACCGGGAGATTCCGTTCTACCTTCCCCTTTGCGAACGGAGGAGCCCGAGGGACCGCCGGGGGCGCATCGCGTACGTGCCGCTCTTCACCGGCTACCTCTTCGCCCGGGGAGACCTCGAGCACGAGCGGCTCGGACTCCTGAAGACGAACCTCTGCCTCCAGATCCTCGCCGTCCCCGACCAGGACGCGCTCGCGGCCGACCTTGCGCAGGTCCGGCGCCTCCAGGAGATGGGTGTGCCGCTCGTCCCGTGGCCCGAGCTGACGAAAGGCTCCATGGTCCGGATCGCGGAGGGTCCGTTCCTGGGGTTGACGGGTCGCGTGACGAAGGTGAAGGGAAGGAGCCGCTTCATCGTCTCGGTCCGCTTCATCCACCGTTCGGTTTCCGTGGAGCTCGAGCGGGACGCGGTCGTGCCGGCGGAGCCGGAGCGTTCTCGCAGCCGCTGAGGGCGAGGACCTTCCCGAGAAGGCCGCCCCGGGGCTCGGCTTCGAGCTCACGGGGAAGGACGAGCCGGACCGGGACTCGCCCGTCGACCGGCCCGCTCTCCTCGACGGCGAAGACCTCGACGACGTAACGCCGCTCGAGGACCGCGTGCCTCACGCTCCCGAGGGGTGAGATCCGCTTCGCGCGGCGGCCCGCGAGAGAGGGCCAGGCCGCGCCGAGCCGGCGGGCCACGTCGGCCCCCTCGGGGAGCTCGATCACCGGGACGAGGAGGTGGCCGCGGACGAGGTGAACGTCGTCGGCGAGGACGAGCCGTCCGGACCTCCGGGCGACGCCCGCCGCGAGACGGAGCCGTACGGCGGCTTTCCGGGCGCGCGGCGCGGGGAACGCCTCCGGGCTGCCGAGCGCCCGCGCCCGGCAGCCGCTTCGCAGCGGGCAGGCCGGACAGAGCGGGGAGCGCGGAAGGCAGACGAGGGCGCCCAGCTCCATCATCGCCTCGTTGTGCTCCCCGGGGCGCCGGCGGTCGAGGAATTCCTCGGCAGCCCTGGCGACGGCGGCTCCGGAAGTGCCCGTCCGGCCGTCGCCGGGAATCGCCTGCACTCTCGAAAGGACTCGCGAGACGTTTCCGTCGACGACCGGGACCGGAACGCCGAAGGCGAGCGAGGCGACGGCGGCGGCCGTGTAGGGCCCGACGCCGGGGAGCGCGAGGAGCTCCTCGACGGTGCGCGGGACGGCCCCACCGCGCTCCGCGACGAGACGCGCCGCGCGGTGGAGGTTCCTCGCGCGGGCGTAGTAGCCGAGGCCGCTCCAGGCGGCGAGGAGCTCCCTCTCGCCCGCGGCGGCGAGCGCCTCGACCGTCGGGAAGCGGGCGAGGAGGCTCTCGAAGCGCGGAGCTCCCGCGGCGACCGTCGTCTGCTGGAGGACCGTCTCCGACAGCCAGATCGCCCAGGGGTCGCGGGTCCTCCGGAACGGAAGGTCGCGGCGGTTCTTCCGGAACCAGCGCAGGAGCGCGGACCGAAGAGCCGCGGGACTCGGACTCGGCCGCGCGCGAGGCGGTCGGCGCATCGGCTCCTCAGTCGAGGTGCTTACGGAGGCGGATGAGGCCCTGGCGGATGCGCGTCTTGACGGTTCCGAGCGGCTGCCCGAGCTTTTCGGCGATCTCGACGTGGGTCATCCCCTGGAGGAACGCGAGCTCGACGGCCTCGCGCTGGACGGCGGAGAGCTTCGACATCGCGGCCCGCACGGCGTCGTGGTTCTGGCGGAAGGAGACGACGTCGTCGGGAGCGGCCTTCTCGTCGAGAGGGTCGATGTTCAGGTCGGGGTCGTCGATCGAGACGGTCCGGTCCTCGCGCCGCTTCCGGGCGCGGAGACGGTCGATGGCGCGGGAGCGGGCGAGCGTGAAGATCCAGGCGGGCGGCGCGCCGCGCGCGGGGTCGTAGCGCCCGGCCTGCCGCCAGACCTGCCAGAAGACGTCGAGCGCGACGTCCTCGGCCTCCTCGGGGCTCTGGAGGACTTTCCAGACCAGGGAATAGACCGGCCCGGAATAGCGCTTGTAGAGGAGGTCGAGGGCCCCCTGGTCTCCCTGTCGGATCCGTTCGACCAGCTCGAGGTCCGCGGGGCCGCCGACCGCCGTCGCCACGGCCTCGGCCGGACCGGAAGGCCTCTCCATCTCGCCGAGGTTACAGGATTTCGACGAATCGAAACGTGGCGAAGGCAGACGGCACGTGGAAATCGGGCGGCGTCGCCCGCCCGGTCGGCGAGAGGGTCTCGAAGCGGACCGTCTTTCCGCGGGCGATCCGGGTGAGGTTCCCGCGCCGCTCTTCCCCCGGTCGCGGTCGTCCGAGCGGAGGCGTCAGGACTGCCCAGGGGACCGAGATCCCGCATCTCCAGCTCGTCCAGCGGGTGGACGGTTCGCCGGCCGGCGTCCCTTCGACCCGGACCCTGAGGCCCGGCACGGGGACGCCGCGGATGACGTTCCAGGTCTCGCGGCTCGCGTGCGGGTTCGCGACGCGGGCGGTGTAGTGGACTCCTTCCGGGTTCACGACGATCTCGAGGTAGCGGGAAGGCTCCGCGGCATCGGCCCAGAAGAGCTCGACGCACTCGTCCTCCCAGACGTTCTCGTGCAGCCGCCGGCTGCGGACCCGGAGCGGCGGCTCGGAGAGGACCTCGAAGAGGACGTGCAGGTGGCGCACTCCGCCGAGGAGGCCGACGCGCGTCGCGTCCGCGCCCGGCGGCTCGCCGCAGAGGCCGCCGAGAGGGTGGAGCTCGAGGCGCTCCTGCGCGTCACCCCGCCGCGCAGAGCCCGAGAGGAGCGGAACCGTGAGGACGGGCGGCGTCACCTCGCCCCCGGAGGCGACAGGCCGAGGCGCGCCGCGACGCGCGCAGCGACGTCGACTGCGCGGACGAGCGGGAGGCGGGCCGGCTCGAGCCCGCGGCCGACGTGGAAGAAGACGCCGTCCAGCGCGGGGTCCGGGCCGTAGCCGTGCTGGGCGGCGACGTCGGCCGGGAGGAGGACGGGCGCCTCGGCCCCGAGCTTCGGGAAGCCGCCCCGGAGCGCGGTCCCGCGCCCGGCGAGGAGGACGAGGTCCCCGATGTTCGGATGGTCGAGCCCGAGCGTCGCCGCCTCTCCGCGAAGCGCGACGGTCTCGAACAGCGGCGCCCCCGTCTCGTCCTTCAGGTCGCGCAGGTGGCTCGCGATGTCGGCGAGGACCCCTGCCCCTTCCTCCGGCGACAGGACGCCTCCCGGCATCTCCCCCGCGCGGTTGAGGAAGACGAGCGCGGTGCCGCCGGAGACGGCGACGTCGGCGGGCGAGTCGGGGCGGACGACCGGCCTTCCGGCGAGGGAGTCGGTCGTGATCCAGCCCTGGCGCCGAAGGAGCTCGGCCGGATGGACGACGCGCCGAACCGGCCGCTGTCCGTGGTCCGAGAGCAAGAGGACGTCGCTGCCGAGCTCGAGGAAGCGCAGGTAGCGGGCGGCGGCGCGATCGGCGATGCGCCACGCTTCCCGCATCGCGGCGTCGCCCCGGTCGGCGCGGGCCGGATCGAAGCCGGGCGCTCCCGGCTCCGGAGGCGTGAGGGCGTGGCCGACCTCGTCGAGGACCGGCTGGTATCCGAGAAGGACGTCCCAGTCTCCCCGCCGTTCCGCGACCTCGTAGGCCGACGTGAAGAACTCCGTGAAGCGGGCGGCCATCTCGAGGTAGGACTTCACGTCCGGCTCGGCTCCCGAAAGGAGGGTGTCGTCCGGGGGACCCGGCCAGAAGCCGCAGCGCCGGTCGAGCGTCCGCTGGAAGTCGTCGGGCCAGGCCTCGGTCTGGCCGATTCCGCCGACGTACAGCTCGACGCGGGAGGCGTCGGACGCGAGGCGGAGGAGCTTGACCCAGCGCCCGCGCCGGGCGACTCCGTCGGACTTCTCCTCGAGCGCGAGCCATTCGCCGGGGTGAAGTCGCCCCTGCAGCTCACCGGCTTCGTCGAGGGCGGCGAGGCCGTCGTACTCTCGGCGTCCGTCGTCCCGCGTGTCGACGACGACGAAGAGGAGAGCGCGCGGGGCGGCGTCGTCGCGGCCGCGGACGGGCTCGATGCGGACGAGCCGGGGAGGGGAGTAGCTCCGGACCTCGGGGGGAAGCGCGATCGCCGCGTCGGGCAGAAGCGTTCCGTCCTGCGGCCCTCGCCAGACGAATCCGCGCGAGCGGAGCGAAGCCCACCGCAGGCCGACGGGAGTCGACGAGCGCGTGGACGAGCCGGACACTCCGGGCCAGGAAAGAGCGGCGACGCGGTGCCCCTGGCGCGCGAGCGCCTCCCAGAGCGTCTCGACCGCAGGCTCCGCCTCGAAGCCGTCGACGCGGGCCTTCAGCGGGCCGCCCGCGGGCCAGTAGGTGTTCGAGACGATGCCGGTCGCCTGCGGGAGCGCCCCGGTGGAGATCGAGGCGTGGGCGACCGCGGTGAGGGACGGAGTCACGGTCTGCAGCCTCTCGGCACTGACGCCTTCGCGCTCGGCGCGGAGGAAACCGTCGGGGGAGAGCGCTTCGCGGTGCCGCGCGAAGTCGAGACCGCCGGCTCCGTCGAACGAGACGACGACGATGCGTCGCGGCGGCTCGGGCGGCGGGGCCGGCGTCGCAGCGACGGCGAGGAGCGGGACGAGGGCGGCGGCGAGGCGGGAGAAGGTACGGAGGCGGGACATTCGTCGGAAGCCTACCGCGTCTCGAGCTCTCGGAGCGCCCTCCGAAGCGATCGGATCGCGTCCCGCAGGCCGGCCCCTCGCCGCCGGGCCCGGGCGACGGCGCGGGGCGCCTCGTCCTCGAGACTCCGGGCGAGGAGGCCGAGGCGGGGATCGTGCCCCGTCGCTCCGGCGGCCCGCAGGCGTTCGGCGAGCTCGAGGAGGTCGTGCGCGTCGCCGGCCGCGTCCTGGAAGAGCCGGAACCGGTCGAGGAGCGGCCCGGCCTGCGGTACGAGCGGCCCGAGGAGCTCCAGGGCGTAGCGGACCCTCTTGGCCGCGATCCGCGCGGGGTGAAGCGTGCCGGCGGTCGGAGGGAGGAGCTCGCGGAGGCGCGCGAGGTCGCGGGAGAGCCGTTTCCCGACGCGCCGCCGAAGGACGCTTCCGGCCATCCCGCGCGGCGCGAAAGCCCCTCCGACGGCCGCGGCGAGGCGCTGGCTCCATTCGGCGACACCCGTCCCGAGCCGCGCGATCTCCGCGGGGTCGACACGGAGGGCGGGAAGGTCGTCCGGGAAGACCCTCCGAAGAATCGCCTCGTCCTCGACCCGCTCCTCGAAGAGCGCGCGTCCGACCTCCTCGGAGCGGAGGGGCGAGAGGCGCCGGCGAAGTTCGCGCGCCGAGGCCTGCAGCGCGTCGCCGTCCCCCGCCCCCGGAAAGCCGCGAAAGAGGCGGGCCGTCGCCTCGAGACGCCTCAGGGCGACCCGAACGTCGTGCACGAGAGACGCGTCGCCCTCCCGGCGGGCGCGCTCCTCGAGCGCGCGGAGCCTCTCCTTCCGGGACGCGAGCGCATCCTCCAGGATCGGGAGGATCGGGGCGGGGCGGGCGCTCGGCAGGGCGGACCTCCGCCCTCATCGTAGGCCCCCGATGTGAAGCGCGCCCTCAGCCCGCGTCGCCCGAGCGGCCGGGGAGCTCGAGCACCGGATGGCCGACGTGGTAGCCCTGGGCGCGGTCGACGCCGAGCTCCCGGAGGATCTCGAGGATCTCCGGCGTCTCGACCCCCTCCGCGACCGTCTTCACGCCGAATCCCCGGCAGATCTCGGCGATGCCGCGAACGAAGACGCGGTTCTCCATCTTGTGCGGGAGGTCCCTCACGTAGCTCTGGTCGAACTTCAAGGTCGACATCGGGAGGTCTCGCAGGTAGCGGAACGAGCTGAAGCCGACGCCGAAGTCGTCGAGCGCGAAGCGGAAGCCCTCGGACGTCAGCGCGTTCGTGAAGTCCTGGACGCGGCCGAGGTCCCGGAGGGCCGCCGTCTCGGTGATCTCGAACGTGATCCGCGAGGGGCGGATCCCCTTCAGACGCGCGAGGCGCGAGATCTCCGCAACGAGGGCGTCGTCCTCGAAGTCGAGGCCCGAGAGGTTCACGGAGACCTCGAGGTCGGGGGAGATCCGCTTGCGCGAGGCGACGAGGGCGTCGAAGACGGCCGCGATGACGACGCGGTCGATCGCCGTGACGAACCCGAAGCGCTCGGCCGCGTCGAGGAACTGGTCGGGCCGGATGAGCGTGCCGTCGTCCTCCCGGAGGCGGACGAGCGTCTCGGCCGAGACGACGCGTCCCGTCGCGACCTCCGCGATCGGCTGGTAGACCGGGACGAAGCGGGACCCCGCCAGCGCGGTCCGGATCCGGTCGGCCTGCCCGCGGAGGAGGCCGATCCGCTCTCGTTCCCGCGCGTTCGGGTCGTGAAGGAGGAACCGCGCGCGGCCCCGCGCCTTCGCCTGGTGCATCGCGAGGTCGGCCGCGAGCATCAGGTCGGAGGCCCGCTGGCCGTGGGCCGGGTGGAGGGCGACGCCGACGCTCGCCGTGAGCTGGAGGCGCCTCCCTTCGAAGGTCGGAGAGAACTCCGTCAGGAAGCGGACGAGGCCGTCCGCTTCGAGGGCGGCCTCGGCGGCGTTCGTCCGCGGGGCGATCAGGCCGAACTCGTCACCGCCGAGCCGGGCGAAGACCCGCCCCGGCTGGAGGTCCGCGAGGAGCGCCGCGCCGAGGCGCCGCAGGTACTCGTCGCCCGCCGCGAGGCCGTGGGTGTCGTTCAGCGCCTTGAAGTCGTCGAGGTCGAAGAAGAGAAGCGCGAGCGGCTGCTTCGCCTCCGCGGACTCCTCGACCGCCGTCTCGAGGAGCGCCTGGAACGCCGTCCGGGTCACGAAGCCGGTCGCCGGGTCGGTCGACCCCGGCGCCCCCTCGACCGAAGGGGGCGCCGCGACGGCGATCTCGTCCGCTGCGAACGCCGTGACGTCGCGGGCGACTGCGACGACCCGCGCCGGCCCGTCGCCGGCGACACGGCGCGCCGAGACCCGGAAGGTCCTTCTGCGGGAGCCGTCCTCGAACGCGACCCGGACCTCGAGGTCCCGAGCCCCACCCGGTCCGGCCGCCGCCGCGAGGAGGGCGTCGCGGCTTTCCGGGTCGCTCCAGAACGGGAGGAGCTGACCGAGCGGAGCGTTCGCGCCCTCCGGAGAGGGAGCCCCTTCCGCCCGGGCGGCGCCGTTCGCGAGAAGGAGGCGCCCCTCACCGTCCAGGACGGCCGCGGGGTCGGGGAGGCCGGTGAACGCGAGCGCCTCGAGCGAGGGCCCCAAGGTCCCGGGCTTCTGAAGGGCGACCGTGTCGTAGCCGGGGCGCTTGCGCCGCTCCTTCACGCGTCACCGGCCGGGCGGGCCGCCGTGCCGGCGAGCGCGCGCAGGGGCTCTCCCGTGAGCCGGTAGACCTGCCACTCCGACATCGGCACGGCGCCGAGGCGCTCGTAGAAGCCGATGGCCGGTGCGTTCCACTTCAGGACGCTCCACTCGAGCCGGCCGCAGCCCCGTTCGACGGCGAGGCGGGCGAGCTCGGCGAGGAGGCGCCGCCCGAGGCCCAGGCCCCGGCGCTCCGGGACGACGAAGAGGTCCTCGAGGTAGAGGCCGGGCTTCGTCAGGAACGTCGAGTAGCCGTGGAAGAAGAGCGCGAACCCCGCGGGCGCGCCGTCGACCTCGGCGAGGATCACCTCGACGTACGGCCGCGGCCCGAAGAGGTGCTCCTCGAGCGCGGACGCGTCGGCGAAGCACTCGTGCGCGAGGCGCTCGTACTCGGCGAGGTCGCGGATGAGCCGGGCGACGACGGGGACGTCCTCGCGCCGGGCGGGGCGAAGCGAGATCTCGGGCCCGTTCACGAGCCGGGATTATCGCGCGGCGCGCAGGATCTGCACGGCCACCGCCGTCGTGCCGTTGATGACGAACTGGATCCCGATGACGGCGGTGATCAGCGCCATCACCTTGTTCGTGATCTTCATCCCCGTCTCGCCGAGGCGGCGGGTGATCGCCGGCGCGGCGAGGAGGATCGCCAGCGTGACGGCGAGCGTCGCGACGATCGCGCCCCCGAGGGCGAGCCGGTGGCTCGCGCCTCCCGCCTGTCCGACGAGGACCATGACGGTCGAGATCGCCCCCGGCCCCGCGATGAGAGGGATGCCGACCGGGACGATCGACGGGTCGCGGCCGGGCGCCGAGGTCTCGGGGACCTCCTCGTGGCCGTGCTCGAGGGCCCGGAGCGACATCAGCGCGAAGAGGATCCCTCCCGTGATCTGGAACGCCGGGACGGTGATCCCGAAGAACGAGAAGATTGCCCCGCCCGCGGCGCTGAAGACCGCCAGCGTCGCGAGGCCGGTCAGGACCGCGCGGACGGCCGCGCGCTGCCTCTCTCCGTGGCGCAGGTGCGCCGTCAGCGACACGAAGACGGGCGCGCCCGAGATCGGGTTGACGACGGAAAAGAGAGAGGAGAACGCGAGGACCGCGAAGGGAAACGGGGCGACGAGCTCGTTCATCGTACCGGCCGGGCCGGGCGGATATCATACGGGCCGCCCCGGGGCGACCGTCGCGGGACGCTTTCCGATGACACGGACCGACGTAACTCCCGCGGGCGGCCGCCGGCTCGCCCCCTACTTCGGCCTCCTCACGAGGCGCGTGCAGCGCTCGCGGCTCTCGGCGGCGCTCCCGCACGTGCCCGCCGGCGCGAGGCTCCTCGACCTCGGCTGCGGCCTGACCGATCTGCCCGCCCGCTTCCCGTCGTACGTCGGGTGTGACCGGAACCCCGTCGTCCTCGACGAAATGCGCCGCCTCCATCCCTCCGCCTCCTTCGCCTCCTGGGACGTCGAGGCCGACGAGCCGCCGCCCGAGGTCCGCGCGGGGGCGCCGTTCGACGCGATCCTGATGCTCGCGATTCTCGAGCACCTCGCCGAGCCGGCGCGCGCCCTGGCGCGGGCGGGCGCCCTCCTCGCACCCGCGGGGCGCCTTCTCGCGACGACGCCTCACCCGCTGGGACGCCTGCCGCTCGAGGCGGGGGCCCGGCTCGGCCTCCTCTCGAGGCACGCCGACGAGGAGCACGAGACGCTCCTCGACCGCGCGGGTCTCGAGCGCGCCGCCGCGGCGGCGGGGCTTGCCGTGGCGTCCTACTCCCGATTCCTCCTCGGCCTGAACCAGCTCGTCGTCCTCGCCCGCCGATGAGCCCGCGAGAGGTGCGCGCCATCGAGGTGGCCGGCGCGCGAACGCACAACCTGAAGGGGGTCTCCTGCCGCGTCCCGATCGGGGCGGTGACGGTCGTGACCGGGCCGTCCGGGTCCGGTAAGTCGTCGCTCGCCTTCGACACCCTCTACGCGGAGGGTCAGCGTCGCTTCGTCGAGTCGATGTCGACGTACGCGCGGCAGTTCCTGGAGAGGATGGAGCGACCCGACGTCGAGAGGATCGACCACCTCCTCCCGGCGATCGCCCTGGAGCAGAAGGCGGCGGTCCGGTCCGCCCGCTCGACGGTCGGCACCGCGACGGAGATCCACGACGTCCTCAGGCTCCTCTTCGCGGCCGCGGGAACGGTCGTCTGCCCTGCCTGCGGCGTCGAGGTGAAGCGCGACTCCCCGGCGAGCGTGGCGGACGCGCTCGTCGCGGAGCTCGGCGAAGGGGCGCGGCTCCTCGTCCTCGCGCCGCGCCCAGCGGAGGATCTCGCCGAGAGCGCGCCGCGCTGGGTCCGCTCGGGCCTCTTCCGGGCCGTCGCGGCCGACGGGAGCGTCGTCTCGTTCGACGGGGAGACGCCTCCGCCGGCGGGGCCGGACGGCTTCGTGCGGCTCGTCGTCGGGAGGCACGTCCTCCGCGCCGGAGACGCCGAGCTGGCCGCGTCGCTCGACGGGGCGTTCGCGGTCGGAGAGGGGACGCTCCTCGTCCGCGACACCGCGGCGGGGCGCGAACTCCGCTTCCTGCGCGGCCTCGCCTGCAACGGCTGCGGCCGGACGTTCGAGGAGCCGACGCCGGCCCACTTCTCGTTCAACTCGCCGCGCGGCGCGTGCCGCGCCTGCCAGGGGTTCGGGCGGATCGCGGGTCTCGACGCCGAGAAGGTCCTGCCGGACCCGGGCAAGACGCTCCTCGAGCGCCCCTTCGCGCCGTTCAACACGCCGGCGTACGCGAGCGCCTATCCCGACCTCTGGCGCGCCTGCAAGCGGCTCGGCATCCGGAAGGACGTGCCGTGGCGGGAGATGACGCCCCGGGAGCGAGAGCTCGTCTGGAACGGCGACGGCGACTGGTACGGCGTGAAGGGGCTTTTCGACTGGCTCGAGACGAAGCGCTACAAGGTACAGGTCCGCGTCATGATCGCCCGCTACCGCGGCTACGAGCGCTGCCCGGAGTGCTTCGGGGCGCGCCTCAAGCCGGAGGCGTGCGCGGTCCGCGTCGGCGGCGCGACGCTCCCTTCGCTCTGCGACCTCCCTCTCGACGGCCTGCTCGAGCGGCTCCGCTCCCTCCCGCTCGACCCGGTCGAGAGGGCCCGGGGCGGGGCGCTCGTCGACGACGCCGCGAAGCGCGTCGGGACGCTCGTCGACGTCGGGCTCTCGTACCTGACGCTCTCGCGGACGATGCGGACCCTCTCGGGGGGCGAGGCGCAGCGGGTTCAGCTCGCCGCCGCGCTCGGCAACGCCCTGACCGGGACGCTCTACGTCCTCGACGAGCCGACCGTCGGCCTCCACCCGGCCGACACCGCCCGCCTCCTGGTCGTTCTTCGCCGCCTCGCCGACGCGGGCAACGCCGTCTGCGTCGTGGAGCACGACCTCGACGTCATTCGCGCCGCGGACCACGTCGTCGACCTCGGTCCGCGGGCCGGGACGAACGGCGGGAACCTCGTCTTCGAGGGGACGCCGAAATCGCTCTCCCGGGCCGCGACGGCGACGGGGATGGCGCTCCGGGCGGCGGGCGCAGCGTTCTTCGCCGAGCGTCCCGCGCCGTACCCGCGCGGCGCGATCCGGATCGTCGGGGCGCGCGCGAACAACCTCGCGAACCTGACCGTCGAGGTCCCGACCGGCGTCCTCGCCGGGGTCTGCGGGCCCTCGGGGTCGGGAAAGTCGTCTCTCGTCGTCGACGTCCTCGCCTCCGGGGCGCTCCGCGCGCTCGGGCGGAAGGAGGCGGACGCGCTCGAGAAGGGGGAGCACGAGAGGATCGAGGGGCTCCCTGCGTTCCACGACGTCGTCCTCGTCGACCAGTCGCCGCTCGGCCGCTCGGCCCGCTCGAACCCGGCGACCTACACGAAGGCCTGGGACGAGGTGCGGGCGCTCTGGGCTCGGAGCCCTGCGGCACGCGCGGCGGGGCTGACGAAGGGGAGCTTCAGCTTCAACGCTCCGGGCGGGCGCTGCGAGCGGTGCGAGGGCTCCGGCGTCGTCACCGTCGACATGCAGTTCCTCGCCGACGTGACGGTCGTCTGCGACGCCTGCGACGGGCGGCGGTTCACGCCCGAGGTCCTGAACGTGAGGGTCCGGGGGCGGAACGTCCACGAGCTCCTCGGGACGACGGTCGACGAGGCGATCGAGCTCTTCGCGGACCTGCCCGGGATCGCCTCGCGGCTCGCCCCGCTCTCCGAGGCGGGCCTCGGCTATCTCCGCCTCGGGCAGGCGACCGCGACCCTCTCGGGGGGTGAGGCGCAGCGGCTGAAGGTCGCCTCGTTCCTCGAGGCGGGAGCCGGGAAGCCGACGCTCTTCCTCTTCGACGAGCCGACGACGGGTCTCCACGCGGGAGACGTCGACGTCCTCCTCGCCGTCTTCCGGCGGCTCCTCGCGGCGGGGCACTCCGTCCTCGCGGTCGAGCACAACCCCGCGTTCCTCCTCGCGTGCGACTGGCTCCTCGAGCTGGGCCCGGGCGGCGGGGCCGGGGGGGGGCGGGTCGTCTTCACCGGGGACGTCCCGGGGCTTCTCTCGCGCGGGACGTCGGCGACGGCCGAGGCGCTCCGGGAATCCTCCGGCGCGCCCGCTCGCCTACAATCGGCGCCGCCGTGCACGAAGGGAGCCATCGTTACGTCCTCGTCGTCGACGGCCGGGAGATCGAGCTCGCGGCCGGTGAGGTCACCCTCGGCCGAAGCCGTTCCTCGACCGTCCGCGTCGACCACGAGTCCGTCTCGAGGAGCCACGCGCTCCTCACGCTCTCGAACGGGAAGGCGGTCCTCAAGGACCTGAACTCCTCGAACGGGACGTTCGTCGCCGGGAGGCGAATCCTGAACGAGACGATCCTCCGGAGCGGCGACCGCCTCCAGCTCGGCGCCGCCGTCCTGGAGTATCGGCTCCTGGAGCCGACCGGTCCGGTCGAGAGGACGGCCCACCTGACGACGTCGGCCGCCGACGCGCTGTCGGCCGTCGGGGGCGCGAACGCAGACCCCGGGTCGCTCCCCGACGCGTCCCCGCGGGAGCCGTCCGCGAGCGCGGCGCTCGAGATCTCGGCCCACGAGCTCTTCCGGGAGGCGGACGAGAACGCCCGGAAGGAGGGCCTCGCGCCGGTCGGGGCGGCGGCGGCTCTCGCGGCCGTTCACGGCTCCGGGGTCCGCGTCGAATCGCCGGCCCAGCCTCCTTCGCCGGCGGAAGCGCCGAAGGGAGTCCCCGCGCCCGCCGTCCCCGACGCGACGCTCTCCCAGTTCCCGATCCGGAACGACGGGCGCTCGAGCGCGGTCCGTCCCGCCCCCGCGGTGAAGGTCCGCCGGCCGCGCTCCTCGACGTCGCTCGCGACGGCGGCCGAGAGCGCCGGCCTCTTTCCGCGGCTCCTGGCGACCCTCGTCGACGGCGTCATCCTCCTGGCGCTGGACCTCCTGCTCCTGTCTCCCGTTTTTCTCGTCTTCCTCTTCGAGGACGCCTTCCAGTCGACGGATCTCCTCCGCGACTGGGCCTTCCTCGCCATCGCGGGCGGGTGCGCGGTCCTCGTCCTCGGCGCGAACCTCTGGTACGTCGTCGGCGGCTGGGCGCGGACGGGCCGCACTCCGGGCAAGGCGCTCCTGCGCCTCTCGGTCGTACCTGTCGCTCCCGGCCGCGCCGCGGCGGGGATCGGCCTCGGCCCGGCGTTCGGGAGGTTCCTCGCCTGGAATCTTTCGGGGGCGATCCTCGGCATCGGCCACCTCGTGGCCCTTTTCCGGAAGGACCGAAGGGCACTGCACGACCTGCTGGCCGGGACGCGCGTCATCCGCGGCCGGTCTTAGCCCGGCTTCAGCGCGTCTCGAGGAGCGTCCGGACCGCCGGGGAGAGGAGCGTGGCCTCGGCCCGGGCCGAGCCCCCCTTCCGGCGGAACGCGGCGAGGCTCGCGCGGGCGCGGTCGAGGAGCGAACCGTCTCGCCGGCCTTCCAGGACGTAGAGCCCGCCGAGAGCCGCGGCCTCCACGAGGTCGAGCTCGCGGGCGCCGGGCGTCCGCTTCCTTTCCGCGCGGACCCTCTCGACCACCGTGTCGAAATCTCCGGCGGCGAGGGCCGCGAGCGGCCCGTCGAGCCGGGGCGGCACCGGGGTGGGGACGAGGAGCGGCCGTTCCAAAGGGGTGGCGATCGGCGGCACCGGATCGCGCTCGACCGGCTCGACCGTCGCGGGGGCCGTCGGCTGCGGCGCCGGCGTGGGAGGGAGGGGTGTGGGTGCAGGTGGCGGCGTCGGGGTGGGTGTTCGCGGCGGAGGGGCCTGGCGCACCGCCGCGCGCCGCTCGAGCTCGGCGATCCGGAGCCTCCGGTCCTCGGTTTCCCGGCGGTCCGGGAAGGAGCCGCCTGCGGCCGAGCTTCGCAGGTGGGCCAGGGCGCGTTCCTCCTCGCCGAGCTCCATCAGCGCCCGCCCGAGCCAGTAGTGGGGATCGTAGTAGTCGACCTGGTGGCGGCTCGGTCCGAAGCGGACCTGGGGCGTCTGGTGACCCGTGGCGAGCGCGTCCTCGAGCCTCGGGATCGCCTCCCGGAAGCGGCCCTTCTCGACGAGCGCCCGCCCCTCTTCGAACGGCCGGGCAGCCGCGTCGCGCGGTAAGATACTTTGTTGCGGTGCCGGGAGGCCCGCCCGCGGGAACAGCGCCGCCAGGCTCAGGGCGGCCCCGAGGGCGACCCGGAAGAGCCGGTCGCGTGAGGTGGAGCGGGCCGAACGACACTTCATGAAGGCGCGCCGCGTCGAGTTTACCGGCGAGGCGCGCGGAGGGGATGACGACGATGCCGCGAAACCTCGCTTCCGCCCGTGTTGCCCTGACGGCGTGTCTCCTCCTGCTCGCGCCCGGGGCTCTCGCGGGGCCGGGCCCGTGCCCGCCGAACCGCCCGGTCGTCTCCGGCCCCTCGGAGGTCCACCGGCTCGAGGGCTACTGGATCACCTGGACGAACGTCCTCTCGCCGCGCGGCTCGGGACAGCCCGATACCTTCCTCATCGAGCGATCGGAGGACCCGACCTTCCAGAGCGGCGTCGAGCGCCTTCAGCCGACGACCCGGACGACGGCCACGTGGGGTCCCCCGGGGGGCCTCCCGCGAATGATCTACCATCGGGTCGCCGCCCAGTCCTTCTGCGCCGGGACCTCGCCGACCCGGGTCGAATCCGCGATTTTCGCGGTGCGCGTGACCGACCAGTGCCGGACCCCGATCGCGCTCGCGGCGCCGGTGGTGAGCCCCGCCCTGCCGCCGGCGAATACGACCTACATGGTCTCCTGGGATACGCTCGGCGCCGGGGAGCCGGGGCCGGGCGGCGGAGCCCAGGGGCTCCGCTTCCGCCTCCGGAGGACAGCGGGCGGCGACGTCACCGAGAGCCTGAACGACGCCGGGGCAGCCGCGTTCACCGACGCCCCCGGGGAATACCTCTACCAGGTCCGGACCGAGAACATCTGCGGTGACGCGAGCCCCTGGTCCGAGCCTCTGCGTGTCGTCGTCGGCGCCACGAAGACCTCCGCCCTCTTCCTCGTGTCGGCCCCGCGGCCCGCCCTCGTGACCCCGCCCCATCCGGGCGGCGTACGGGTGGCTTTCGTCGTCCGGAACGCCGGGAGCGAGGCGCTCGACGTGACCTCCGAGAGCGGCGAGGACGGCCTCGCGTTGGAGCCGCGCGCGTTCCGGCTCGAATCGGGACACGACCGAAGGCTCGAGGCGATCCTGCAGGAGGCGCCCCTGGCGGAGGCGCCGTTCCACGGAGCGGTCGTCCTCAAGGCGAGCGGGAACGTCTCCCTCCGCGTGCCGATCGACGTCGCCGTATCCGCGCCGGAGGGCGGCGGCCCGTCCGGCGGGACCGATCCGCTCCTCGCGGCGGGCTGGGACGAAGACGCCGTGGACGTCGACCGGAACGGCAGCGACGTCACCCGTCGGCTCGTGAACCCCGGGGCCGCCACCGCCCACCTGGTCACCTCGGTCTCCGCTCCCTGGCTCGTCGTCTCGTCGGTCGACGGGAAGGCCTGGGACCGGCCGCTCGCACCGGGCGAGTCGCGCGCGATCTGGCTGCGCGTCGACCGAAGCCGCCGGCGGGCAGCCATCGGGACGGAGATCGCGACGGTCACCGTCGTCACGGCCGGTCGCGCGAGCGAGCCGAAGAGCCTGAGCGTGATCGACGACGGGCCCCAGGTGACCGGCGTCGGGAGCCCCTCGGCGAACGACGACATCCCTCCGCTCTACCTGATGAAGAGCCGGCTTCTCTTCCCGTCCCTCCCGAACGCGCTCGACGCGCGCGGGGCGGGACGCTTCACCTCGGACCTCTGGCTCTCGAACGTCGACGCGCTCAACGCGATCCAGGTCGTCCTCACGCTGACGCCGGCCGGGCAGTCGAACACCTCCGCCGGCGTGCGGCAGTTCGCGTTCTCGCTGGGCGCCGGTGAGACCCGCCGGTTCCGGAACGTCATCGGGACGATTTTCGGGTACGAGGGGGGCTGCTCTCTCGACGTCAGCTCCCCGAGCCCGACCCTCTCGGCCACGGCCCTCGTGAACAACAAGCCAGTCGTCCCCCTCGTGGCCGGCAAGACCGCCGCGCTCGACAGCGCGATCGCGGGAACGGTCCTTTCGACCGCCGAGTTCGGCTTCGAGATGCGGCCGGTCGCTCCCGGCGAAGGGGCGAGCCAGAAGGACCCCGACCACGTCGTCTCCGGGCTCTGGCACGATGCCCGGCGCCGCACGAACCTGATCCTGCGGGAGACGACAGGGAACGAGACGACCGTCCGGGTCGAGCTGTTCGATGGCGAGGGTCAGGCGGTCCTCCGCGACGGGGTTCCCGTCGATTTCGAGGTCCCGGTGCCGGGTCACGGCTCCGTCCAGATCAACCACGACAAGCTGTTCCCGGCCGGCGAGTTCGCAGAGGCGTTCCGCGCGAAGGTGACGTTCCTGCGCGGCTCGATCGACCCGTTCGGGCAGACGCATGGCGCCGTCGTCCCGCTCGCGACGGTCATCGACGCGGGCACCCAGGACGCCGCGCTCCGGGTCGGAGTCTCCGAGAAGGCCCTTACGCCGGTAGCGGCGGGAAGCGCCCCGGCCGCGAGGGCGCTGGCCGCCGCGAGCGCCTTGCCGTTCGAAGGCGGGCCCGAGCCTCTCCTCTTCCCGGCCAGCCACGTCACGGGCGCGGCGCTCTCGAGCGGGGCGCCGCCGCGCTGGAGGAGCCGCGTCACGTTCTCGAACGTGAGCGCGACCGAGCAGCGGAACGTGCGGCTCAGATTCCGGCCCGCGTCCGGAGCGCTCCCCGCCGGAATGCTGGAGCAGACGTCGGTCGTCGTCCCGCCGGGCTGGGGGATCACGTTCGACGACGTCCTCGAGCAGCTCTTCGGCCTCCCGGCGGGAGCCGAGGCGTGGGGGACGATCGAGGCCGACAACCTCGAGCGTCCGGACGGCTCGTGGCTCTTCACCTGGTCGGACGTCGACGTCCAGACCGAGACCTACACCGCCGACACGGAGGACCCCGCGCGGGGCGAGTTCCGGACCGGGATGGAGGGCTACTCCTACCAGCACGGCTACTCTTCGTTCCAGTCGAACCTCGGGACGGTCCTGATCGACGGGGCCGAGACCTCAGCCCGCAACCGTACGAACCTCATCCTCCAGGAGGTGGGCGGGGCGGCCTGCAGGCTCGCGGTCGGCGTCTACCGGCCCGGGGCTCTCGTGCCGCTCGCGGTGAAGATCGTCGACCTGAAGGCCTCCGAATACCTCTCCCAGGAGCTCTTCCGCGGCCTGATGCAGCTCGACCTCGACGAGGTCGTCGACGCGCGGGTGGTCGTGAGGCAGATCGACGGGGACGGGGTCTTCATGGCGTTCGTCTCGAAGATCAACCTCGTCACGGGCGACCCTGCGAACGTCTTCCTCCGCCCGGCCTCGGCGGGGACGGGGCGCTGACGCGGAGCGGGCGGGTGCGCGGTAACCTCGGCGGGGAAGAGCCCCCCGTGGAGGAGACCTGAGCCCGCCCGCCGTCGAGAGGATCGCCCACTACCGGATCGTTCGCCGCGTCGGGCGCGGCGGAATGGGGATCGTCTACCGCGCGGTCGACGAGCGGGACGGCAAGACCGTCGCCCTGAAGGTCATCCGGGAGACCGAGGTGGCGGGAGACGAGTCGGCCCCTCACGTCGCAGAGGCCCGGGTCCGCTTCACGCGGGAAGCCGAGATCCTCCAGGCGCTCCTCCACGCGAACGTCGTCACGTTCCACGAGATCGGCGAGGAGGACGGGACCCCGTACCTCGCCATGGAGTTCCTCGAGGGGCGGCCGATCGGAAGCTACGCCGGCCGCCCGTGGACGGAGACGCTCCCGCTCCTGATCCAGGCCGCGAACGGCATGGAGTACCTCGCCTCCCGCGGGATCGTCCACCGCGACCTCTCGCCCGACAACGTCTTCGTCGTCGAAAGCGGCAGCGAGAAGACCGTCAAGCTCCTCGACTTCGGGATCGCGAAGCTCTTCGAGTCGGCCACGTCGGAGTCGCTCACGGCGACGGGGTTCTTCCTCGGGAAAGTCGCCTACGGCTCGCCCGAGCAGCTCGGCTCGCTTGGACAGGGCGCGCCGCTCGACTGGCGGAGCGACGTCTACAGCCTGGGAGTCATCTTCTACCAGGTCCTCGCCGGGCGGCGGCCGTTCGAGGGGAAGGCGCCGGTGGAGTACATCGCGGCGCACCTGAACCTCTCGCCGCCTCCGGTGGCGGCGCCGCCCGACGCCCCCACCCTCCCGATGGAGCTCGTGAGGCTCATCGGACAGATGCTCGAGAAGCGCCGCGAGGAAAGGCCGCAGAGCTACCGCGAGATCACCGAGCGGCTCGTGGCCGTCCTTCGCGCCTCGGGCTCCGGCGTGGCCGGGGCGTTTCCCGCGGGGCCGGACGTCGGCCCTCCGGGCGGTCCGGCACTTCCGCGCCCCGCCACCTCTCCGACGCAGCTCGTGTCGGAAAAGCCGCGGAGCCCGTCCGTCCCCGCGCGGCGGGTCGCCGGCGTCCTCGCTGCGGGAGCGGCGCTGCTCGGGCTCCTCCTCTGGGGCGCGCTCCGGAGCGGCCCTCGCGACGTACCGCCGACGCGACCCGCCGGGCCGGTCCACCTGCCTCCCGCGACGGCGGAGCTGCGGATCACGTCGATCCCGTGGGGCGTCGTCGTCTCGGTCGTCGACGTGGCGACGGGAAAGGCGGTCGCGTTGCCCGCCTCCGCCGACACGCCGCTCCCCCTGGCCGTTCCTCCCGGGCGGTACCGCGTCACGGTCGTCGAGCCGGCTCCCGGGACCGGCCGTGCCGAGACCGACGTGGTGGCCGCCACCGGAAGCCCCGCCCTCGTCGCGCTCACCTTGAGGCCCCTCGAAGAGATCGTGGAGACCCTGCGATGAAGAAGCCCGTCCTCGCCCTCGCCGCCCTGCTCCTCGTCCGGGTCCCGGCTCTGGCCCAGGTCGAGTCGGCGCTCCTGTCGAAGGTGACGTTCAACCTGACGAACCCGGGCGGCAAGTCGCTCGCGATGGGGGGCGCCTTCACGGCGATCGCCGACGACGCGACGGCCGGGATCGCGAACCCCGCCGGGCTCGGCCTCCTCTCCTCCTTCGAGGCGGGCGTCTCGGGGAAGCGGGTCGACGACGTCATCGGCCTCGTCACCGCCCG
>CAYVPO010000012.1:0-32889 GCA_964453825.1 uncultured Holophagales bacterium
CCGTGCATCGTCGTCGACTTCGGCACCGCGACGACGTTCGACGTCGTCTCCGCCTCGGGCGACTACCTCGGCGGCGTCATCTGCCCGGGACCCGGCATCAGCGCCGACGCGCTCTTCTCCCGCGCCGCCCGCCTCTCGCGGGTCGACCTCCACCGGCCGGAGAAGGTCGTCGGGAAGAACACGGCGCAGAGCATCCAGTCGGGCCTCTACTGGGGCGTCCTCGCGCAGGCCGAGGGGCTCGTCGCCCGCATCCGCGCCGAGCTCGGCGAGCCGGGCATGAAGGTCGTCGCCACCGGGGGCCTCGCGCCCCTTTACGCTTCCGCTTCTCCCGACCTCGCCCTGGTCGACGCCGACCTCACGCTCCGCGGGCTGAAAATCCTCCATGACCGGAACGCCGACGCCCGCCCTCTCCGGCGCTCCTGACGGCGCGGAGGACGAGGCCTCCTACGGCACGCGTGTCGAGGAGGCCTTCATCGGCGAGCGCGGTACGCCGTTCCTCCTCTCTCCGAAGGACTGGCGCCTCATCTGCGGATGGCGCGAGAGCGGCATCCCCTCCGGAACGGTGATCCGGGCCGTCCGGGAGGCCTTCGAGAGGAAGCGCGCGCGGGGTGATCTGTCGAAAATCTCCAGCCTCGCCTATTGCGCGAACGCCGTCGAGGTCCTCTGGGAGATGGAGCGGCGCGGCCTCGTCGGCGCCCACGGCGCGCGGACGGAGACGACGTCGGACCGGTTCGAGCCCGCGCCTCGTCTCGCTGCGCTCGCGGAATCGCTGGAGGCGGCGGGTGGGGACGTCCCCGCGAACGCCGACCCTTCGGCCGTTCGCGCCGCCCTCGCCGCGGCGCGCGCCGCGCTCGCCGAGCTCGACCCTGCCTCCGGGCTGGAGTTGCTCGAGGAGAGCCTCGGGGGGCTCGAGAAGGCGCTCGTGAAGAAGCTCGAGAAGGCGCTCGGCGAAACGGAGCGGGCGGCTCTCGAGAGGGAGGTCGAGGAGGAGGCGGGAGACCTCTCCGCCCTGTCGAAGGAAGCGCGCGGACGAATCCAGAGAGCCCTGCGGGCACGCGCCCTGCGCCGTCGGTTCGGCCTCCCCGCGCTGACGCTCCTCGGAGGCTGAGGGATGGCGCGCGAGGAGGTCACCGTCGAGCGCGTCGTCCCGGGCGGAAGCGGTCTCGCGCGCCGGGACGGCGCGGTCGTCCTCGTCGCCGGCGGGCTGCCGGGTGACCGGCTCCTCGTCGAGCCCCGGAGCGACGGCCCGAGGCTCCTCCGTGCCGAGGTCCTCTCCGTCCTCTCGCCCGGGCCACACAGGAGACCGGCGGAGGACGTCTGTCCTCTCGCCCGGGACGGAGCGTGCGGCGGGTGCGACTGGCCGGCCGCCCGCATCGAATCTCACGGCCCGCTGAAGGAGGAGCTCGTTCGAGACGCGCTCCGCCGGATCGGACGTGTCCCGGACGCCGAGATTCCGGCGATCCGCTTCGTCGCCTCGCGTCGAGGCTACCGGCTCCGGAGCCGGCTTCGCTGGGACGGTAACGGGGCGCTCGGGTTCCTCGGGAGGAGCTCTTCGCGCGTGGCCGACCTCGTGGCGTCGTGCGAGGTCGTCTCGGACGCGCTCCTCGGACGGCTCCCGGCCCTCCGGGCGGCGCTCGGCGCGGCGAACGTCCCCGAGTGCGAGCTGCAGACGCTCGAGGGAACCGACGGCTCCCCGCTCCTCGGAGAGCTTCGGTTCGACAGGGCCCTTCCCGAGCCCGGGCGGATCGCCACGGCGCTCCACGGGCCGCTGGACGGAGTCCGGGTTCTCTTCTCGGGGCGCCTCGCCGCGTCGAGCGGGCCCGCGTCGCTCCGGCTCGTCGTCGGGGGAGCGCCTTACCGCGTCACGGTCTCCTCCTTCTTCCAGGCGAACCGTTTCCTCCTCGAAGCGTTCCTCGAGGAGGCGCGCGCCGTCGCGCGCGAGGCGGCCCGCGCCGGGGTCTCGCGCGGCGCGCTCGACCTCTACGCGGGCGCCGGCTTCCTGACCCGGGCGCTGCTGGAGGCCGGATTCGAGACCGAGGCGGTGGAGTCCGACCGCTCCTCGTCGGCGGACCTCGTCGCGAACCTCGCGGCCTGGAAGCGCGAGGGGCTTTCGGGACGGGGGCGGGCCGTCGTCCGAAGCGTCGAGGAGCACCTCCTGCGGGAGCGGGAGAGGCGCGACGTCGTCTTCGCCGACCCGCCGCGCGAGGGGCTCGCTCCCGCCGTCCGGAAGGCGCTCCTCCGAATCGAGCCGAGGAGCCTTTTCCTCGTCTCCTGCGACCCCGCCACGTTCGCGCGGGACCTGGCCGCACTCCTGCCGAGCTACCGGGTCGCGGCGCTGACGCTCCTCGACCTCTTCCCCGGAACGCACCACGTCGAGACGCTCGCGAGCCTCGAGAGGCGCCGATGAGGCGCTCGTGGTCGCTTCGGGCGCCCTCGCCGGCGGCCCCGGCGGCCCTCGCCTTCGCGGTGGGAATCCTCCTCGCGGTCGAGCTGCCGCTTCCGCCCTCTCCGTACCTGGCCTTCGCCCTCGCAGGAGCGGCCGGCGCGGCCGTCGTCGCAGGCCTGCAGGGTAAGAGGTCCCTCGCGGCCGGTGGCGGACTCCTCCTCGTCGTCCTCCTTTCCTTCGCCCGTTCGCGCTCCGGGCTCGTACTCGACCGGGAAGCGGCCCGCCAGACCGCCGCGTCTGCAGCGGAGGACGACGTCTTCGAGGTCCGAGGCCGGCTCGCCACGTACTGGACGAGGAGCGGGTCGCTCTGGTCCGCGCGCGTCGACGTCGAGGAGGCGCGGAGAGAGGGCCGGCAGGTCGATCTGCCGGGCCGTCTCGTCGTGAGCGTGGCGGGGGAGACGCACCCCGGCGCGCACGCCGGGTACGGGGATCTCGTGCGCCTGCGGGGCCCGCTTCGGCTGCCGGACGTCGGCGCGATCCCGCTGAGCCCCTTCGTCCTCGCGCCCGAGCCGCGGCTGCCGCAGAAGTCCGCGAGCCAGATCGAGGTCCTCGACGGCCCGCGAGGGGTGCTCGGCGGCCTCGCGAGGCTCCACAGGGCTGCCAGCCGGCGCCTCGAGATCGGGCTCGAGGGGGCCTCTCCCACCGAGCGGGAGGCCGCGGCGCTTGCCGGAGCCCTCGTCCTCGGGGAGACGGACCGCCTCTCCCCGTCCACCGTCTCCGCGTTCCGCGACGGCGGCGTCGCCCACGTCCTCGCGATCTCCGGTCTCCACGTCGGGCTCCTCGCGCTCGGCCTCTCCGCGGCGCTCCGCCCCTTCCGGCCGCGGCCGGTCACGCGCGACGCGATCGTCCTCGTCGCGACCGCCGCCTTCGCGGCCTTCACCGGCGGCCGCGCTCCCGTCCTGCGGGCGGCTCTCATGATCGGCCTCTACCTCGGGGCCCGAATCCTGGGTCGCCCCACGTCTCCCGGACAGGTTCTCGGCCTCTCGGCGCTCCTTCTCCTCGCGCTCGACCCGTCCTTCCTGTTCGACGTCGGCTTCCTCCTCACGTTTGCCGCCGTCTTCGGCCTCGCGGCGCTCGCCCCTCTCTTCGCACGTCCGCTCCGGGAGCGGCTCCCGGCCTCCCTCGCGGACGGGCTGGCGGCGACCCTGGGCGCCGAGCTCTGCGTCTTTCCGATTCAGGCCGCCGTCTTCCACGTCGTCCCCTTCGTGGCGCTCCTGTCGAACCTCGTCGTCGTGCCGCTCTCGAGCGTGTTCCTTTTCGCGGCCGTCCTCCTGCTGCCGCTCCTCCTGGCGGGGCCGGTCGTCGCATCTCTCGCGCTCGCGCCGCTCGCGGTCCTTTCCGAAGCGATGCTCGGCCTCCTCCGGCTTCTCGACGCACTCGGCGCCGTGCGCGTGGTTCCGACGCCCCCGTTCGCCCTCGCGGCGCTCCTCGGGCTCCTCCTCGCCGCGGCGGGCGTCCTCAGGAGCCGAGGCCCGCGCCGTGCCGCCCTCGGCGGAGCCGTCGCCCTCGTCTTCCTCGTCTCGGCCCGGCCGTCCTCCGCCGCGCGGCCCGGAGAGGCGCGGCTCGTCGCCCTCGACGTCGGACAGGGAGACTCCTTCCTCCTCGTCACCGAGAAAGGGCGCGTACTCGTCGACGGGGGAGGGACCTTCGACGCCGCATACGATTTCGGCCGGACGCGTCTCCTCCCGCGGCTCGCCGCCCTCGGGGCCGTCTCGTTCGACGCCGTCGTCCTGTCGCACCCGCACCCCGACCACTCGCGCGGGCTCGTGTCGCTGCTGCGCCTCGTTCCGGTCGGCCGCCTCTACTTGCCGCGCGGCGCGCCGCGCAATCCGTTCCTCGACGAGGCGCTCGACGCCGTCTCGGGAGGCCGCCCTCCCGTCGAAGCGCTCGCCGCGGGAGACCGCTTCCTGGCGGCCGGCGTCGAGTTCGAGGTGCTCCACCCGGGACCCGAGAGCTACCCGCGGGCGCCGGAGAACAACGGGTCGCTCGTCGTGGTGGCGCGCGTCGACGGCCGGCGCGTCCTTCTGACGGGGGATGTCGAGGCGCGGGCCGAGTCCGACCTCGTGGCCCGCGGTCTCGACCTCGCGGCCGACGTCCTGAAGGTCCCGCACCACGGGAGCCGCACCTCGACGACCGAAGCGCTCCTCCGGGAAGTCCGCCCCAGGATCGCCCTCGTCAGCGCGGGGCGACGGAACCGGTTCGGGCATCCGGGGGACGAGGTGATCGAACGGCTCGAGGAGTCGGGAGCTCGCGTCTTCCGTACCGACCGACACGGTGACGTCGCGCTCCTCTTCCGCGGCGGGCGGATCCTCCCGTCGCGCCCGTTCGCGGGCCTCCCCGGAGGGATCCCGTGACGACCCCGCGCGGGGTCCTCGCGATCGTCGGAGCGACGGCCACCGGGAAGTCGGCCCTCGCCGTCGACGCAGCCCTCCGCCTCGACGGAGAGGTGATCTCGGCCGACGCCTTCACCGCGTATCGGGGGATCGACGCCGGAACGGCCAAACCTACGGTCGAGGAGCGGCGCGGCGTTCCCCACCATCTGATCGATCTCAAGGAGCCGACGGAGCCTTTCAGCGCCGGGGAGTTCGCCCGCCTCGCCCGAGCCGCCGCGCGGGAGATCCTCTCGAGAGGGAAGCTCCCGATCCTCTGCGGCGGGACCGGCTTCTACGTCCGGGCTTTCTTCGACGGACTCTTCGTCGGACCCCCGCGCGACGAGCGCCTGCGCGACGCGCTGCGCCTCGTCCAGGTACGCCGGGGCGCCGAGTGGCTCGTGAGGGGGCTCACGCTCCTCGATCCGGAGAGCGGGGCACGGATCTCGCTAAAGGACGGAGCGCGTGCCATTCGGTACCTGGAGATCGCCTTTTCGACCGGTAGACGCCCCTCGGAGCTTTTCCGGGAAAGACCCGGCGAGCGTTGGAGCGGACCCGCCGTGAAGCTCGTCCTCACGTTGCCGCGCCCCGTCCTCTATGGAAGAATCGAAAGGAGGTTTCGAGACTCCATCATGGCCCCGCTCGCCGGCGAGGTGAGGCGCCTCCTCGAGGCGGGCGTACCGGTGAGCGCTCCGGGCATGGCCGCCATCGGATACCGGGAAACGGCGGCTCTCCTCGAGGGCCGGATGTCGGCCTCCGAGTGGGCCGATACGGTGATTCGCCAGACGCGCCGCTACGCGAAGCGGCAGGAAACGTGGTTCCGGTCGGAGCCGGATCTCCATCCTATCCGGGCCGACGCGCCCGACCTCCTCGAAGAGGTGGTCACCGCGTCCCGCCCGCTCTTCTCCTGATCTTTTCGAAGGGAGACGTCGATGATCAACAAGCCGCCGATCAACGTGCAGGACGGTTTCTTCTACCAGCTCCGTAAGGAGAACACGCTCGTCGACGTGGTCCTCCTCTCCGAGCGGACGAGGCTGGGCCGCATCCGGCGCTTCGACAAGTACGCCGTGGTCCTCGAGGTCGACGGGCGGGAAGAGATGATCTACAAGCACGCCATCGCGTCCGTCGCGACGGCCGCCGTCCGCCCGGCCCAGACGCCGGCCTCCTGAGTGCCGACTCCGGATTGAGCTCGTCCGGCCCTTCTCAGTCCCGGGCGCCCCGCGCCGATCTGCCGACCGCCGGCCTCGCCTTCGCGTTCCTTCTCGCCCTCGCGGGCGGCTGCGCTCCGGCGCCGCCGCCCGCGACGGCCGTCTCCGCCGACGTCCCCTTCGCGTTCCGTGACCCACGTGAGGGCGCTCCGCCGCCCGCGCCGACCGCTCGCGAATCGAAGGCTCTCGAAGAGGCGCTCGTGGCGCTCCGGCGGGGAGACGCGGCGACGGCGTCCCGCGGCCTCGCCGTCCGAAGGGCGAGCACGTCGCCCGCGCTCCGCCTCGCGCGCGCCTACCTCGACCTGGTCGAGGGGCGCCGGGAGGAGGCGCGCAGCTTCCTCGCCGAAGCGAGGACCACCCACCCGGCCTGGATCGCGGCCCTCGAGGCGAGCGCAGACCTCTCTGCCGCAGAGGGCGAGGCGTCACAGGCGCTCGAGGCCTATCGGGCGCTCCTGCGGCTCGTCCCGTCCGACGCACGGGCGCGCGAGCGCGTCGAGACGTTCCGCGCCTCCGTCGCCGCCTCGAAGCGCGACTCGGCCGAGGAGGCCCTCGCGGCCGGGGACCTCGACGCGGCCCGCCGCCACGCGAACTCCCTGCTCCAGCTCGATCCGGAGTCGGTGGCCGCGCTCGTCCTGCTCTCGAGGACGGCCTCGGCCGGCGGCCGTCACGAGGACGCCTGGACCTGGGCTCGCGAGGCCCGGAGGAAAGCCCCGTCCGACGCGTTCGTCGCGGCGTTCGCGGGGGACGCGGCCGCGAAAGCGGGACGCTGGGCCGACGCCGCGACGCTCTACGAGGAGGCGTCCGCCTCGGACCCGGCCTCGGCCGCGAAGGCGGAGGAGGCGCGCCTCGAGTTCAAGGTCCAGAACCTCCCCGAGGCCGCTTACGCGGCGGCACAGTCTCCACGCCTGACGCGGGCGCAGCTCGCTTCGCTCCTCTGGTGGACGATGCCCGAGTTCCGGGAGGCCCTCGTTCCGCCGGGGACGGAGATCGCCGTCGACGTCGTCGGCCGGTCCGACCAGGGACCGCTCGTCAAGGCGATCGGCCTCGGAATCCTCGACGTCTCCTCCGAGACACATCGGGTCGGGACGGAGCGGGCCGTCAGCCGCGCCGAGCTCGCCGGTGCTCTGCGCCGGGTCGCTCTCCTCGCCGGCCGGGGGCGGCCTCCGAAGGGCTGCCTTTCGGCCGCCGATGCGGCTTCTCTGGCCGATTGCGGGATACTCGGGCCGACACCCACCCGCAACGTAACCGGCCGCGAGGCCCTGAGGGCCATGGAAAAGGCCGCCCGAATCGGGCGTGAGGGAGGTACCAGATGAACGCCGCTCCCGACCTCTTCGCAAAGGTTTCCCTCTTCGAGGGGCTGACGACGGCCGACCGGGTCGCCCTGGCGAGGGCGGCGACCGTCCGGACCTACCGCCGGGGCGAGCGGATCGTCACCCAGGGACAGGCGGGCGACTCCTTCTTCGTCCTCGTGAAGGGTCGCGTCGCCGTCTCGATCCTCTCGCCGGAGGGGCGCGAGGTCGTCCTCTCCACCCTCTCCGCGGGAGACTGCTTCGGCGAGATGGCGCTCCTCGACGAGGCGCCTCGTTCCGCCACGGTGACGGCCGCCGAGCGCTCCGAGCTCGCGGTCCTGACGCGGGAGGCCTTCTTCGACCTCCTGAAGGGAAACTTCATCCTTTCCCGGGGCCTTCTCGCAACCTTCTCCCGCCGGCTTCGCCACGCGAACGCGACGATCGAGGGGCTCGCCTCCCTCGACGTGAAGGGCCGGCTCGCGCGCTACTTCCGCGACCTCGCCGACGAGCGGGGGCGGAAGGCGGGCGGTGGCTGGACGGTCGTCGTCCGCCCGTCGCAGCGGGAGATCGCCGACACGATCGGCTCCAGCCGGGAGACCGTCTCGCGGACGATGTCGCAGCTCGCCCGGGAGAACCTCATCGTGCCGAAAGGGAAGGCCATCTACGTCCGGCTCGAAGGGGAGTCCGCGAGCGGCTGAGGCGCGATGGAGCTTCGCCCCTGGACCCTGCCGAACCTGCTGACCTTCGCGCGGCTCGTCGCGATCCCGTTCCTCATAAACGCGGTCCTCGAGGGTCAGCACGGTCAGGCCTTCGCGATCTTCTTCGCGATGGCGGTCAGCGACTTCGTCGACGGATATCTCGCGAGGCACTTCGGCATGGCCTCGCCCCTCGGGGCGCTCCTCGACCCAGCGGCGGACAAGCTCCTCCTCGTCTCCACGTTCATCGTCTTCGCCCTGAAGTCGACCCCGTCGAACATTCACATCCCGCTCTGGCTCGTCCTCCTGACGGTCGCCCGCGACGTCCTGATCGTCGTCGTCGCTCTCGTCATGGCCCTCGGCCTCGGTATCAAGTCGTTCCCGCCGACCTTCCTCGGGAAGGCGAATACGTTCGCCGAGATCTCGACGGTCGTCGCGATCCTGATGAACAACATCGGCCGCATGCCGGCCTGGGTCGCGGACGCCTGCTTCGTCGTGACCTTCCTCCTGACGATCGCCTCGGGCGTCCACTACGTCTTCCGTGCCTCGTCCGCGATTGCTGGAGCCGCCCCGGGGGCGACGCCCGTCGGCGGGGATCCCCCGGTCCCTCCGGCGGTGCCTCCAGGAACGTCCGGATCGTCTTGACGCGGCGTCGCGGACACGGTACAAGATGCGTCCCACGCCTCGAGCGGGCGTAGCTCAGTTGGTAGAGCGCCAGCTTCCCAAGCTGGATGTCGCGAGTTCAACCCTCGTCGCCCGCTCCATTTCTCACACCCCTGACGCCACCCGTCGAGCCGCCTGACGCGAGGGTCCGTCCGGACCCGGGAAACGCGCGTCAGCTCGAGCCGCTGCGGAACCTCTCGACGACCTCGCGGGCCGCGGCCGCCACGGCCTCTTCGCGCGGGCCCTCGAGGCCCGCGCGGACGTGCTGCGTGGCCGCCGGGTCGAAGAGGTAGCGGAATGCTCTCGGGACCTCGTCTTCGAAGGCCCAGACGGCGCGCGGGAAGCGGACCTCGGACAGGGAGCGGGAGGCTGCGAGCCACGATCCGAGGTGCCGGGACGACAGGTCGGCCACCTCCATTCGGCCCGAAGGGTGGATGCGCCCCGCCCACGCGTGGACGGATCGGGCGCTCTCGCGAACGCCTTCCGGATCGGCCGCCTCGCACGAGAGGCGAACGAGAATGCTTCCCGCGAAGACCTCGTAGGGGACCCGCTCTCCGGAAAGGAGCTGGTTGGCCGATCGGGCCGTGACCGCGGCGCAGAGGACGGCGAGGTCGGGGACCCGATGGCCGAACCGCTCGGCAACGACCTCCTGGACGGAAGGGATGATTCGGTGACGGAACGTGAAGGGAAGGAGCGATTCGCGCGCCTCGCGTCCGCTCGGGTCGAAGGTGACGGTGTTCCCCGGGGCGGGGTCGGACTGGACTCGTTTCATCGAAGTCTCCGGCGGAGCGAGCCGAAATGCTCGAAACGCCCTATCGACTCGTCGGGGACAGGTCCTCGGGCGTCGTCGTTCCGGCCGTCGCGTCGATCAGGAGGCGCCGGAGAAACGAGACGAAGTACGGGTTGAAGAAGCCTCCGTGCTCGTGCAGGACTTCGGGTGCGGCGCGGACGACGAGGAACGGGTTTCCGCGCCGTCCGGGAGCCTTGCACTCGAGCGCGAGGGGGCCGAGACGGCGGTACGCTTCGCACGGTTGGCCGATCCAGCCCGAGTCGGGCCCGTCCGGGACGGAGGTGGGAGGTGCCGGAGCCGCGAGCAGATGGTGTCCGTCGTCCACGGGAGCCGTGTCGCAGGGAAGGTCGCAGAGGCAGCCCCGCACGCGAGGCGTCGGGGCGCGGGGCCCGGCTTCGCCGGGCGGGAGGTCGGCGCGGGAGAGTCGGTGGGTCACGAACGGCTCGTAGTTCGCGATCGCCGTGCGCAGCGCCGCGCGCTGCTCCTTGTCGCGCGTCCGCGAGAGGACGGTCGCGGCCCACTGGCCGAGCGGGAACCAGGTCCCGGTCGCCGAGTCGGTCTCGGAGCCGACGACGACGAGGACCGGACGCTGGCGCCTCGCGAAGTCCGCGTAGCTCGAGGCGAGCTCGTGGATCGGCCTCCAGCGCTCCGCCTCGAAGGCCGGGTTCACGAGGACGACGAGGTCGCCGAACCCGCGGATCACGCGGCTCGCGCCGTTCACGTCGACGCCGGGCCAGTCCGCTGCGAGCCGGCTCTTGAAGACGCTCGCGAGCGCCTCGTAGACGACCGTCCCCCCGAGGCTGTGCCCGAGGACGACGACGCGCGAAGCGTCTCGCTTGGCGCCGTTCAGGACGACGCGGAGCCGGTCGAGGCGGGTGAGGAGCTCGGTCATGTCGCCGGCCCCGACGCGCAGGGCCGCGTTCTTCCGTCCGAGGAACGAGAGCTGCTCGAGCGGCCAGGCCTTGCTCGAAAGTCCCCGCCAGCCGACGAAGACGCCGATGACGGCCCGCGGCCGCGCGTCGCCCCCGCGGGCCGCGACGGCCTCGCGCTGGTCGAGGGCGATGCGCCGGACGAGCTCGCGGAAGCAGGCGACGTTCGCGTCGCAGACGCTCGCATCGTGCCGCCACCCGTGGACGAACACCGTCAGGACGACCCCCGGGTCTTCCGGCCCGCCCGCCTGGCCGAGGACCTCGGCCTCGAGGGCGCGGAGCTGCCGCCGGTCCCAGAACCGGCCCTGATCGTCGAGCTCGACGATCCCGATCGAGAATCCTTCGTGACGCTCGATGGAACTCCTCGCGACGGCGGCCCGCCGGCCGCGGTCACGGAGATCGTCGCCCGCTACGGAGACAGGAGCGGAAGAAGTCCGCCAGGAGCGGTGGGGCGTCGTGCAGCCGGCTCCGACCAGAAGCGCGATCGCGACAGCCGCTGCCCGTGCCGGTGACGTCGCTCCATTCATGCGTCGATCATGCCGGACTCGGTGCTCCGGCACACCGGCGGCGTGCAGGAGTCCGAGGACCGAGGCTCCTCTCGCCGAAGGCGATCACCCAACGTCCTCTGTCGAAGGGGCATGGCGCCGCTGCGACACGCCATTTCCCGGACCTGTCGCCCTCGTCGCCCGCTCCAGTTTCAGACCTCCCTCCGCAAGCGCGTCTCCAGCTCGGCCGGGACTTCGATCGGCCGGCCCGGGCGCGAGTCTCAGGGACCGTGAGTCCGGTGGCGCCGGGGCCTGATCTGGATATCCTCTTCAGTATGGGACACGCCACCGCGTGGCTGTTGCTGGCCGTCCTCGTCGCCGTCGGCGGCGCGGCGCAGGCCGAGGGCGAGACGTTCCTCTACTTCAACAGCCAGCCGGGGGACTACGTCGGTGACGGCCTCGAGTTCACCCTGACCCCGTCGGACGGGGCGATCACGACGTCGAGGGTCGACGGAGGGGTGTTCGTCCAGTACACCACGGGCACTTCCTGGTGGTCGCTCAGATTCGTCCCCCCAGCGGGGGCGGAGCTCACGCCGGGTGCGTACGAGTGGACGATGTCCTGGCGCGATCAGTCTCCGACGATGCCCGGCCTCGCCGTCTCCGGGCACGGACGGGCATGCAACACGCTCGTCGGCCGCTTCACGGTCTTCGAGGCCGAGTACGACGACGCGGGCGAGGTCCGCAAGCTCGCCCTCGACTACGAGCAGCACTGCGAGCTGGCGACGGCGGCGCTCTTTGGCTCCGTGCGCATCAACTCCGGCCGGCCCCTGGGCCCGCAGCTCGCCGTCGGTCCGGCCCAGCGCTACGAGGGCGACGGCGAGGAGGCGGCTCTCCTCTTCTTCGTCTCGCTCTCCGCTCCCGCGCAAGTGCCCGTCACCGTCCGCTACCAGACCGAGGACGGCACGGCCACCGCCGGAAGCGACTACGCCGCGATGACCGGAACGGAGACGTTCGCCGTCGGCGAAACCCGGAAGCTCCTCTACGTGCCGCTGCTCGGCGACGTGGAGGAGGAAGCCGACGAGACCTTCGTCCTCTCGCTCGACGACCCCGAGGGAGCCCCGATCGCCTTCGGCCAGGCCCTCGGCACGATCGTCAACGACGACCCCTACAGGAGCTACTTCCACATCGACGACCGCCAGATGGGGGGCCGTCTGTTCAGCGCGACGCCGGTGGACGGGAACATCACGGTCGAGCGTGTCGGCGGCGCGATTCAAGCGGTCTTCGACGGCTTCGAGGACCATTGGCTCCGCTTCGGCCCCCCGGCGGGATCGACCCTGACTCCCGGCGGCTACGTGGGGGTGGCTCCTTTCCCGTCTCGATCGCCGACGACCCCCGGGCTCGGCGTCAGGTGGGACCATTGGGGCTGGGGACGGATCGGAGGCCAGTTCGTCGTTCTCGAGGCCGAATTCGGGCCCGACGGCGAGGTCCTCAGGTTCGCCGCGGACTACGAGCTCCATGGCCCCGAGGCGGCTCCGGCCCAGTTCGGCTCTGTTCGCTACCGCTCCAGCGTGTCGCGCCGTCCTCGCATCTTCGTCGGTTCCGCCTTCGCCACCGAAGAGGACGAAGGCTCCTCGGGCATGCGCTTCGTCGTCGCGTTGTCGGAGCCCGCCAGCGTCCCGGTCACCGTGCGGTACGAGACCCTCGACGGAACGGCCCGGGCCGGCACAGACTACGATCCGGTAGCGGGGACGGTGACGTTCGAGCCCGGCCAGACGGCGATTCCGGTGACGGTGACGATCCACGGCGACCTGGCGGAGGAAGGCGACGAGTCCTTCTCGCTGTCATTGAGGAACGCCGCCGGGGCCGAGATCGCCTTCGACGAGGGCGAAGGGACGATCTTCGACGACGATCCCTACAAGACCCTGCTCCACTTCGACAGCGAGGCGGGAGACAACGTCGGCATGGGCCTGAGGTCGACGCGCACCCGCGAGGACGGGGGCATCGTCGCGTATCGCGTCGAAGACGGGGTCCACATCGCCCTGGAGAGCGAGCGGGGATGGGACCTCCATTTCTCCCCTCCCGCGGGATGGCCCCTGGTGCCCGGTGAGTACCCGGGAGCGACGCGATGGATGCACGGCCCGAAGAGGCTGCCCGGGCTCTCCGTCTTCGGTGAGGGGCGGGGCTGCAGCTTCGTCGACGGTCGGTTCACGGTCCTCGAGGCCGAATACGGCGCGGACGGCGAGGTCGTCCGGTTCGCGGCCGATTTCGAGCAGCACTGTGAGCGCATGGCGCCGGCTCTCTACGGGTTCGTGCGCTTCAACTCCGCCGTTCCCGTCGTCCCGCGCCTCGCCGCCGAACCCGTCAGCCGGTTCGAGGGAGACGACGGCTCGCGGATCCTGACCTTCGAGATCTCCCTGTCGGCCCCCGCCGAGACCGTTGTGACGGTGGGCTATCGGACCATCGACGGCACGGCCACCGCCGGGAGCGACTACGAGGCGGTCCATGGAACGGCGACGATCCCCGTCGGCGATCGGCGGGCGAGGGTGGCCGTAAAGGTCTTCGGCGACGGGGTGCCGGAGGGTGACGAGACGATCGCCCTCCTGCTGAGCAACGGCACGGGGGCACTGATCCACCGCGCTCAGGGCATCGGCACGATCCTCGACGACGACGGCGATCTCCCGAAGACCTATCTCTATTTCGACAGCGGGCCCGGCGAATTCCTGGCGGGCGGTCGCCGGTTCACGATGACCCCTGAGGACGGCGCCATCGTCGCCGAACCGTTCAAGCGAGGGGTCCGGGCCTCCTTCGGCGGCGAGGGCCTCTGGGACCTCCGATTCGAGCCACCCACGGGGCAGGTGCTGGCGGTCGGCCCCTACGAGGCGACCGGCATCTTCGCGAGTCCCGAGGCGGCGAGGCTCGATATCGCCGGGAACGGACGGTGGTGTTACGACGTCAAAGGTCGATTCGAAGTCCTCGAGCTCGTCTACGGCGCCGGAGGAGAGGTGGTCCGCTTCGCGGCCGATTACGTCCAGCACTGCGAGGGAGAGCCTGCCGCGCTCCGCGGCTCCGTACGCATCCGCTCGCGTCTGCCCCATGTCCGAAGGGCGTGGGTCGGGGACATGACGGTGGAGGGGCAGGACGACTCGACGCCACGTTCCGGGGGCTCCACCCAGCCACCTCTCGAGGGAGTCTCGCCGTTCTCGCAGGTACCGCTCCCCGGGGTCGGTCCGGCTGAGCCAAGGTTCACTCCAAATCGCTGATCGGAAGAGCGTTACGGCGCTGCATCGCGCCATTTCCTAGACCTGTTCTCGATTTGTGTCCCGGCTCCGCGCCGGGTAAAGTCACCCGGTTTCGCTGTGGCTCCCTACCTTCCATCCCCCTAGCCCCAGGCGCTTTCGAGGATCCGCAGAGGGTCCTCTTCGTTTGTCCGGCGGGCCCCGCGGGGAGCCCGGGCCGCCGGGGGAAAGAGAGAACCGAATGAAGACCTCCGGCCTTCCTGCCGATTCGCTCGAGATGACCCTCCAGAGCTTGCGCGACTTCGCCGAG
Organism: uncultured Holophagales bacterium; assembly: GCA_964453825.1. Lineage (GTDB taxonomy): Bacteria > Acidobacteriota > Thermoanaerobaculia > UBA5066 > UBA5066 > UBA5066. The sequence continues at coordinate 14,421 of CAYVPO010000012.1, forward strand.
CAGCGGCTCCCGGTCGCGCGCCTCCTCCAGCTCGACCATGCCGACGAGTTCCCGGTCGAGGACGTCCGGGCGCTCTGCGACCCGAACACGCTCGGCATCCAGCTCGTCTTCATCCCCGAGGAGTACGGCGGCTTCGGCGGGAGCGCCTGGGACGTCTACCGGACCTGCGAGCTGATGGCGGCGATCGACCTCGGCGTCGCGACCGGGGTCCTGGCGACGTTCCTCGGCTCCGACCCGATCTCCTTCGGCGGCACCGAGGAGCAGAAGAAGCACTGGCTCGGCCGGATCGCCGAGGAGGGGCTTCTCTTCGCCTACGGCGCCACGGAGCCGGCCGCGGGCTCGGACCTCGGCGCCCTGAAGACGACGGCGACGCCGGTCGTCGAAGACGGGAAGACCGTCGGGTACCGGATCAACGGCGCCAAGCAGTGGATCAGCAACGGCGGCTACGCCGACGTCTACACGATCCTCGCGAACGCGCCCGCCGGACCCACCTGGTTCATCCTCGAGAAGGGGGCCCCGGGCTTCTCTCACGGCAAGCCCGAAGACAAGCACGGCCTGCGCGCCTCGAACACGGCGGCCCTCTCGCTGTCGGACGTCTACGTTCCCGTCGAAAACCTCGTCGGCGGCGTCGAGGGGCAGGGGCTCCTCCAGGCGCAGCTCGTCTTCGGCTACACGCGCCTCATGGTCGCCGCGTTCGGCCTCGGCGCCGGCTGGGCGGCGCTCGACCGCGCCGTTCCCTACTCGAAGGACCGCCTCCAGGGCGGGGCGCCCCTCTCCGAGAAGCAGGGCTACACCCACAAACTCATCGTCCCGCACGCCGTGCGGCTCGAGGCCGGCCGCGCCTACATCGAGGAGACGGCCGAGCGGCTCGACGCGGGCGAGGAGATGCTGAACACCGAGGGGGCCATCGCGAAGTACCTCGCGACCGAGGCGGGACTCGCGGCGGCCGACGCCGCGATCCAGGCCCTCGGCGGCTACGGCTACACCCGCGAGTACATGGTCGAGAAGATCCGGCGCGACGTCCGCATCACGACGATCTACGAGGGGACCTCGGAGATCATGGAGATGACGATCGCGCGCGACCGCTGGCAGCAGCACCTGAAGACGCGCGGCCAGTACTACCACGACAGGGCGAAGGAGATGGAGGCGCTCGAGGCGGAACAGCCCGGCTGCGGCGCCCGCTTCGCCGCCCTCGCGCTCCACTCGCTCGCCGAGGGGCTCGAGCGCTTTCGCGCGCAGCGCCTCACGCGCCACCAGCACGTCCTCTTCCGCGCCGGCCGGATGATCGCCCTCGCCGAGGGGGCGATGGTCCTCGCGAAGAGGGCCGCGGCGGCCGCGAAGGGGGGGCTCTCCGACAAGGCCAACCGGCGCTTCGACGCGGCCGCCCTCGCCGCCGTCTCCCGCGCGAACGGGCGCGAGGCGGCGTTCGAGGTGGCGCAGGAGGCCCTCCGCTGGGCGGTCGGCGCCGACGGCGTCCCCTCCGCCGAGCTCGCCGCGTTCACCGCGGCGATCCGTCTCCCCGAGATCTCTGGGGCGCAGGCCGGCCTCATGACCGACCTCGACCTCGTCTCCGACGCCCTCTACGGGCGGACGCCCGCGACGCGGGCCTGAGAGGAATCGACCCCATGGAAGACACGTCTGCCCGCGCGGTCGCCGTCGTCGGCGTCGGCGCGATCATGCCCGGCGCCCGGAATGCCCGGGGCTTCTGGGAGAACATCACGAGGGGCGTCTACGGGATCTCCGAGGTCGACCCGAAGCGGTGGGACCCGGCGCTCTACTTCGACCCCGACCCGAAGGCCCCGCGGAAGACCTACTCGAAGATCGGCGGCTGGGTCCGCGAGTTCCCCTGGGAGCCGGTGAAGTGGAGGCTCCCGATCCCGCCGCTCGTCGAGGCGGCGATGGACGACGGGCAGAAGTGGGCGATCGCGATCACGCGCGAGGTCCTCGCCGACTTCGGCTACCCCGAGCGCCCCCTCGACCTCGACCGGACGGCCGTCATCCTCGGGAACGCGATGGGGGGCGAGAAGCACTACCAGACCGCGTTCCACATCTTCACCCCCGAGATCGAGGCCGAGCTCCTCGCCTCGCCGCAGTTCGCGGCGCTCCCGGCCGACGTGAAGGCCCGGACGCTCGACGAGATGCGCCGCGGCGTCGCCGGCCGCCTCCCCGACGTCACCGAGGACACGATGCCGGGCGAGCTCAGCAACTGCATCGCCGGCCGCGTTGCGAACCTCTTCAACTTCCACGGGGCGAACTACGTCACCGACGCCGCCTGCGCCTCGGCCCTCGCGGCGATGAGCGCGGCCGTCGACGGCCTCGTCGCCGGCCACTTCGACGCCGTCCTGACGGGCGGGATCGACCGGAACATGGGGCCGACGAGCTTCGTCAAGTTCTGCAAGATCGGCGCGCTCTCGGCCACCGGGACGCGACCCTACGCCGACGGGGCCGACGGCTTCGTCATGGGCGAGGGGGCGGCGTTCTTCCTTCTCAAGCGGCTCGCCGACGCCGAGCGCGACGGCGACCGGATCTACGCCGTCATCCGCGGCATCGGCGCCTCGAGCGACGGGCGTGGGAAGGGGATCACGGCCCCGAACCCTGTCGGCCAGCGCTTCGCGCTCCGGCACGGCTGGCAGGTCGCCGGCCTCGACCCGGCCACCTGCTCGTACGTCGAGGGGCACGGCACCTCGACGAAGGTCGGCGACGTCGTCGAGGTCGAGAGCCTCATCGAGGCGTTCGGCGCGGCGGGCCTCCCGGCGCACTCCATCCCGCTCGGGTCGGTGAAGTCGAACATCGGGCACCTGAAGGCGGGCGCCGGCGCGGCGGGCTTCTTCAAGGCGACGATGGCCCTGGCCCACAAGGTCGTCCCGCCGAGCCTCAACTTCGAGCGCCCGAACCCGAACCTCGACTGGTCGAAGTCCCCGTTCTACGTGAACACCGAGCTGCGCGAGTGGGCGAAGCCCACCTGCGGCGTCCGCCGCGCCGGCCTCTCGGCTTTCGGCTTCGGCGGGACGAACTTCCACGTCGTCCTCGAGGAGCACGTCCCCGGCGCGCTCACGAAGGGGAGCCGTCCCGCGCAGGTCGCCGTCCCCGCGTCGCCGGCCGCCGCTCCCGGGGCGGCGCCGAAGCCGCCTCTCCGCGGCGCGCTCCTCGTCGGCGCCGCCGACGAGAGGGAGCTGGCGACGAAGCTCCACGCCGCGCAGGACGAGGCGCGGCAGGGACGGGCGCCCGCGCCGGCCCCTCCGCGCGAAGCCGACCTCCGCGCCCCCGAGCGTGTCGCGATCGACTTCGGCACCCCGCACGAGCTCGCCGAGAAGATCGAGAAGGCGCTGAAGGCGCTCGCGGGCGGCAAGCCCGCCGCGTGGCGCCCGCTCCGCGGCCAGGGGATCTTCCGCGGCCACGGTCCCGCGCCGAAGGTCGCGTTCCTCTTCACGGGCCAGGGCTCTCAGTACGTGAACATGGCCCGCACGCTGCGCGACCAGGAGCCGGTCGTCGCGGAGACCTTCGCGCAGGCCGACCGGAGGATGGAGCCGATCCTCGGACGGACGATCAGCTCCTACGTCTTCCTCGACACGAAGGACGCCGGAGCGATCGCCGCTGCCGAGGAGGAGCTGAAGCAGACATCCATCACGCAGCCCGCCGTCCTCACGACCGACATCGCCCTCGGCCGGCTCCTCAACGAGTACGGCATCGTCCCCGACATGGTCATGGGGCACAGCCTCGGCGAGTACGGCGCCCTGGTCACGGCCGGCGTCCTCCCGCTCGAGGACGCGCTCGAAGCCGTCGCGGCCCGCGGCCGCGAGATGTCGCGCGTCTCCGTCGCCGACAACGGCACGCTCGCCGCGGTCTTCGCCTCCGTCGACGTCATCGAGAAGACGCTCGAGGGGATCGAGGGGTACGTCGTCGTCGCGAACTACAACAGTAATGGCCAGTCGGTCATCGGCGGCTCGACCGCCTCGGTCGCCGCGGCCCTCGAGGCGTTCAAGGCGGCGGGCATCACGACGGCGTACATCCCGGTCAGCCACGCCTTCCACACGAAGATCGTCGAGCCGGCGACCGTCCCGTTCCGGACGGTCCTCGAGAGGCTCCGGATCGGGGGACCGAAGCTCCCCGTCGTCGCGAACGTCACGGGCGACCTCTACGCGACCGACGGCGACGTGAGGGCGAAGGCGATCGACCTCCTCTCCCGCCAGATCGCCTCGCCCGTCCGCTTCGTGAAGGGGCTCGAGCGCCTCTACGAGGCGGGCGTTCGCGTCTTCGTCGAGGTCGGCCCGAAGCGGGCCGTCCAGGGCTTCGTCGAGGACGTCCTCGGCCACCGCCCCGACGTCCACTCGCTCGCCACGAACCACCCGCGCCTCGGGGACGTCGTCTCCTTCAACCAGGCGATCTGCGGCTTCTGGGCCGCCGGCATCGGCACCCCGCGCGCGGAGGAGAGGCCTCGCCCGGTCGAGCTCGCCGCCGCTCCGCGCGCCGTCGCGCCGACTCTCGCGGTCCCGCCGGCCGCGGCCGTTCCGGCTCCGGTCGCACCGCCCGCGCCGGCCGCGCCCGTCCTGACCTCCGGCGGCTCCGGCGACCCGATCCGCGACCTCGGCCTCCTCTTCTCCGAGTTCCTCGAGAAGGGGATGAAGATCCACCGCGGCGAGGGCGTCGCGGCTCCCGCTCCGGCCGCGCCCGCCGAGGAGCCGGTCGTCGTCACCGGCTCGTCGCTCGGCCTCCCGGGACGACCGCGGATGTTCCAGGACGACAACGTCGCCGCGATCCTCCGCGGCGACCAGCTCATCGGCCGGATCCCCGAGAAGATCCTCCGGGCGATGGCGACGAAGCACATCACCCGGCTCGTCAAGAGCGAGCACGGCGAAAGCCGCTTCGAGGAGGTCACCTCGACCGACGAGGTGATCAAGCTCGCCGGGCGCGGGGGAGAGCTCGACCTCGCCGGGGAGTTCGGCGTCCCGGCCGAGCGGGTCCCGGCTCTCGACGTCGTCACCCAGCTCGCGATCGCCGCGGGCCTCGAGGCGCTCCACGACGCCGGCATCCCGCTCGTGATGCGCTACAAGACGACGACGAAGGGGACGAAGCTCCCCGAGCGCTGGGTCCTCCCCGAGGCGCTCCAGGACGACACGGGGATCGTCTTCGCATCGGCCTTTCCGGGGTACGACTCCTTCGCCGAGCGGCTCCGCGGCTACTTCCTCGACCACGAGCGGCGCGAGCGGCTCGCCGACCTCGAAGCGCTCCGCGCCGCGCTCGCGGGCAAGGGCACCTCGGCCGAGGCTCTCGCCGAGGTGGACGGGAAGATCGCCGACCTGAAGGGGCTCCTCGAGCGCGAGCACTACACGTTCGACCGGCGATTCCTCTTCCAGATCCTCTCGATGGGCCACTCTCAGTTCGCCGAGCTGATCGGCGCGCGCGGCCCGAACACCCAGGTGAACGCCGCCTGCTCCTCCACGACGCAGGCGGTCTCGGTCGCCGAGGACTGGATCCGAACGGGCCGCGCCCGCCGGGTCCTCGTCATCGCCGCCGACGACGCGACCTCCGACCAGATGATGGAGTGGATCGGCGCCGGCTTCGTGGCGACCGGGGCCGCGGCCCTCGACGATAAGGTCGAGGACGCCGCCCTCCCGTTCGACCGGCGCCGCCACGGGATGGTCATCGGCATGGGGGCGATCGGCCTCGTCGTCGAGAGCGCCGAGGCGGCGCGCGAGCGCGGGATCACCCCGGCCTGTCGTGTCCTTTCCGCCGTCACTGCCAACAGCGCCTTCCACGGCACGCGCCTCGACGTGAACCACATCTCGCAGGTCATGGAGAGGCTCGTCTCCACGGCCGAGCGAAAGTGGGGCGTCGACCGGCACGCCATCGCCCCGAAGATGATCTTCGTCTCCCACGAGACCTACACGCCGGCCCGCGGCGGGAGCGCTTCGGCCGAGATCTTCGCGCTCCGGGGGACGTTCGGCGCATCCGTCGACTCCATCGTCATGGCGAACACGAAGGGCTTCACCGGCCACCCGATGGCGGTCGGCATCGAGGACGCCCTCGCGGTCAAGATGCTCGAGACGGGAATCGTCCCGCCGATCCCGAACTTCAAGGAAGTCGACCCCGAGCTCGGGCCGCTCCACCTTTCGAAGGGTGGCCGCTACGACCGCGACTACACACTCCGGCTCGCCGCCGGCTTCGGCTCGCAGATCGCGATGACGCTTCTCGAGCGGGTCCCTCCGCCGGACGGCCGGAGACGCGCGCCCGAGGAGCTCGGCTACGCCTACCGCATTCACGACGCGGCCCGGTATCGCGCCTGGCTCGCCGCGATCAGCGGCTACGACGCCCCCGAGACCGAGGTCGAGAAGCGGACGTTCCGCGTGAAGAACACCGGCGCCCCGGCCCGTGCCTCTCGGCGTCTCGACTCGCCGGCCCCGTCCGGGTCCTTGCGAGCGGCGGTTCCCACTCCCGCCCCGGCGCCGACGGCCGCCGCCTCGATCGCGATCCCGGCCCTCGCCGCCGCGGTGCCCGTCCCGATGCCCGTCCCGGCTCCCGTCGCGGCCGCGACCGATCCGGTCCGCGAGCGCGTCCTCGCGATCGTCGCCGAGAAGACCGGCTACGCGCAGGAGATGCTCGCGCTCGACCTCGACCTGGAGGCCGACCTCGGCATCGACACCGTCAAGCAGGCCGAGCTCTTCAGCGCCGTGCGCGAGGAGTACGGAATCCCGCGCGACGACAGCCGCAAGCTGCGCGACTACCCGACGCTCGGCCACGTGATCCAGTTCGTCCGCGACGGCCGGCCCGACCTGCCGCCGCCCGGAGCCGGCGTCCCCGCGAGCGTTCCGGCCCCCGCGCCGCCCCCGGCGGCCGCCCCTGCCGCGGCCGCAGCTCCCGCCGTCGACCCGGTCCTGACGCGCGTCCTCGCGATCGTGACGGAGAAGACGGGTTACCCCGTCGAGATGCTCGACCCGGAGCTCGACCTCGAGGCGGACCTCGGCGTCGACACGGTCAAGCAGGCCGAGCTCTTCAGCGCGGTCCGCGAGGAGTACGGCATCCCCCGCGACGACAGCCGCAAGCTGCGCGACTACCCGACGCTCGCGCACGTCGTCCGCTTCGTCCACGACAATCGACCCGACCTCGCCGCCGCAGCTGCTGCCGCCACGCCCGCTCCGATCGCCGCGCCGGCCTCCGCACCAGCTGCGGCACCCGTCGGCGCGCCTTCCCAGGACCCGGTCCTGGCGCGCGTCCTTGCCATCGTCACGGAGAAGACGGGCTACCCGTCCGAGATGCTCGACCCGGAGCTCGACCTCGAGGCGGACCTCGGCGTCGACACGGTCAAGCAGGCCGAGCTCTTCAGCGCCGTGCGCGAGGAATACGGCATCCCGCGCGACGACAGCCGGAAGCTCCGCGACTACCCGACGCTCGGCCACGTCGTCCAGTTCGTCCACGACAACCGCCCCGACCTCCCGAGGGCCGTCGTCGCCGCTCCCGCCGCGACCGTCCCGACGCCGATCGCCTTCGCGGTCGCGCCGTCGCTCGCCACCGTCCCGACGCCGTCCGTTCCCGAGCCGCCGGCTCCGGCAAGCCCGGGCGCGGACGGCGTTCTCTCGCGCGTCCTCGCGATCGTCACGGAAAAGACGGGCTACCCGTCCGAGATGCTCGACCCGGAGCTCGACCTCGAGGCCGACCTCGGCGTCGACACGGTCAAGCAGGCCGAGCTCTTCAGCGCCGTGCGCGAGGAGTACGGCATCCCGCGAGACGACGACCGCAAGCTGCGCGACTACCCGACGCTCGCGCACGTCGTCCGCTTCGTCTACGACAACCGTCCCGACCTTGCCGCAGGTGGGAGGGCCGCCGCCGCTTCCGCCGCCGCAGCGCCCCTCGCGCCCGCCGCCTCCGCGACGGCTCCCTCGTCCGTCGGTTCCTTCGCCGAGGCCGCGAAGGTCCCCCGCCGGGTCGTCGCTCCCGTCGTCCGTCCCGCCCTGCCGGCCTGCAAGCCGACCGGCGTCGCGCTCGGCGCCGGTTCCCGCGTCGCGGTGATGTTCGACCGGAGCGGCGCCGCCGAGGCGCTCGTCGAACGGCTGCGGAGCCGCGGCGTCGACGTCCTGACGCTCGAGCACGACGCCTCGGCCGACTCGCTCGTCGAGCGGCTCGCCGAGTGGACCGCCGGCGGCGACGTCCACGGCTTCTTCTGGCTCCCCGCGCTCGACGCCGAGGGAGACCTTCGCGCGATGGACCTCGCGGCGTTCCGCGAGGCGCTCCGCGTGAGGGTGAAGAACCTCTATACCTCCGCCCGGGCGCTCTACGGCGCCCTCGGCGCGCCCGGCACGTTCCTCGTGTCGGCGACCCGCCTCGGCGGCCGCCACGGCTACGACGCCGCCGGGGCGCTCGCGCCGCTGGGCGGCGCCGTCTCCGGTTTCACGAAGGCGTTCAAGCGCGAGAAGTCCGACGCGACCGTCAAGGTCGTCGACTTCGGCGCCGAGGCCGCGCCCTCCGTCGTCGCCGACCTCCTGATCGAGGAGGCGCTCCGGGACCCGGGCTGTGTCGAGGTCGGCTACGCCGGCGGACTGCGCACCTCGGTGGGGACACGCGAGCTTCCCGTCGAGGACGGGACCCCCGGGATGGCGCTCGGCAAGGAGAGCGTCTTCCTCGTCACCGGCGCGGCCGGGAGCATCGTCTCGGCCATCACGACCGACCTCGCCGCCGCGTCCGGCGGCACGTTCCACCTGCTCGACCTCCTCCCCGAGCCCGATCGCAACGACCCCGACCTCGCGAGGGTCGCGACCGACCGGGACGGCCTGAAGCTCGAGATCTTCGAGCGGCTCAAGGCGAAGGGGGAGCGCGCGACGCCCGCCCTCGTCGAGAAGGAGCTGGCGCGCCTCGAGCGGCTCGCCGCGGCCCTCGCCGCGATCCGCGCCGTGGAGGCGGCCGGCGGCACCGTCCACTGGTACGCAGGCGACCTGCGCGACGAGACGCGCGTGAAGGAGATCGTCTCCGGGCTCCTTTCGCGGAGCCCCCGTGTCGACGTCCTCCTCCATGGGGCGGGCCTCGAGATCAGCCGCTTCCTCGTCGACAAGGAGCCGAAGGAGTTCGACCTCGTCTTCGACGTCAAGGCCGACGGCTTCTTCAACCTCCTGAAGGCGCTCGGCGACGCGCCGATCGGCGCCACGGTCGCGTTCTCCTCGGTCGCGGGCCGGTTCGGCAACGGCGGCCAGACGGACTACAGCTCGGCCAACGACCTCCTCTGCAAGCTCTCCTCGAGCTTCCGGACGACGCGCCCCGGCACCCGCGGCATCGCGCTCGACTGGACCGCCTGGGGCGACATCGGCATGGCGACCCGCGGCTCGATCCCGAAGATGATGGAGCTCGCCGGCATCGACATGCTCCCCGCCGCGGCGGGCATCCCGATCATCCGGCGCGAGCTCGTCTCCTCGTCCTTCGCCGGTGAGATCGTCGAGGGGCTTCGCCTCGGCATCCTGACGAAGGAGTGGGACGAGACCGGCGGCCTCGACCCGGCCGCGGCGCCGGGCCTTCCGGCCGGTCCGATGACGGGACGCCTCGCGGCGTTCCGCCTCCACGGCGGCCTCCTCGTCGAGACGGAGCTCGACCCGAAGCTCCAGCCCTTCCTCTTCGACCACCGGATCGACGGCACCGCCGTCCTCCCGGGCGTGATGGGAATCGAGGCGTTCGCCGAGGCCGCGGCGGCGCTCCTCCCCGGATTCCGCGTCGCGTCCGTCGAGGACGTCGACTTCCTCGCCCCCTTCAAGCTCTACCGGGACGAGCCGCGCACCCTCTCCGTCGAAGCGGTCCTCCGCCCGGCGGACGACGCCGTCGAGGCCGAGTGCCGCCTCGTCGGGCGCCGGGTCCTGCCGGGTCAGGCGGAGCCGCAGGAGACCGTTCACTTCCGCGCCCGCGTCCGCCTCGAGCGTGGCGAAGCGCGCGCCGAGACCTACGCCGCCGCGCTCGAGCGTTCCGGCGCGGCGCTGGCGGCGCCCGACGTCTACTCCGTCTACTTCCACGGCCCGGCCTACCAGGTGCTCGAGGGGGCCTGGAAGAACGGCTCCGGCGTCGTCGGTCTCTTCGCCGACGCGCTCCCGCCGAACCACGTCCCCGACGCGCCGACGCTCGTCGCGCCGCGGCTCGTCGAGCTCGCCTTCCAGACGGCCGGCGTCTACGAGCTCGGTACGTCCGGGCGGATGGGTCTTCCGCTCCGCGTGGAACGGGTCCGGCCCCTCCGGCCTCTCGAGACCGGCACCGGCCGGCTCCACGCCGTCGTCACCCCCTCGGCCTCGGGCGACGGGAGCTTCGACGCCCGCGTCGTCGACGGGGAGGGGAACGTCCACCTCGTCGTCGAGGGCTACCGGACGGTCGAGCTGCCCGACGGCGTGCCGGCGGACCGCCTCGAGCCGTTCCGCGCCGCGATGGCCTGAGAGGTCTTTTCTCCCCGGGGGGCGGTCCTCGTTCCGCTCCCCGGGGGTTCCGGTCTGGAGGAGAGATGAATCCTGATTTCCAGCGGGTCGCCATCGTCAACCGCGGCGAGGCGGCGATGCGCTTCATCAACGCCGTCCGCGAGTTCAACCAGGAGCACGGGACGGCGATCCGGACGGTGGCCCTCTACACCGACCCCGACCGCCGCGCGATGTTCGTGCGCGAGGCCGACGAGGCCTTCTCGCTGGGGCCGGCGACGGTCTCCTCGGCGGACGGCGAACGCAAGGTGGGCTATCTCGACTACGGCCGGCTCGAGGCGACGCTCGCCGCCGCGGGCGTCGACGCCGTCTGGACGGGCTGGGGCTTCGTCTCCGAGCACGCGGGGTTCGCGGAGCTCTGCGACCGGCTCGGCATCGTCTTCATCGGCCCGCCGCCCGAGGCGATGCGGAGGCTCAGCGACAAGATCTCCGCGAAGACGCTCGCTGCGGAGACGGGCGTTCCCGTCGTCCCGTGGAGCGGCCGGGCGGTCGCCGGTCCGGCGGAGGCTGCCGCGGCCGCGTCGGTCCTCGGCTATCCGGTCGTCGTCAAGGCAGCCGCCGGCGGGGGAGGGCGCGGCATCCGCGTGGTCGGCTCGCCCGACGAGATGCCCTCCTCGTTCGAGGGCGCGCGCAACGAGGCGTTCCGCGCGTTCGGCGACGCCACCGTCTTCGTGGAGAAGCTGCTCGTCGGAGTGCGTCACGTCGAGGTGCAGGTCTTCGGCGACTCCTGGGGAACCATCTGGGCCGTCGGCGTCCGCGACTGCACCGTCCAGCGCCGCCACCAGAAGGTCCTGGAGGAGTCGCCCGCCCCGACCCTCTCGGACGAAACCGTCGAAGAGCTCAAGGCCGCGGCGCTCCGGATCGCCCGGACGGCCGGCTACCGGAACGCCGGCACCGTCGAGTTCCTCTTCGACCCGAAGAGCGGCGGGCACGCTTTCCTGGAGGTGAACGCGCGGCTGCAGGTCGAGCACACCGTCACCGAGGTGACGACGGGGCTCGACCTCGTGAAGCTCCAGATCCACGTCGCGCGGGGCGGACGCCTCCTGGGCGACCCGCCCGCCTCCTCGGGCCACGCCATCGAGGTCCGCATCAACGCCGAGGACCCCGACGCCGGCTTCGCGCCGTCACCGGGGCGGTTCCTGCACTTCCGGCTCCCGACCGGCCCGGGCCTCCGCATCGACCGCGGCGTGACCGAGGGCGACACCGTGGCCCCGGAGTTCGACCCGATGATCGCGAAGCTGATCGCGCACGGGGGCGACCGCGCGGAGGCGCTCGCACGCCTGCGCCGCGCCCTCTCGGAGAGCGCGGTCGTCCTCGACGGCGGGACGACGAACAAGGCGTTCCTCCTCGAGCTCCTCGACCGTCCCGAGGTCCGGAGCGCGCAGGTCGACACCGGCTGGCTGGAGCGCTGGACCGCGGAACGGGTCGCTCAGACGCGCCCCCACGCCGCGATCGCCCTCCTCGCCGCGGCCGTCGAGGCCTACGACGACGAGCTCCGGGTCGAGGAGGAGAAGTTCTACCAGTCGGCCGCGCGGATGCGCCCGGAGATTCGGAAAGAGGTCGGGAGGACGATCGAGTTCCGCCATCGCGGACAGAACTACAAGCTCCGCGCCTTCCGGCTCGACCGCCACGACTACCGCGTGGAGCTCGACGGCGCGAAGTGCGAGCTGCGCGTCGAGCCGCTCTCGCGGTACGAGAGGTGGCTCCACGTCGGCGGCGTCCGCCACCGCGTCCTCTGCGTCGTGCAGGGTCTGGAGCACCTCGTCGAGGTCGACGGCGTCCCCCATCGTTTCTCGCGCGACGACCTCGGCATCCTGCGCGCCCCCTCCCCGGCCGTCGTCGTGAGCCTCGGCGTCTCGGCGGGGGACCGCGTCTCCCGCGGCCAGCGGATCGCCACGCTCGAGGCGATGAAGATGGAGATGCCGATCCCGGCGCCGTTCGACGGCACCGTCCGGACCGTCTTCGTCGTCCCGAACGTGCAGGTCGGCCCCGGCTCCCCGCTCGTCCAGCTCGACCCGGACACCCTTGCGGACGAGGCCGCGCCCGCCGCCTCCCGCATCGTTCTCCCGATCGGCGCCGGTGAGCCGTCCGCAGCCGCTGGAGGGCCCCTGGCCGTCCTCGGGGAGATCCGGAGGCTCGTCCTCGGTTTCGACGTCGACCCGGCAGACGCGCGCAGGATGACGCGCGAGTACACGGAGGCGTGCCCCGCGGTGGCGTCCGACCCGGCGTGCCTCGAGGCCGAGGAGCGGATCCTCCGCCTTTTCGCCGACGTCTCCGGGCTCTTCCGGCGGCAGACCGGTTCCGAGGACCCCGACGCCGAGGGAGTCGTGTCGACGGGCGAGTACCTCCTCACCTACCTCCGCACCTACGACACGCAGACACCCGAGCTGCCGCCTCGCTTCGTCGACCGCCTCTCCCGAGCGGCGTCGCACTACGGCGTGGAGGGGACGCGAAAGAGCCCGGCGCTGCGCGAAGCGCTCCTCTGGATCTGGAAGTCGCGACAGCGCGCCGACCACCAGGTCGAGCCCCTTCTCGCGATCCTCGAGCGCCGTCTCGCCGCGGCCCCCGCGGAGGCGTCCGCCGGCTCGCCGGAGCTCCGCTCGCTCCTCGACCGCTTCGTCGCCGTCGTGGAAGGGCGCTGGCCGGCGCTCGGAGACGTGGCGCGCGACCTGCGCTACCGCGTCTTCGACCAGCCCGCCTTCGAGGCCTCCCGACGCGACGTCTACGCCGAGGTGGAGCGCGTCTTCTCCCGGCTCGCCGCCGACCCCTCCTCGACGGAACGGGAGGCCGGAGTCCGCCGGCTCGTCGAGTGCCCGCAGCCGCTCCAGAGCCTCTACATGGGGCGCTTCGACGGCGCCGCGCCCGCCGTCCAGGGCCTCATGCTCGAGGTCCTCACGCGGCGCTACTACCGCATCCGGACCCTCGAGGGCTTTCGCGAGGTCTCGCTCGCGGGCCGCGCCGGGGCGCTCGCCGAGTACGCCTTCGAAGGGGTCCGCCACCTCGTCGTCACCACCTGGTGCCTCGACGCCGAGCTCGACGCGGCCCTCGGCGACGTCGCCGCCTACCTCGCGGAGCACCCGTCGGAGCGCGACGTCCTCGTCGACGTCTACTCCTGGCGTCCCGGCCCCCTCGACGACGCCGACGCGAAGGCGGCCGAGGTCAAGCGCCTCGCCGACGCGGCCGGGTTCGGCCCCCGCGTCGTCCGCGTCGTCCTCGCCCTCTCGGGCGCCGGCGCGGGCCTCGGCATGGGAGGCATGCAGCACTTCACGCTCCGGCCGGGCGACGGCGGCTTCGTCGAGGAGAAGCTCTACCGGGCGATGCACCCGATGATCGGGAAGCGCCTCGACCTCTGGCGCCTCGAGGGCTTCGACATCGAGCGGCTCCCGTCGGCGGAGGACGTCTACCTCTTCAAGGGCGTCGCCCGCGAGAACCCGAAGGACGAGCGCCTCTTCGCCCTCGTCGAGGTGCGAGACCTGACGCCCGCCTTCGACGCTCAGGGACGATTCGTCGGCCTCCCGCAGATGGAGCGGATGCTCCTCGAGGCGTTCGAGGCGATTCGTCATTTCCAGGCCCATCGCCGGCCCGAGGACCGCCTCCAGTGGAACCGGGTCTTCGTCTACGTCTGGCCCCCCTTCACCTACGGCGCCACCGTCGTCCGCGCCTTTGCCAAGCACCTCGCCCCCGCGGCCGAGGGGCTCGGGATGGAGAAGGTCGCGATCCAGGCGCGCATCCCCGACCCGGCGGTCCCCGGCGGCCTCAAGGAGGTCGTCTTCTCGGTCTCGCAGCCGGGCCGGACCGGCATCACCGTCTCCGTCACGCCGCCGAGCCGCAAGCCTCTCCGTACGCTCTCCGAGTACGAGCAGAAGGTCGTCCGGCTCCGCCAGCGTGGCCTCACGTACCCCTACGAGATCCTCCGGATGCTGACGCCCCCGAAGGACGACGCGCACGCCGACTTCCCGCCGGGCGAGTTCGTCGAGCACGACCTCGACGAGTCGAACGCCCTCGTCCCGGTGAATCGCCCGCCCGGAAAGAACCGGGCGAACATCGTCGCCGGCCTCCTGACGAGCTACACCGCGAAGGTCCCGGAGGGAATGACGCGCGTCGTCCTCCTCGGCGACCCGATGGGGGCGATGGGCTCCCTCGCCGAGCCGGAGTGCCGCCGCATCCTCGCCGGCCTCGACCTCGCCGAGAGGATGGGCGTCCCGCTCGAGTGGTACGCGCTCTCGGCCGGGGCGAAGATCGCCATGGACTCCGGGACCGAGAACATGGACTGGATCTCCCGTGTCCTCCGCCGCCTCATCACGTTCACGCAGGCCGGGGGTGAGGTGAACGTCGTCGTCTGCGGCATCAACGTCGGCGCGCAGCCGTACTGGAACGCCGAGGCGACGATGCTGATGCACACGCGCGGCATCCTCGTCATGACGAAGGACGGCGCGATGGTCCTCACCGGCAAGACGGCGCTCGACTATTCCGGCTCCGTCTCGGCCGAGGACAACCTCGGCATCGGCGGCTACGAGCGCGTCATGGGGCCGAACGGCCAGGCGCAGTACTGGGCGCGCGACATCCCCGACGCCTGCCGCATCCTCCTCCGTCATTACGACCACACGTACGTCGTCCCGGGGGAGCGCTTCCCGCGCCGCGCGGAGACGAGCGACCCGGTCGGCCGCGACGTCTGCCTCTCGCCGCACGGGGGCGACGAGCCGGGCTCCTTCGCGCTCGTGGGCGAGATCTTCTCCAACGAGTCGAATCCCGGCCGCAAGAGGCCCTTCGAGATCCGCAAGGTGATGGCCGCCGCGGCGGACCAGGACCACGCGCCGCTCGAGCGCTGGGCGGGACTGCGCGACGGCGAGAACGGCGTCGTCTGGGATGCCCACATCGGGGGCTGGCCCGTCTGCCTCCTCGGCTTCGAGTCGCACCCGGTCAAGCGGATCGGCTTCGTCGCCACCGACGGGCCGGAGAACTGGACCTCGGGGACCCTCTTCCCGCAGGCCTCGAAGAAGATCGCCCGCGCGATCAACGCCGCGAGCGGCAACCGCCCGCTCGTCGTCCTCGCGAACCTCTCCGGCTTCGACGGCTCGCCCGAGTCGATGCGGAAGGTCCAGCTCGAGTACGGCGCCGAGATCGGGCGCGCCGTCACGAACTTCAGGGGGCCGATCGTCTTCACCGTCGTCTCGCGCTACCACGGCGGCGCGTTCGTCGTCTTCTCGAGGACGCTGAACGACAACATGGAGGTCGCGGCCCTCGAAGGGACCTACGCCTCCGTCATCGGCGGCGCTCCCGCCGCCGCCGTCGTCTTCGCCCGCGAGGTCGACCAGCGGACGAAGAAGGACCCGCGCGTCGCGGCCCTCGAGAAGGAGATGGCCGCGGCTTCCGACGTCGAGCGGCGCAAGCTCCGCTCCCGGCACGCCGACCTCGTCGCCGCCGTCCGCTCCGAGAAGCTGGGCGAGGTGGCGGACGAGTTCGACCGGACCCACTCGGTCCAGCGGGCTCTCGCGGTCGGCTCGCTCGACCGGATCCTTCCCGCGAAGGAGCTCCGCCCGTACCTCGTCGACGCCATCGAGCGCGGGATGGCGAAGGAGATGGAACGGATCGGCCGCTGACTCCCGTCCGGTGGGCCGCCGCGCGGGCGGAGGACCTCCCGCGCGGCGAGGCGTGGCTCGCGCCCGCCGAGCGCCTCGCGTTCGCGCGCCTCACCGTCCCGAAGCGGCGCGGAGACTGGCTCCTCGGGCGCTTCGCCGCCAAGAAGGTCCTCCTCCTCGCGGGCGCCGTTTCCCGCGAGGAGGAGGCGGTCGTGCTCGCCGCCCCCTCCGGCGCCCCCGAGGCGCACGTCGGCGGCCGCCCCGCCCCGTTCGTCCTCTCGATCACCCACAGCCACGGCCACGCCGCCGCGGCGATCGCCCCCGCCGGAGCGCGGCTGGGCCTCGACCTCGAGCGAATCGAGGTACGAGGCGGCGCCTTCCTCGAGGACTGGTTCACGCCGTCCGAGCGCGCGTTCGTCGGGACAGCCCCGGAAGGAGAGGCGGCGCTCCGCGCGACGCTCGTCTGGAGCGCGAAGGAGGCCGTGATGAAGGCCCTGCGTGAAGGGCTCCGGATCGCTCCGCGCGACGTCGAGACCGTCCTCATCGGCGGCCCGGCCGACGGCCTCTGGCGCCCGTTCGGCGCACGCGGCCCGGGCGCCACGGAGTGGAGCGGCTGGTGGCGAGCCGAAGAGGGCTTCGTCCTCTCCGCTGTCGCCGATCCGCGGTCCGATCCCCCCGAGCGGATCGGGTAGACTTCCGGGCCGATGGGCTTTTTCGGATCGAAACCGGCGCCGCGCCCGGAGGGCGAGCGCCCCGCACCGCCGCACGAGTCGCCGCGCCCCGCGGCCTCGCCCGCTCCCACGGGCCAAAAGGCCGCAACCGAGGTGAAGACAGCCGTGATCGGACCCAACATTCGCATCCAGGGCGAGCTCTCCGGAGACGAGGACCTCGTCGTCGAGGGCCGCGTCGAGGGGAAGATCTCCGTCTCCAAGGGCCTCCGTATCGGCCCGCAGGCGCAGGTGAACGCCGAGGTCAAGGCGCACCACGTCGTCATCGCGGGACGGGTCGTCGGGAACGTCGTGGCCGCCGAGAGGGTGGAGATCCTCCCGTCGGGGATCCTCGAGGGAAACATCCGGTCCCCGAAGATCGCGATTGCGGAGGGCGCTCAGTTCAAGGGGAGCGTCGACATGAGCGGCAAGGGCGCTCCGGCCTCGCCGGCGTCGCCCGCCCCCGCCGCCGCCCCCGAGAAGAAGGACGTCGTCCCCGGCAAGGGCTGACCGCGCACGCGGTAACCTTCCGCAGCCATTCGTCTCCGGACTTTGCTGCATGGGGTGACCACGTGACCCGAACGGTCCGCGTTTCCGTCGTTCTCCTGGCGCTCGCCACGCTCGCCGGCTGCTCGTCGGCAGCGCGGCCGCGCGCCGCCGCCCTTGCGTCCGCCGGCGCCGCGGCGACCCGCGTCGCGGCCGATTCGATCCGCGAGACAGGGGCCTCCGTCGACCGCTACGTCGAGGCGCAGCTCCTCCTCGGTCCGCTGACCGGGCGTCCCGATCCGTCGGCGGAGACGCTTGCCGCGCTCCGAAAGGTCCGCTCCGTCCTCGGCGCCCGGTCGGAGGCGATGTCCGAGCTCGGCGCCGCGTACTCCGGGCTCGACGCGCTCGCCGCGTTCGACGCCGCGGGGGCGGTGGAGCGCGGAGTGAACGGCCTCGCGGGCGCCGTCAGCGCCTACCGGGAAGCGCTCGGCCAGCCTCCCGTCGCGCCCGTCCCCGCCTTCGGCCTCTCGAAGGGCCTCGGAGGCCTGGCCGGCGCGCGGCAGGCGGCGCGCCTGGAGGAGGCGAGCGCGGCAATTCGCGAGAGCCTCGAGCGTCTCCTCGAACTCCTCCGGCGCGAGAGGGAGGTCCACGCTTCCCTTCGCCGGGCCCTCGTCGAGGGACAGGGGGCCGCGGCACGCGCCTTCGCCGCCCTCGGCTTCGGCCGACCCGGCGCGCTCCTCGAGCCCCACGCCGCGGCGTTCGGTCTCGCGTGGGACGAGAAGGAGTACGACGGCGCGCTCGCCCTCCTTCGCAAGGAGCCGTCCGTCACGGGCCGGCCGGGCGCGAATCGGGAGGACGACCTGCGGGCGGCGCTCGACCGCGTCCTCGAGCATCGGGTCGCGCGGCGCGTCGACCTGGAGGGCGCTCTCGTCGACGAGACGCTCGCGGGCCTCGAGGCTCTCGTCCTCGGACACCGTTCCTTCGAGGCGAAGCGGGAGACCGACCTTGCCGCCGTCCTCGACCATGTCGCTTCCGCCCGCGCTCTCCTCGAGGAGTACCGCGCGGCGGCGGGGAAGTAGGGGAGGGAGCAGATGGCCCGGACGAAGTCGAACCACGAGCGGCTCCTCGCGACCGTCGAGACGACGTACCGCCTCGCCGAGCGGGGCTTCGACGCCCTGAACGCCGCCGCCGCGACCCCCGACGAGAAGCTGCGGGTTCGCGAGCTCTACGGCGCCGCGCGCGACGCCTACTGGAAGGCCGTCCTCGC
>CAYVPO010000013.1:0-21323 GCA_964453825.1 uncultured Holophagales bacterium
GACGCTCCCGTCGCCCTCGTCCCCGTGGGTCTTCGGGGGCGCCCTGCTCGTCTCCGCGCTCGTCCTGACCGCTCTCCGTGCGGACCTGCACTCGCCCCTCGTGACCGAGGCGGCGGCGTTCACGCTCGCGCTCGCGGCCGGGGCGAGCGCCGTCTCCGCTCTCGCCCTCGCCGGCGCCGGCGTGGAGGGCGCGGCCGTGGGCGCCTGCGCGGTCTTCGCGGCGCTCGCGGTCTGGGGCGCGGAGGGGGCTCGCGCCTGCGCGGAGGCCGGGTGGAGGCGCGGCCTCGCGTGGGGAAGCGGGACGGTCCTCGCCGGGGCCGTCGCCGCCGGGCTCGTGGCGCTCGCGGTCCATCTCCCGCCGCGGCTCCGGCTGCTGTCGGCCGCCGCCGCGGCCCTCGTGTCGCTGCTGGCCTGGGGGCCGGCCCTTTTCCTCGAGCGAGTCCGTGTCCGCCGCGAGCTCGGCGAGGAAGCCCGGCTCGGAATCCTCCCGGAGGAGGACCTGGCCGTCCTCGGGAGCCCTTGGAAGAGGCGCCGGGAGCCCCGCCTGGGGCGCGCGGACGAACGGCGCGAGTACGTCCGCTGCGCGCTCCTCCTCGCGGTCGCGCGCCAGCAGCAGCGCCGGAGAAGCGGCGAGGCGGTCCGCCTCCGCCAGCTCGAGGTCCTCTCCTTCCGGACCCGGGTGCGTCGCGCGCTGGAGGGACGCGTGGCCCGATACGCCGGCCTGACCGGCGACGCCGAGCCGTGAAGGCGCGCCCCGGCGGCCCCGCGCGGGCCGGGCCGTATCATCCGGAGGCTTGAGAGTCCTCCGGCCCCTTCGGGCGCTCCTTCCATCACTCCTGCTCGCTGCATCGCCCGCTCCGGCCGAGACGCCGGCCGAGTCGATGCCGCGTTTCGTCCTCGGGGTGGCGCTCTCCGACCTCGAGCCGATCCGGGACCGGGAGCTCCGCGACGGCGAGCTGCTCTACGCCTTCCTGACGGCCGACCTCGAGAGGGACGGTTGGGGGGCCCGCATGGAGCTGCGAGCGCGCGAGGGCCGTTTCCGGGACTACTACCCGGGGCCGGTCTGGCTCGAGGAGGGGTACGCCTGGGTCGAGACGCCGGCCGGCGAGCTCCGCGCAGGGAAGGTCCCGAGCGTCGTGGGCCTCGCCGACGAGACGTTCGGCGGGACCCTTTTCTCGCAGAACGGCGTCAACCGGAACCCCGACTGGGGCGTCCAGATCGTCGGGAGCCGGCCGCTTGGCTGGCACGCCCTCGACTGGGCGGCTCGCTGGGCCGGGAGCAACGATCGGGTCGCCTGGGAAGAGGACGGAAAGGGCGTCGAATCGGATCCCGCGGCACGACTTCGCGACGGTCTCTCCGGCCGGGTCTCCTTCCTCTACAACAGGGGGCTCTGGACCGTGCGTCCCGGCCTTTCCGGTGCGACGGCGAGAATCGTCGCGTCCGACGGGAGGCCGGAGTACCGGCGCAGCGACGCCTCGGCCGACCTGTCGGCGACGCTCGGCCCGATCTCCCTGCAGGTCCAGGGTCTCCTGCGTCGGGCCGACGACGCGGCTCCGGGCGATTTCCGGCCGGAGGCCGAGAGGGACGGCCGCGCGCTCCTCGTGGGGGCCGGCGTCGAGTTCCCGGAGTCGACCTTCCGCTACGTCTACAGCGAGTGGCGCTACGACGGCGCCGCGTCGAACGAACGAATCCACCAGCCCGCGGCCGTCTGGAAGGGCCGGAAGGGAATCGAGGCGATCGTCGAGTACACGGCGCGGCGCATTCGGACCGGCGAGACCGTCCGGACGTTCGACGCGTTCCGTCTCGGCCTGGTCCTTCGCTTCCCGTTCGGAGACTCGACGGGCCGAGGCCGCGGCGCGAAAGGCTGAACCGATGAAGAAGGCTCTGGTCGGAGCGATGATCGTCGCCGCCGTCGTGGTGGCGGGCGTCCTCCTCCTTTCCAAGGACACGAAGAGCGGGCCGAAGTTCCGGAAGGAGAAGGTAACGAAGGGCTCCGTCGTGGCGACCGTCACCGCGACCGGGACGCTCTCGGCCGTGACGACCGTCAAGGTCGGCAGCCAGGTCTCCGGGATCATCTCGAGGCTCCATGCCGACTTCAACTCCGAGGTCCGGAGGGGGCAGCTCCTCGCCGAGCTCGACCCGACCCCGTTCCAGGCGACGGTCGAGCAGCGCCGGGCCGACCTGGAGCGCGCGAAGGTCGAGCTTCGCAATGCCGAGCTCGTCCTGGCCCGGGCGAAGAAGCTCCTCGAGGCGCAGCTCCAGGCGCAGTCGGAGTACGACACGGCCAAGGCGAACCGGGACGGGGCCGCCGCGTCCGTCGCGCAGTCGTCGGCGGGGCTGAAGCAGGCCGAGACGAACCTCGCCTACACGAGGATCCTCTCGCCGATCGACGGGGTCGTCGTGGACCGGCAGTACGACATCGGCCAGACCGTCGCCGCCTCGTTCCAGGCGCCCGTGCTCTTCACGATCGCGCAGGACCTGACGAAGATGCAGGTCCTGACGAACATCGACGAGGCCGACATCGGCCGGGTGAAGGAAGGCCAGGAGGCGACCTTCACCGTCGACGCGTTCGCCGAGCGGACGTTCACGGGCCGGGTCTCGCAGATCCGTCTCTCTCCCCAGACGGTCCAGAACGTCGTCACCTATCCGGTCCTCCTCGACGTCGCGAACCCGGAGCTGCGCCTGCGGCCCGGGATGACGGCGAACGTCCTCGTCCCCGTCGACCGGCGGGACGACGTCCTGCGCGTGCCGAACGCGGCGCTTCGCTTCAAGCCCGACCCGGCCGACCTCGCGGACGGCGGAAAGGCGAAGCCCGAGGCGGCGGCACCTTCCGGCGCCGCGCCGGCCGCAGGAGCCGGTGACGCCTCGGCCGGCGCACCGGCCGGAGGGCGGCCGGGCCGAGGCGAAGGGGGCCGTCCGGGCGGCGGCGCCGGGGCCGGACGGGGCGGAGCCGGACGTTCCGGTCCTTCCAGGTCGGGCGAGGTCTACGTCGAGCTCCCGACCGGGAAGCTTCGCGTCGTCCGCGTCAAGACGGCGCTGACCGACGGGAACCTGACGGCCGTCGAGTCGGACGAGCTCGCCGACGGGGAGGAGGTCGTCCTCGGCCTCGCGACGGCCCGGGCATCGGCCGGAGCGGGCGGCGGCGCGCCGCGCGGCATGGGGCGGATGTAGGCGTGGCGGCGAGCTCGGCCGAGCCGGTCATCCGGATCCGCGACCTGACGCGCGTCTACCGGATGGGGGACTCCGAGGTGAGGGCCCTCGACGGCGTCACGCTCGACGTCGCCCCCGGCGAGTTTCTCGCCGTCATGGGGCCGTCGGGCTCCGGCAAGTCGACGTTCATGAACATCCTCGGCTGCCTCGACCGCCCGACCTCCGGGACCTACGTCCTCGAAGGGGTCGACGTCTCGACGCTCGACCGGAACGAGAGGGCCGGGATCCGGAACGACAAGATCGGCTTCGTCTTCCAGAGCTTCAACCTCCTCTCGAGGACCTCGGCGCTCGAGAACGTCGAGCTGCCGCTCCTCTACTCCCGGAAGCACCGGCTCTCGGACGCCGGGCAGCTCGAGAAGGCCCGGGGCAGCCTGGCAAAGGTCGGCCTCGCGGAGCGCTGGGACCACACGCCCGCGCAGCTCTCCGGCGGCCAGCAGCAGCGCGTCGCGGTGGCTCGCGCCCTCGTGAACGACCCGGCGATCCTCCTGGCGGACGAGCCGACGGGAAACCTCGACTCGAGGACCTCCGACGAGATCATGGGGATCTTTCAGGAGCTGAACGAGGAGGGGAAGACGGTCGTCCTGATCACCCACGAGCACGACATCGCCGAATACGCGCGGCGGGTCGTGGCGTTCCGCGACGGCCGCATCGTCTCCGACGACCTGGTGAAGAACCGCCGATCCACGAAGGAGACGCGATGACGAAGACGACGAGCATCCTGAAGGTCGCGTTCCGCGCGATGGGGCGCAACAAGATGCGCTCGCTCCTGACGGCGCTGGGGATCATCATCGGCGTCGCCTGCGTCGTGGCGACGATCGGGATCGGCGAAGGCGCGCGAGTCCAGACCGAGCAGCAGCTCCAGTCGCTCGGGACGAACTTCCTGATGATCCACCCCGGGACGGTCACCTCCTCGGGAGCGCGGTCGGGCTGGGGCTCGAACTCGAAGCTGTCCGAGGACGACGTGACGGCGATCCGCGCGGAGGTCCCGACCGTCTCCTACGTCTCCGCGTCGATCCGATCGGTCGCGCAGGTCGTTTACGGGAATCAGAACTGGTCGACGTCGATCCAGGGGGGAGAGGTCGACTGGCCGGCGATCCGCTCCTGGAACGTCGCGGAGGGGCAGTTCTTCACCGACCAGGACAACAGGGCGGCGGCGAAGGTCTGCGTCCTCGGGCAGACCGTCGCGACGACCCTCTTCGGGAGCGAAGACCCGATCGGGAAGACGATCCGGATCAAGAACATCCCGTTCCGCGTCGTCGGCGTCCTCGAGCCGAAGGGGGGTTCGATGATGGGCCAGGACCAGGACGACACGGTCATCGCCCCCTACCAGACGGTCCGCAAGAAGATCATGGGGACGACTGCGGTCGGGATGATCATGGCCGCAGTCTCGACGCCCGAGCTCGTCGACCGGGCCCAGGAAGAGATCACGGCGCTCCTCCGCCAGCGCCACCGGATCAACCGCGCGGCGGGCCAGGAAGACGACTTCATGATCCGGTCGCAGACCGAGATGCTCGCGCGCGCCGAGGAGCAGTCGAAGACGATGGCGATCCTCCTCTGGTCGATCGCGGGTGTTTCGCTCCTCGTCGGCGGGATCGGCATCATGAACATCATGCTCGTCTCGGTCACGGAGCGGACCCGCGAGATCGGCGTGCGGATGGCGATCGGCGCCAAAGGGGCCGACATCCGCGCGCAGTTCCTCGTCGAGGCCGTCGTCCTCGCGATTGCGGGGGGCGTCCTCGGCATCGCGCTCGGAGTCGGCATCCAGGAGGCCGTCGCGAAGCTCGCCGGCTGGCCGGTCGCCGTCACCACCAGCTCCGTCTCCCTCGCGTTCGTCTTCTCCGCCGTCATCGGCGTCACTTTCGGCTTCTACCCGGCGCTCAAAGCCTCGAGGCTGGATCCGATCGAGGCGCTGAGATACGAATGAGCAGAAACCGGGGGTTCCGGGGGGCGCGCGGAGCCAAGCCCCCCGGGAGCGGCAAGCAGACTCGACCCAATCGAGGCGCTGAGATACGAGTGAGCTGAAGCCTCCGCTCCCAGACCGTCGCCTCGCGTACCAGTCCGCGCCCGTCTTCATCGCACCCGCGCGAAGCGCGCACCGCGAAGGGCGGTGGGTGGGGGGCGCGGGGTGGGGGCCGCTCAGACGAGCGGCCGCGAGCGATCGCCGAGGAACGGGTTCAGGCGTGACTCCTCGCCGATCGTCGTCTCCTCGCCGTGCCCCGGGAGGACGAGCAGGTCGCCGGGGAGCGTCAGGAGGCGGGTCTCGATCGAGGAGACGAGGTCGTCCCAGGAGCCGCCGGGGAAGTCGGTGCGGCCGACCGAGCGTCGGAAGAGGGTGTCCCCCGAGAAGAGGACCGGGCTGTCTCCATCCAGGCGGAAGCAGATGCTTCCGGGCGTGTGACCCGGCGTGTGCAGGACCTCGAGCGCCCCGCTGCCGCAGGCGACGCGCTCTCCGTGAGCGAGCGTTCGCGCGACCATGCCGGGCGCCTCGGCCGGGACCCCGAACATCCGCGCCCACCGGGAGAGGTCGGCGTAGAGCGGGAGGTCCCCCTCGTGCATCAGGATCGGAGCCCCGGTCTCCGCGGCCAGGCGCGCCGAGGAGAGGCAGTGGTCGAGGTGCGCGTGCGTATGGACGAGGGCGACGGCCGTGAGGCCGTGGCGCGCGAGCGCCTCCAGGACCCGGTCCGGCTCGCCGCCCGGGTCGAGGACGATCGCCGTCTTCGACTCGGGGTCGGCCACGATCGCGCAGTTGCAGCCGAGGGGGGCGACCGGGAAAGTCTCGACGAGGACGAGGCTCATGGCGGGCGAGTCTGCCACACGGGGGGTGCTCCGCCCGGCCTACACTCGGGCCGATGAGCGCGCTCCCGACCTCCGACTTCCGCTCCGACACCGTCACGAAGCCGACCCCCGCGATGCGCCGCGCGATGGCCGAGGCCGAGGTCGGCGACGACGTCTACGGCGAGGACCCGACGATCGCCCGCCTGGAGGCCCGAACGGCCGAGCTCCTCGGCTTCCCGGCCGCCCTCTTCGTCCCGACCGGCTCGATGGGAAACCAGATCGCGCTCCGCGTCCACGCCCGAGCGGGCACGGAGGTGATCGTCGAGGCGCGGAGCCACGTTTTCCACTACGAGATGGGGGCGATGGCCGCGCTCTCCGGGCTCCTCCCGCGGCCGGTCTTCGGTCCCGGAGGGCGAATGCCGGCGGCCGAGGTCGAGGCCTGGGTGAGGCCCGAATCCGTCTACTACCTGCCGCGGACCTCGCTCGTCTGCCTCGAGAACACCCACAACTTCGCCGGAGGGACGGTCCTGCCGCGAGCGGCGGTGGAGGAGGTCCTCGCCCTTGCCCGGAGAAAGGGGCTCGCCGTCCACGTCGACGGCGCGCGGCTCTGGAATGCGGCCGCCGCGCTCGGCGTCCCGGAGGCCTCGCTCGTGGCGGGGGTCGACTCCGTCATGGTCTGCTTCTCGAAAGGACTGCGGGCCCCGGTCGGGAGCGCGGTGGCCGGCTCGGAGGCGTTCGTCTCCGAGGCGCGCCGCGCGAGGAAGCTCTTCGGGGGCGGGATGCGGCAGGCGGGCGTCCTCGCGGCCGCGGCTCTCGTCGCGCTCGACGCAGAGCGGGGCCGCCTCGCCGAGGACCACGCGCGGCTCGCGCGCCTCGCGCGCGAACTGGCGGGCATCCGGGGCGTCTCGGTCGACCCGGAGTCCTTCCCGACGAACATCCTGATCGCCGACCTCGAGCCGCGTGTCTTCGGATCGGCGAACGACGCCCTCGGAAGGCTGCGGGAACGCGGCATCCTGGCCGGGGCGGCCGGGCCGTCCTCCGTCCGACTCGTGACGCACGCCGACGTCGGCGACGCCGACGTCGACCGCTGCGTGGCGGCGTTCCGGGAGATCGCGGGCGAGACCTGAGGGGACGGGGGCCGGGAGGGCCCCGCCCCTCAGGCGCCGGGCATCTTCGCGATCAGCTCGATCTCGACGCGGCCGTTTCCGGGGAGCGCGCCGACCTGGACCGTCGACCGGGCCGGGCGGTGGTCGCCGAACCGGGCCGCGTAGGCGCCGTTCATCTCGGCGAACGTCGCCATGTCGGTCAGGAAGACGGTCGTCTTCACGACGTCAGCGAGCGTGCAGCCGGCCCCGACGAGGACCGCCTCGAGGTTGTCGAACACGCGGTTCGTCTCCTCGGCGATCGTCCCCGACACGAGCTTCATCGTGACCGGGTCGAGGTGGACCTGTCCGGCGGTGAAGAGGAACCCTCCGGCGACGATCCCCTGGGCATAGGGGCCGATGGCCTTCGGGGCGTTCTCGACGGCGATTGTCTTCAGCTGGCTCATTTGCTCGGGTCCCAGATGGCGACGTAAGGGAGGTTGCGGTACTTCTCGTCGAGGTCGAGGCCGTAGCCGACCACGAACTCGGGGCCGATCGTGAAGCCGAGGAAGTCGACCGGGAGGTCGGCGTTCTCGGGGAGGTCCTTCTTCAGGAGCGCGGCGATCCTCACGGAGCGCGGGCCCCGCGTCCCGAGGAGCCCGAGGAGCTTGCGGAGCGTCAGCCCCGTGTCGACGACGTCCTCGAAGATCAGGACGTCGCGTCCCGCGATGTCCGAGGAGAGGTCGCGGACGAGCTCGAAGTTCCCGGTGGAGGCGGTCCCGGAGTACGACCTCACCTGGAGGAAGTCGACGGCCACCGGGGTCGAAAGACGCTTCAGGAGGTCGGTGAGGAAGAAGACGGAGCCCTTCAGGACGCCGACGGCGAGGATCTCCCGGCCCGCGTAGGCCGCGTCGATCTCCCGGGCCAGCTCGTCCAGGCGAGCCGAGATCTGCTGCTCGGAAATGAGTATGCGGTCGATCACGGGACGAAACTATAATGCAGGCGCAACTCCGAGAGGTTCACGTGAGCACGTCGATCGTCGATCTGAAGACCATTCACGACGCCTACACGCGCCTGACCGAGAAGTTCAAGACCTTCTGGACGTTCCACCAGTTCCTCCAGGGGGTGCACAAGACCTTCTTCGGCGACGCGCCGGGCTACAACGTGGACTTCCAGGGGCTCTACGACGAGATCCGCGCCGTCACGACGGTGATGAACGTCGAGCCGCCTCCGGTCGTCATCGACCGGATCCACCAGCTCGACGGCCGGCTCGACGTCGTCTACCGGTCCCTCTCGGCGGACGACGAGAAGATCGCGGCGAGCTGGGTCCGCCGGTTCTTCGAGAAGGTCCGAACCGAGGACGAGAAGCTCCTCCTCGCGATCCTTCGCTTCTACTTCCACGCGCGCCAGGTGTCGCCGGAAGCGCTCGACAAGATGGACTTCCTGCTGACCCTGGTCGGGGCCCGCCGTTCTCTCGACGACGGGCGCTACCTGCCCCGGTTCCCCCAGGAGCTGACGAAGCTCTTCGCCTCGCTCCTCGGGCTCGTCCGGCGGAGCCCGGCGCCCGCGGCCGAGCTGACGGCGTCGGTCAAGGCCCTCGGCCTTCTGCGGAAGGACATCGACTCCTGCGAACGCTTCGAGGACCTGACCGAGAAGAAGATCCTCGACAGCCTCCGGACGGTGAAGCACCGACTGGGCCCGGCTTTCTACGACCCGAACGTCCTTTCGGCGGTCCTCGACGCGAACCTGGCCGCGAAGAACCGTTTCCAGGCCCTCTACCGGAGCGAGGAGAAGAGGATCTTCGAGTCGTCGCAGCAGCTCCTCGACATCGAGCGCGAGCTCTCCCGGAGACCGGAGGTCGCCGACGCCGAGCTCCAGGAGGAGTTCCGCCGCTTCCGGCAGTTCAAGGACGAGTTCGACAAGAACCGGGGAGAAGGGGAGATCCGCCACGCGCAGGTCACCCGGCTCGCCGAGTCGATCGACCAGCTCATGTCGAAGCTGGATGCCGCGGGGGAGGCTCCCGGCGAGCAGGTCGTGGAGGTCCTTCCGGCCCTGGAGGAGGAGCTGTCCGAGGCCCAGGAAACCGTGAGCGGGTACTTCCCGGGGCGGAGCGAGGCGATCGCCCCGCCGGAGCCGGTCAAGGCGGACCGCGCGAAGCCGGCGGTCGCGACGGACCCGCTGCTCGGCCAGGTCGCGTCGAAGATCCTCTACTCCGTCGACATGCTGCAGACCGGGGCCGGCTCGGGGCAGGCGGCGTACGGAAGCTCTCTTTCGAGGCTCCGGCTCGAGCCGTGGGAGGTCCGCGCCGCCCGCAGGATCCAGTCCGAGGACGACGGCGCCCCGGACCCGGAGTCCGCGTCGAACGACCTCCTTTTCGTGGAGGGAGCCGCGCTCCGGCTCCGGATCGACGAGGCCGCGCAGGTCCTCAAGACGCCGGCCGCGTCGTCGGAGGACGCCAGCGTCCTCGAGGTGGCGGCGGAGTGCCTCGGGAGGGCGCAGGACCTCGACCGCCGATTCCGGCAGAGCCTCGAGGCGGTCGGAACGGAAGGCCCGCCGGAGCGGCTGAACGAGCTGACGCGGTCCCGGTTCCGCCTTCTCCGAGCCTTCTCGGGTCTCTGGCTCCTCCACAACGCGCGCGCCACGGGAGAGGGCTGACCGGCGCCCGGCGGAAGACGCTCGTTTGACCCGCGCGGGAGCGGCGCGGAGAATCGGCGCCCGATGCCCGAAGAAACTCCTCAGCAACCCGAGCAGAGCCTCGCCGAGCAGGTCGCGAACCGCAGGGCGGCCCGCCGCCGGATCGTCGACCTCGGCCACCCCGCCTACCCGAACCGCTTCGCCGCCACGGGCCTCGTCTCCGACGTCGTCGCCCGCTGGGGCGGGAGCGACGCCGCCGCGCTCGAGGCCGAGCCCGAGCCGGACCGGCGCATCGCCGTCCCCGGCCGGGTCCTGGCGATCCGAAAGATGGGAAAAGCGGTCTTCCTCGACCTCTCCGACGGGCTCCAGCGCGTGCAGGCCTACGTTCGGAAGGACGGCGTGGGCGACGCCGGCTGGGCCCTCCTCGAGAACCTCGACCTCGGCGACCACGTCGGCGTGACGGGCGTCGTCTTCCGGACCCGCACGGGCGAGCTCTCCGTGAAGGCGGAGTCGCTCACGTTCCTCGCGAAGTGCCTCCGGCCGCTCCCCGACAAGTGGCACGGCCTGACCGACGTCGAGATCAAGTACCGGCAGCGATACGTCGATCTCATCGTCTCCGAGGAGACGCGGCGGACGTTCGAGGTCCGCGCGCGCGTCGTCTCGTACATCCGTCGGTTCTTCGACGGGAGGGGCTTCCTCGAGGTCGAGACGCCGATGATGCAGCTGATCCCGGGCGGGGCGGCGGCCCGTCCGTTCGTGACCCATCACAACGCGCTCGACGTCGACCTCTACCTCCGGATCGCCCCCGAGCTCTACCTCAAGCGGCTGATCACCGGCGGCTTCCCGAAGGTCTACGAGATCAACCGGAACTTCCGGAACGAGGGGATCTCCACGCAGCACAACCCCGAGTTCACGATGCTCGAGTTCTACACGGCGTATGCCGACGCCCGCGACCAGATGGCGCTCACCGAGGAGCTCCTGGCCGGGGCGGCCCGGGAGATCCTCGGGACGACGCAGCTCCCCTGGGGGGAGGAGACGATCTCCTTCGAAGCGCCGTTCCGCAGGCTCTCGATGAAGGACGCGATCGTCGAATACGGGAAGGACGTCGCGGGAGGGCCGATCCGGAAGGAGGAGCTCGAGACGCTGGAGGGGCTGAAGGCCGCGGCGGAGCGCGCCGGGGTCGAGTCTATCGAGCGCTTCGGCGACGTACCCGGAAAGGTCCTCGCCGAGCTTTTCGAGACACTCGCCGAGCCGCACCTCCTTCAGCCGACGTTCGTCGTCGACTACCCGGCCGAGATCTCCCCGCTTGCGAAGACCCGCCCGGACGACCCCCGGACGGCCGACCGCTTCGAGCTCTTCGTCGGCCGGATGGAGCTCGCGAACGGCTTCTCCGAGCTGAACGACCCCGACGAGCAGGCGGAGAAGTTCCGCGCGCAGGTCGCCGAGCGGACGAAAGGGGACGACGAGGCGATGCTCTTCGACGAGGACTACGTCGAGGCGCTCTCGTACGGGATGCCCCCGACGGCGGGGGAGGGCATGGGGATCGACCGCCTCGCGATGCTCTTCACGAGCTCGCGCTCCATCCGCGACGTGATCCTCTTCCCGCTCATGCGGCCGAAGGCGGCGGGGCGCTGACGGAAGCCCTGCTCGCCCGCCGCTACCTCCTCGCCTCGAAGCGCGACGCGCAGGTGGGCGTCGTCGCGCTCGCGGCGTTCGTCGGGCTCGTCCTCGGCGTCGCGGCCCTCGTCGGCGCGCTCGCGCTCCTCTCCGGCTTCCAGTCGCACGTCCTTTCGCGCCTCGCCGAGGAGACCCCCCACGTCCTCGTCACGCCGGCCGGTCGTCCCGACTTCGCGGGCGAGGAGAGAGCGGAGCGGACGCTCGCCGCGCTGCCGGGCGTCGTCGCTGCCGTGCCGGTCGTGAGAGGGCGAGGCTGGATCACGGCCCGCGGTCAGGCGGTCCCGGCCGTTCTCACCGGGCGCGAGGGGGCGGAGGGAATCACGCTCGACCCGTCCCAGTCCCGGCAGCTGTCGGCCCTTCCGGGCGAGGAGGTCGTCCTCGTCTCCTCGCGCTCGCGGCTCTCTCCGATCGGCCCGGTCCCGATCACGGCCTCGCTCCCGGTGAGGGACGTCGCGGTCGCGTCGACGGGCCGTCACCAGCCGGAGGCGGTCCTCCCCGCCGACACGGCCCGCCGTCTCTTCGGCCTCCCGGCGGCAGGCGCCACGGGCTACGAGCTCCGGCTCTCCGACCCCGACGCCGCGGCGGCCGTCGCGGCCCGCGCGCGGGAAGCGCTCGGCGCCGAGGCCACGGCCGCGACGACGTGGCAGGAGGCGAACCGGCCGCTCCTCCTCGCGCTGAAGCTCGAGCGGCTCGCGATTTTCGCGACCGTCTTCCTCGTGGTGATCGTCGCCGGACTGAACCTGGCCGCCACGTCGGCCGTCCTCGCGGCCACTCGCCGCGGCGACGCCGCCGTCCTCACCGTGCTCGGCGCGACTCCCGCCCTCCTCGCCCGCGTCTTCCTCCTCGCGGGCCTCTTCCTCGGCGCGGCCGGGACGCTCTGCGGCCTCGCCGTGGGCGCCCTCCTCGCGGTCGTCCTCGACGCGACGAAGGCTCTCCCGCTCCCCGCTCAGCTCTTCTCCCTCGCGCACGTGCCGTTCCGGGTAACCCCGCGAGACCTCCTCGCGGTCGGCACGTTCTCGCTCCTCTGGTCGTTCGTCGCGTCGCTCGTCCCGGCGCGGATGGCGGCGCGCGTCGACGTCGCGGAGGCGCTCCGTGGCGGGTGAGCCGCTCCTCCGGGCCGAGTCTCTCTCGAAGGGCTTCGGCGAGGGCGAGGCCCGCGTGGAGCTCTTCTCCGGCCTCTCCCTGGAGCTCGGCGCGGGCGAGGCGGCGGCGATCGTCGGACCGTCGGGATGCGGGAAGTCGACGCTCCTCCACATCCTCGCGGGCCTCGACCGCCCGGACGCGGGCCGCGTCCTGGTGGACGGGCGCGACTGGACCACTCTGGCCCCGGAACCCCGAGCGAAGTGGCGCGGGGAGGCCGTCGGCTTCGTCTTCCAGCTCCACCACCTCCTCCCCGAGCTGACCGCCGAGGAGAACGTCGCCCTTCCGCTCCTCCTCGCCGGGTCGCAAGAGGGCGCCGCGCGGTCGGCGGCCCGCGACCTCCTCGCCCGGGTCGGGCTCTCCCGGCAGTCGGGCGTCTTTCCGCGCGTCCTCTCGGGCGGCGAGCGCCAGCGCGTCGCGATCGCCCGGGCCGTCGTGCGCAGCCCGCGGCTCCTGCTGTGCGACGAGCCGACTGGCAGCCTCGACGCGGCGCACGCCGCCGACGTCCTCGAGCTCCTCCTCGGCGCGGCGCGCGAGCGGGCGGGCGCGCTCCTCCTCGTCACGCACGATCCCGGCGTCGCGTCGCGGTGCGGATCGGTGCGGACGCTCACCCCGGAGGGCCTCACCGCCGCCTGAGCGGCACCCGGCCGCTGGCACCCCCTGTGCTAGGATCGGGAGACGGTCGAAGCCCGCTTTCCGAGCGGCCTCGTCGAGGTCGAGCCATGTTCGAGAAGTACAACGAGAAAGCGCGCCGCGCCCTCTTCTTCGCCCGATACGAGGCCTCGAAGCTCGGCTCGAAGGTGATCGAGTCGGAGCACGTCCTGCTCGGCATCCTCCGGGAAGGGGAGGACGTCACCCGCGAGATCTTCGCGCGCTTCAACGTGAAGTCGGACGACGTTCGGAAGGAGATCGAGGGGGACCGGGTCTTCGTCGAGCGCGTCTCCTCGACGCAGGAGCTCCCGCTCTCCGAGGAGTCGAAGAAGATCCTCGCCTACGCCTCCCACGAGGCGGAGTCGATGATGCACCCCTACGTCGGGACGGAGCACCTCCTCATCGGGATCCTCCGGGTCGACCCGTGCGTCGCCTCGCGCCTCCTGACGGGGCACGGCTTCAACCTCTACGGCGTCCGGGAGGAGGCGATCGCGCTGATCAAGGAGCGCGAGGCCTCCAAACAGAAGAAGGAGCTCCCGTTCCTCGCGGAGTACGCGCGCGACCTGACGGCTCTCGCGGCCCAGGGGACGTTCGACCCGCTCGTCGGGCGCGACAAGGAGGTCGAGCGGATCATCCAGATCCTCTCGCGCCGGACGAAGAACAACCCGATCCTCCTCGGGGAGCCGGGCGTCGGCAAGACCGCGATCGTCGAGGGCCTCGCGCAGCGGATCGTCGAAGGGGCGGTCCCGCTTTTCCTCGCGAACAAGAAGATCCTCGCGATGGACCTGTCGCTCATCGTGGCGGGGACGAAGTACCGCGGGCAGTTCGAGGAGCGGCTGAAGGGGATCCTGAAGGAGCTCCGGGAGAACCAGGACCTCATCATCTTCATCGACGAGATCCACTCCCTCATCGGGGCGGGCTCGGCCGAGGGCTCGCTCGACGCGGCGAACATCCTCAAGCCGGCCCTTTCGCGGGGAGAGATCGCCTGCATCGGCGCCACGACGCTCAAGGAGTACCGGAAGTACATCGAGAAGGACCGCTCGCTCCTCCGGCGCTTCCAGGCGATCACGGTCAGCCCGCCGAGCGAGGAAGAGACGCTCGAGATCCTCGAGGGGGTCCGCGAGCGCTACGAGCGGTTCCACCGGGTGCGGTACACGCCCGACGCCGTGAAGACCGCCGTCTACCAGTCGAGCCGCTACATCCCCGACCGCTTCTTCCCCGACAAGGCGATCGACCTCCTCGACGAGGCCGGCGCGAAGGTGAAGCTGCGCCTCACGGCGGACACGCAGAACCTCCGGCGGCTCGAGAACGAGGCCCGCCAGATCGTCAAGGAGATGAAGAAGGCGATCTCCGACAAGGACTTCGAGCACGCCGTCTCGCTCCGCGAGCGCGAGGTCGAGATCAAGGAAGAGATCGAGAGGACGCGGAACGCCCAGCTCGACGAGGGGGCGTGGGCCGAGGTCGTCCGGGGCGACATCGAGGAGATCATCGCGAGCTGGACCGGCATCCCGGTCACCTCGATCCAGGTCGAGGAGGCCGAGAAGCTCCTGAACATGGAGACGACGCTCCGCAAGCGGGTGATCGGGCAGGACCGGGCGATCGACGCCATCTCCCGCGCGATCCGGCGCTCGCGGCTCGGCGTGAAGAACCCGAACCGCCCGATGGGCTCGTTCATCTTCCTCGGCCCTTCGGGCGTCGGGAAGACCGAGGTCGCGAGGAGGCTCGCGGAGTTCCTCTTCGACGCCCAGAAGGCGCTCGTCCGCTTCGACATGTCCGAGTACATGGAGAAGCACGCGGTCTCCAAGCTCATCGGGTCCCCGCCCGGCTACGTCGGGCACGAGGAGGGCGGCCAGCTGACGGAGCGGATCCGGAGGCAGCCTTACTCCGTCATCCTCCTCGACGAGATCGAGAAGGCCCACCCCGACATCGCGAACCTGCTCCTCCAGATCCTGGAGGACGGGCAGCTGACCGACGCCTACGGGAACACGGTCGACTTCAAGAACACCCTGATCATCATGACCTCGAACATCGGGACGAAGTACCTCGTCACCCAGGCTCGGGTCGGCTTCGGCGACGGGAAGAACGCGCCGGCCGCCCGCGAGGTCGAGGAGATGGTCCTGAAGGAGCTCCGCCGGGAGTTCTCGCCGGAGTTCACGAACCGGATCGACGAGGTCATCGTCTTCAACCCGCTCACGACGGAGAACCTCCGGGCCATCTGCCGACTCCTCCTCGACGACGTCGCGCAGACCCTGAAGCACCGGGGCCTCGAGCTCGTCGCCGACGAGAAGGCGGTCGACTGGCTGCTCTCGATGTCGGGGCAGGACGCCCACTCGGGCGCCCGGCCGCTCCGAAGGACGATCCAACGCCACGTGGAGGATGCGGTATCCGAATTGCTTATCGGCGCCCGGGAGCAGCTCGAGTGCCTCGAAGTCACAGTGATCGACAGCGAACTGAAGGTTCTCGTCCGCTCGGCGGCGGCCCTGGCGACCGAGCGGTAGACGGCGTGCAGGAAGTGTGCATCGTTCCTGCTCCGGCGGAGGGCGTCCCGGCGCTCCCGTGCGTGACCCGGCGTCCCGCGGGCGGCGCACGGGCCGCCGCAGCCCTCGTCCTCCTCCTCGGCGGCGCGTTCTCTGCTTCGGCGCTGGCTCAGGGGGAGCCGCCCCCCGCCACGCTCGACCTCCGGCCGGGTGCGGCTGCGCCGCAGACTCCGGCTTCTCCGCTCGCGGGCGCTCTGCCGCCCGCCCCGGAGCTCCGGACGACCCCCGGCGCCGACTCGAAGGAACGGATCGCCGAGATCGCCGTACGCGGCGGCCGGACCGTCACGGCAGAGACGGTCTCCTTCTACCTCGGCGTGAAGGCCGGCGACCCGTACGACCTCGAGACGCTCCGCCGCGCCTTTTCGAAGCTCTGGGAGTCCGGCCTCTTCGAGGACCTCCGTCTCGAGCGGGAGAGCGTCCCGGGCGGCGCCCGCGTCGTCGCCGTCGTCGTGGAGCGCCCCCGGATCGGCGACCTCGAGTTCCGCGGGAACAAGAAGCTGACGACCTCCCAGCTGAAGGACAAGCTGAAGGAGGGGAAAGTGGAGATCCGCGTCGGGTCGCCGCTCTCCCTCAGCGACGTCTCCAAGGGGAAAGGCGTCCTCATCGAGGCGTACCGGACCGACGGGTTCCGGTCGGCGGTCGTCGACACGGCCCTCGAGCCGATGGGGGAGAACGAGAAGCGCGTCGTCTTCCTCGTCGACGAGGGCGACAAGATCAAGATCGAGTCGATCGACTTCACGGGAAACACCGTCTTCTCCGACCGGCGCCTCCGGTACGCGATGAAGAAGACGCGGCAGCGGAACTTCTACCAGTTCTGGGACTCGAAGGACGTCTACAACCAGGCGAACTACGAAGAGGACATCGAGTCCGTCAAGAAGGTCTACCAGAACGCCGGGTACAAGGACGTCGTCGCCAAGGACCCGGTCATCGAGACCTTCGTCGTGAACCCCGACGAGACCCGCCGGGACAAGGTCAAGCGGCGGGCCCGGATCGAGATCCCCCTCGTCGAGGGGGAGAGGTTCTACTTCGGAGACGTCAAGGTCGAGGGGACCACGGTCTTCCCGGGGGACCGCCTCCTCCAGTTCTTCGACTGGAGCCCGGGCGAGCCGCTCAAGCGTTCGGCGCTCGTCGACGGAATGAAGACGCGCGACGAGATCTACCGCGGACGGGGCTACATCTACGCGTTCATGAACCCGGAGTACACCGAGCGGCCGGGCGAGGGGAACCTCGTCGACGTCGTCGTCCGGGTCACCGAGGGTGAGATGTTCCGCGTCGGCCGGGTCGAGTTCACCGGGAACAAGACGACGAAGGACAAGGTCCTGCGGCGGGAGATCCCCCTCTTCGAGGGCGACGTCCTCGACATGGAGTCGTTCAAGAAGGGCCTCCTGAAGCTCTCGCAGCTCGGCTACTTCAAGATCGAGGAGGACCCGGACTTCCGGGTCGACGCGGAAAAGAAGGTCGTCGACGTCACGATCAAGGGGCTCGACACGAACCGGAACGAGATCCAGTTCGGCGCCGGGTACTCGCAGCTCGACGGAGTCTTCGGGCAGTTCCAGTTCTCGACCCGGAACTTCCTCGGGCGCGGCGACACGATCAGCGTCCAGTTCCAGCGCGGCGGCTACTCGAACTTCTTCGACCTCTCCTTCGTGGAGCCCTGGTTCCTCGACAAGCGGATGTCGATCGGAGGGTCGGTCTTCAATCGCTCGCTCGAGTACCTCGACGTCGACCAGCAGACGAAGGGCGTCAACATGTCCTTCGGCCTCGGCCTCGGCCTGTTCGACGGGCTGTCGCTCTTCTACGGGTACACCGACACGAAGAGCCGCTACCAGGTCTACCCGGCCGCTCCGCCCCCCGGCTCGGGCATCCCGCCCGCCGCTTACGCCGACTACATCGGCAAGACCTCGGCGATCGCGCCCGGCTACAGGTACGACAGCCGGAACGACCCGTTCGACCCGTCCCGGGGGCGCCGGTTCAACTTCTCGACGACGATCGCCGGCGGGCCGCTCGGCGGCAACTTCTCGTACGTCAAGCCGGTCGGCGCGGCGACCTCCTACTTCCGCACGGGCCGGAAGTCCCACTTCGCCGTCAACATGGAAGGCGGCTTCATCCGCGCCTACGACGGCAAGGAGATTCCGATCTTCGAGCGGTTCCGGATCGGCGGGGACCGTTCCGTGCGCGGCTTCCAGTACGGGAGCATCTATCCGCTCGACGACGACGACAAGGCGTTCTTCACCGACGCGGGCGCGCTCCTCGGCGGAGACAAGTACCTCGTCTTCAACGCCGAGCTGGTCCACGCCATCGCGGGGCCGCTGAAGCTCGTCCTCTTCTTCGACGCTGGCAACGCCTGGCTCGAAGGGCAGAGCTTCAACCCGTTCAAGGTCCGGGCCTCGACCGGGGCCGAGCTCCGGATGTTCCTCCCGATCTTCCAGGCGCCGCTCCGCTTCATCTACGGGATCAACCTCGACCCCAGGACCATCAAGGGGCCGGACGGCTCGCCGCTCAACGGCGGTCCGGAGAAGAGCAGCGATTTCCAGTTCTCGATCGGGACGACCTTCTAGAGAAGAAGCCCGGACCGCCGGTCGGCGGGGCCGGTTGGTGCAGTAGAATCGCGCGCCCCGTCGGAGGGTCTCAGGCGGGGCCAGACACGGAAGAAGGAGTCACGTAGATGATCGGGAATCGGATGTTCGTCGCGGGCGTCGTCGCGACGGCCGCACTCGTCGCTCTCCCCGTTTCGGCCCAGCCCGCCCAGAAGGTCGGCGTCATCGAGGTCGGTCGGATCGTCCAGGAATCCGCCGTGGGCAAGGAAAGCCTCGCCCGGATCCAGAAGATCTCGACCGCCAAGCAGGAAGACCTGACGAAGCGCCAGACCGAGCTCCGCGACCTCGAGAAGAGGATCCAGGAGCAGGGCAAGTCGCTGTCTGAAGAGGCGATGGAGAAGCTCCAGAAGGACTACCAGGCGAAGGCGCTCGACCTCAAGCGCTTCCAGGACGATGCCCAGCGCGAGCTCGAGGAGCTTCAGCGCAAGGAGCTGACGGAGCTCGAGAAGAGGGTCCTTCCCGTCATCGAGGCGGTCTCCAAGGAGCTCGGGTACACGCTCGTCTTCAACAAGTTCCAGAGCGGGCTCCTCCACGCCGACGACTCGGTCGACCTCACGGCGGCCGTCATCCAGAAGTTCAACACGGCGATCGCGGCCGCGCCGAAAACCGACGCCAAGCCGGCCGCTGCGGCTCCCGCCCCGAAGAAGTAAGAGGGGGATGGCCCGCTTTCCCGTGCCGACGACCGCCGCCGCGCTGGCCACGGCCTGCGGCGGACGGCTCGTCGGCGAGGGCGGCGCCGTCGTCGAGGGGGCGCGGTCGCTCGAGGCGGCGGGGCCTCGGGACGTCGCGTTCGCAGGCGACGGGAAGGCCGAAAAGGCCGCAGCCGCATCGGCTGCCGGGGTCCTGCTCGCTCGTTCCTCGTCGGGGTTCCCCGGACGCACCGTCGTCGAGGTGCCGGACCCCGCCCTCGCGTTCGCGTCTGTCCTCGAGACCCTCTTCCCGCGCCGTGCCGCGACGCCGGGAATCCACCCGACCGCGATCGTGGGCGCCGCGGCCCGCGTCGCGGACGACGCCGCGGTCGGGCCGTACGTGGTGGTGGGCGAGGAGTCCGAGATCGGGAGCGGCGCCCAGCTGGGGGCGCACGTCGTCGTCGGCCGGCGCTGCCGAGTCGGCGCGGGCGCCCGGCTCCATCCTCACGTCGTCCTGTACGACGACGTCTCGGTCGGGCCGGGATCGGAGGTCCACGCGGGGGCGGTCCTCGGAGCGGACGGGTTCGGCTACGTCGCGTCGCCGACGGGGCTGAAGAAGGTCCCCCAGGTCGGCGGCGTCGAGGTCGGTGCCGGGGTCGAGATCGGGGCGAACACGTGCATCGACCGCGCGACCCTCGAGGCGACGCGAGTGGGCGACGGGACGAAGATCGACGACCTCGTCATGGTCGGGCACAACTGCCAGGTGGGAGCCCACGTCGTCCTCTGCGGGCAGGTGGGGCTCGCCGGCTCGACGACCGTGGGGGACCAGGCCGTGCTCGCGGGCCAGGTGGGGACCGCCGGTCACATCCGGATCGGCCGCGGGGCGAAGGCGGGGGGGCAGACGGGGATCGTCGCCGACGTGCCCGACGGCGCGTCCGTCTTCGGCACTCCGCACCTGCCGCACCGGGACGCCTTCCGGGTCCACGCCGAGCTGAAGAAGCTCCCCGAGACCGCGCGCCTCGTGCGCGAGATCGCCCGGGCGGGCGGGGAGAAGAGATGAGCGACCCGACGACGGACCGGGGCGTCCTCGACATCCGCGCGATCCTCCGGACGCTTCCGCACCGCTATCCGTTCCTCCTCGTCGACCGAATCCTCGAGGTCGTCCCGGGGCAAAAGGTCGTCGGCCTCAAGAACGTGACGATCAACGAGGAGTTCTTCCAGGGGCACTTCCCCGACAACCCGGTCATGCCGGGGGTCCTGCTCGTCGAGGCGATGGCGCAGGTCGGCGGCTTCATGATGCTCGCCGAGGTCGACGACCCGCGCCGGCGGCAGGTCCGGCTGACGGGTCTCGACGCCGTCCGGTTCCGGAGACCCGTCGTGCCGGGCGACCAGGTCATCTTCACCGTGGAGTTCGTGGCCCGGAAGAAGTCGCTCGTGAAGGTGCGCGGGGAAGCCCGGGTCGACGGCCAGCTCTGCGTCGAGGCGGAGATCATGAGCCTGATCCAGGACTGCGGGCAGGAAGAGGGAACCTGAATGCCGATCGACCGAACGGCGATCGTCCATGAGACCGCGACCGTCCACCCGGACGCCGTGATCGGCCCCTACGCGGTCGTCGGCCCGTCCGTCGTCGTCGGAGCCCGGACACGGATCGGCGCCCACGCCGTCGTCGACGGGCCGACGGTCCTCGGCGAGGACAACGTCGTCCATCCGCACGCCGCGCTCGGCGGGCCGCCGCAGGACCTGAAGTACCGGGACGAGCCGACCCGCCTCGTCGTCGGGAGCCGGAACGTCTTCCGGGAGTTCATGACGGTCCACAGGGGAACGGTCACCGGGCACCACGAGACCGTCATCGGGGACGACAACCTCTTCATGGCGTACTCCCACGTCGCGCACGACTGCATCATCGGCAGCCGGACGGTCTTCGCGAACGCGGCCTCGCTTTCGGGGCACGTCCTGGTGGAGGACGACGTCATCCTGGGCGGGTTCGTGGTCGTGAAGCAGTTCCTGCGGATCGGCCGGTTCGCCTACGTGGGCGGCATGACGCCCGTCAACAAGGACGTCCTCCCGTTCACCTGGACCTCGAGCGACCGCGACACGAAGGCGTACAAGATCAACGGCGTCGGCCTGTCGCGGAAAGGCTACTCGGCCGAGCGGGTCGCGTCGCTCAACAAGGCGTACCGGATCCTCTACCGGAACCGGCACGACCACGCGGCGGCGATCGCGGCGCTCGGCGAGCTGGCCGAGAGCGCTCCCGACGTGAAGGTCCTCCTCGACTTCATCACCTCGTCGCAGGCGGGCATCCACGGGGCGTAAATTGACAGGGGGGACCCGTTCCGCCGGGTCCCCCCCGTACCCCCCTCCGCGCGGAGAGGCAGCTCGCTGCGCTCGCGC
>CAYVPO010000013.1:21423-32587 GCA_964453825.1 uncultured Holophagales bacterium
CCGGGTCCCCCCCGTACCCCCCTCCGCGCGGAGAGGCAGCTCGCTGCGCTCGCGCTGCGTGAAGGGGGACCCGTTCCGCCGGGTCCCCCCCGTACCCCCCTCCGCGCGGAGAGGCAGCTCGCTGCGCTCGCGCCGCGTGAAAGGGAAACCCGGACCGTCGGTTTTCCCCGAAGCCAGGCGAAAAGAGAAGGGGCCGCTCGCGCGGCCCCTTCGGGTCTTCGGAGAGACGGGGAGTCGGGGCTACTCGGCCTCGACCTCGGCCTTCTTCAGCTTCGCGCGCTCGGCGATGAGCTTCTCCTGGAGAGGCTTCGGCAGCTCCTCGTAGTGGGAGAGCTCCATCGTGAACGATCCGCGCCCCTGGGTGAGGGAGCGCAGGACGGCGGAGTAGGAGAGCATCTCGGAGAGAGGGACCTCGGCCTTCACGACCGCGTCCTCGCCGATCTGGTCCATGCCGGAGGGGCGGCCGCGGCGGCTCGTCAGGTCTCCCATCAGGTCGCCCATGTACTCCTGCGGAGCCCTCACGCCGACCTTCATGATCGGCTCGAGGATCGTCGGCTTCGCCTTCTCCATGGCGTCCTTGAAGGCGAGCGAGCCGGCGATCTTGAACGCCATCTCCGACGAGTCGACGTCGTGATACTGGCCGTCGTAGAGCTCGACGCGGAAGTCGACCATCGGGTAGCCGGCAAGGTAGCCGCGCCGCCGGGTGTCCTGGATCCCCTTCTCGACGGCGGGGATGTAGTTGCGCGGGATGGAGCCGCCGAAGATGTCGTCGACGAACTCGAAGTCGCTCCCGCGCGGGAGCGGCTTGACCCGGATCTTGCAGTCGGCGAACTGCCCGTGCCCGCCGGTCTGCTTCTTGTGGCGGCCGTGGGCCTCGGCGGGCTTCGTGATCGTCTCGCGGTAGGGGACCTTCGGCGGGTGGAGGATCACCTCCACGTTCGACTTCCGCTTCATCCGAGCCACCGCGATCTCGACGTGGAGCTGGCCGGAGCCGGAGAGCAGCAGCTCGCTCGTGTCGGGGTCGCGGTGGAACTTCAGCGACGGGTCCTCTTCGGTGAGCTTCGAGAGCGCGAGCGAGATCTTGTCCTCGTCGCCCTTCGACTTCGGCTCGATCGAGAAGGAGATCGCCGGCTCCGGGATGGCGACGGCGGGGAAGCGGTACGGCTTCTCCTTCGCGGAGAGGGTGTCGCCCGTCAGCGTCTCCTTCAGCTTCGCCACGACGCCGATGTCGCCCGCCGCGACCTCGGGCACCGTGTTCATCGTCTTGCCGAGGGGAGAGAAGACAGGACCGAAACGCTCGGACGTCTCCCGGTTCGTGTTCCAGTAGCTCCCGTCGGCCCGGATCGTCCCGGAGTGCACGCGGAAGAGAGTCAGCCGGCCTGTGAACGGGTCGGAGATCGTCTTGAAGACGATCGCGGCGATCGGGCCGTTCGGGTCGCAGGGCAGGACGTCCGTCTGGCCGTCCTTGCCCGTGGCGGCGGCCGGGAAGGAGTCGGCACCCGGGAGGAGCTCGACGATCTCGTCCAGGATCTTCTCGACGCCCCGTTCGTGATCGCCCGCGGCAGCGAAGGACACCGGGACGATCCGCCGGTCGTGGATCGCCTTGCGCAGCGCCGGGAGCATCTGCTCCTCGGTGAGGTTCCCCTGGGAGAAGAACGTCTCCATGAGGGCGTCGTCGCCCTCGGCGACCATCTCGACGAGCGCTTCGTGGAGCGTCGCGGCGTCGGCGGCGAACTCGTCCGGGATCGGCCCCTCGGTCGTCTTCCCGGAGTCGTCCGTCAGGAAGCCCTTCATCCCGATCAGGTCGATCGTCCCGCGGAACGACTTCTCCCGGCCGATCGGCGCCTCGATGCAGACGCAGGTGCGGCCGAACTTGCTCTGGAGCTGGTCCATGACGCGGCCGCCGTCGGCGTTCTCCCGGTCCATGCGGTTGACGACGATCATCCTCGGGAGGCCGAAGTCGTCGGCGACCTGCCAGGCCTTCTCGGTCTGGACCTCGACCCCGGCGACGGCGTCGACGACGATGAGGGCCGCGTCGGCGGCGCGCATCGCGCAGATCATCTCGGACGAGAAGATCCCGTAGCCCGGCGTGTCGATCAGGTTGACCTTGTGCTTCTTCCACTCGAGCGCCGCCACGGCCAGGCCGATCGAGATCTTCCGCTCGATCTCCTCCGGGTCGAAATCGGTCGGCGCCGAGCCGTCGTCGACGCGGCCGAAGCGGTTCACCGCTCCCGCCTCGTGAAGGAGCGCCGAGACGAGGGTGGTCTTCCCGACGCCGTTGTGGCCGGCGATGGCCACGTTGCGAATGGCGGTTGCGGGATACTGTTTCATGCTTCGTCCCCCTAGGCGAGGTCTCTCGAAAGGCCTGCATTATAGGGATCGACGCGGATTCGCCGAAGCGGCCTTTCGTGCGTTGACACCCTCTTTCACGCGGCCCTAAACTGCGCCACACCGGGAAATTCCCGGCATCCTATTGCCGCCGTCGCGTACGGGAGGATCTCTGCCGAACGTATCCGGTGCGTTCTCCTCGGGGGCTCCGAAGAGGTTCGGCCGCTACGAGGTGATCCGCGAGCTGGGGAAGGGCGCGATGGGCGTCGTCTACCTCGGCCGCGACCCCGTCATCGGCCGTCTCGTCGCGCTGAAGACCATCCGGGCCGTCAGCGAGGACGACGTCGAGCAGAAGGAGTTCCAGGAGCGGTTCCTCCGCGAGGCCCAGGCCGCGGGAATCCTCTCCCACCCGAACATCGTCACGGTCCACGACGTCGGAGAGGACTCCACCACCTCCACGTCGTTCATCGCGATGGAGTACGTGGAGGGGAAGAACCTCAAGCAGCTCGTCACCGAGAAGACCACGTTCGGTTTCGAGCGGATCGCGGAGATCATCGGGCAGGTCGCGGAGGCGCTCGACTACGCCCACCGCCGCGGGATCGTCCACCGGGACGTGAAGCCGGCGAACGTCATCATCACGCCCGAGGGCCAGGTGAAGATCACCGACTTCGGGATCGCGAAGATCGAGAAGTCGAACCTCACCACGACGGGGCAGTTCCTCGGCACGCCGAACTACATGTCGCCCGAGCAGGTCACGGGAGACGCCGTCGACGGCCGGAGCGACCTCTTCTCCCTCGGCGTCGTCCTCTACGAGCTCCTGACGCGGAAGAAGCCGTTCACGGCCGAGAACCTGACGTCGATCTCGTACAAGATCGTCCACGAGCGGTTCGTCCCGCCCGAGACCTACGACGCCGGCATCCCGGCCGAGTTCGCCTCGGTCCTCGACAAGGCGCTCGCGAAGGATCCGGCCGACCGCTTCCAGCGCGGGAACGACTTCGCGCTCGCCCTCTTCGAGTTCAAGGCCCGGGAGGAGGAGCGTCAGATGCTCCGCGACCTCGGGCAGATGGTCGCGGAGGCCGAGAAGCTCGGCCCCGTCGCCACCGTGACGGCGCCGCCGTCCACGCTGCCTCCCCCGGCCCCCGCGGCCCCGGCCGCGGTGCGATCTCCGTTCGACATCCTCGCGGCGTCCCCCGCGGCTCCCGCGCCCCGCGAGATCTCCGTTCCGCGGTCGCCCGACGACGACCTCGCGACCCGCGAGGTCCAGAGGCCGCTCCCCGCGACGACCTTCGTGGCCGGCCCGGCTCCCGCGGGCCCCGGCGGCGGCGAGGTCGGGGCTGCGGGCGGGTCGGAAGAGTGGCAGCTCGACGAGCCGACGCGTTCGAAGAAGGCCGGCCCGGCAACGCCACCGCCGCCTCCGGCGCCGGTGGACGTCGACGTCGAGGCGTCCCTTCCCGGCGCCGAGATCGTGGATGCCGCCCCGCCGCGTCCGGTGCCACCTCCGCCGACGGCGGGCGGGCTCGCCGTCTCCCCGTTCGACGAGGCTCCGCCCGAGCGGCGGGCCGAAGGCGCGACGGAGATCCTCCGGATCGACGCGATCCCGGGTGTCCTCCCAGTGCCTCCCGTCGGCGATCGGCCCACGGAGATCCTCAAGCCGATCGTGCCGGCGGCTCCGCTCGTTCCGCCCGTCCCGCCCGTTCCGCCTCCGGTCGTTCCCTCGCCGGTCGCGGACCGCCCGACCGAGATCCTGCGCGTCGTTCCGCCTCCCTCCCGGCCCGAGGTCCCCGCGCCGCCGACCGATTCGCCGACCGAGATCCTCAGGCCGCTCGCGCCGCCGGTCGCCGCGACGCCGCCCGCGCCCGCCGCGCCCTTCGTGGACCGGCCCACCGAGATCCTCGCGCCGATCGCGCCACCGCCGGCCGTGCCGGCGGCCCCGCCGGCGTCCGCGCCGGTCGTACCGTCCCCTTCGACCGTGCCCTCGGCGCCGGCCGCATCGGACCGTCCGACCGAGATCCTCCGCAGCCCGTTCCCGCCCCCGGGCTCGACGCCCGTCGCACGGCCGGCAGTTCCGCAGACCGTCGGCGACGCGAAGGGCGACGAGGGGGCGACGGAACGGATCGTCGACGCGATGAAGCTCGCGCGGAGCGGGGCGCCCGCGGCGCCGGCCCTTCCGAAGACGGCGCCTCCGGCTGCCGCCCGT
Organism: uncultured Holophagales bacterium; assembly: GCA_964453825.1. Taxonomy (GTDB): domain Bacteria; phylum Acidobacteriota; class Thermoanaerobaculia; order UBA5066; family UBA5066; genus UBA5066. Next base: position 25,949 of record CAYVPO010000013.1, read on the forward strand.
GTGCCGGCCGCTCCGAAGGGCGCGGCGGCGCCTGCGCCGGTCGCGCTGCCTCCCGTGGAGCTCGCTCCGATTCCGGAGCCGCAGGCGGCTTCGGCCGCCCCCCCGGCGGGGCCGTTGATGAAGCGTTCGGTGAACCTGAAGTTCGTCGCGCTCGTCATCGCCCTCGTCGCCGTCGCCGGAGCCGTCGTGACGGGCGTCCTCTGGTCCCAGAAGAAGAAGATCGAAGCCCAGGCGGCCATCGACGAGGTCCGCGAAAGGGAAGTGCAGGAGCAGAGGGCTCTGATGGACGAGGGGAACCGGCTCCTCGAGGCCGGCCAGGCGTCCGCGGCCCTCGAGAAGTTCCGGGAGCTCGTCCGGCGCAAGCCGGACTCGGAGGCCGTTCGGTCGGCCATCGCCCGGGCCGAGGGGCAGCTGAGGGCGCAGCAGTCCGGCGAAGACCTCACTCGCGAGGTCGAAACCACGATGGCCGCCGCGCGGGAGGCCACGGAGCTCGGCGATTTCGACCGGGCGCTCGACAAGCTGGCCGCCGTCCTGCTCCTCCAGCCGGAGAACGCCGAAGCTCTCGCGCTCCGCGAGTCCGTCAACACGGCGCAGGCCGAGCAGGCCGCCGCGCAGAAGAAGGCGGCGGCCGCCGAGGCCGCGCGGCGCAAGCGCCCCACCCCCGTTCCGACGACGGTCCCGGTCACGCGCGCCGCGGTCCCCGCGGAGGCGCCGAAGGCCGCGACCCCGACGCCCGGCGTCGCGCGGCTGCGCATCGTCTTCCAGAGCCCGGCTCCCGAGGGCTACGTCATGATCCGGCGGAACGACAAGGAGGTCTTCCGCAGGAACTTCGACTTCGGGCGGAAGTCCGCCGGCGGCCTCGTCGAGGGGACGATCGAGGTGCCTTCGGGAAGCGCGAGCTTCAAGGCCTGGGCCATCCCGACGAACCGTTCGTTCAACGGCTACGAAGCGGTCGACCTCGTCGTCCCGGGCGGCGAGACGCAGACGCTGCTCCTCGAGCTGAATGCGGACAAGAAGCTCGTCGTCCGGCTCCGTTAGGGCTCTCCTCCTCACGCTCGCCTCTCTCCCGCTCTTCGCCGCGGTCGCCCGCGGCGAGGAGCGGGCTTCCGCCGGGCACCGCGGACCACGCGACCCCGCCCCGGTCCTCTCCTCGAGCCGCGGCGTCGTCGTCTCCGCCGCCCCCGAGGCGTCGCAGGCGGGCGCCGAGGTCCTCGCGGCGGGCGGGAACGCGATGGACGCCGCGCTCGCCGCCGCGTTCGCTCTCGCCGTCGTCTACCCGCAGGCCGGGAACCTCGCGGGCGGAGGCTTCCTCGTCGTCCGCACTCCCGACGACGTCGTTCGCGCTCTCGACTTCCGGGAGACGGCGCCGGCCCGCGCGACCCGGGAGATGTTCCTCGGTAAGGACGGCCGGCCCGTCGCCGGCTCCTCCACCTCGACGATGCTCGCGGTCGCCACGCCCGGGTCCGTCCGGGGCTACGCGGAGGCGCATCGCCTCCTCGGACGCCTTCCCTGGCCGAAGGTCGTCGCGCCTGCGGAGCGCCTCGCGCGCGAGGGCTTCGTCGTCCCGGCCGGGCTCTCCGCCGACCTCGCGGCGGAGCGTGAGCTCCTGAGCCGCTGGGAAGAGACCCGCCGGCTCTTTTTCCCCGGAGGACGTCCCCTCGCTCCCGGCGCGAGGCTGAGGCAGCCGGAGCTCGCCGCGACGCTCGCGCGGATCGGGCGGGAAGGGCCCGACGCTTTCCACCGCGGCGAGATCGCCGCGCGGATCGCGGCGTACGTCGAGGCCGGAGGCGGGGTCCTGTCGGAGGCCGACCTCTCCGGCTACGCGCCGCTCTGGCGCGCACCGGACGAGATCCGATTCGGGGACCTGGTCGTCCACACGATGCCGCTTCCGTCCTCCGCGGGGCTCGTCCTCCGATCGGTCCTCGCCCAGCTCGAGGTGGCGCGCGGAACGGGCCCGTTCCTTCCGGACGCGGCCGGGTACCACCTCCTCCTCGAGGCGGAAAGGAGGGCGTACGCCGACCGGAACCGCTGGCTCGGCGACGGCGACTGCGTGGAGGTGCCGCTCGCGGAGCTGCTCGGGCCGGCGCGCCTCGCCCGAATCGGAGCGACGATCGACCCCGGCCGGGCGACGCCCTCCACCACCGTGCCGGGCGCGCTGGCGCACGAGAGGGAAGAGACGACCCACCTCTCCGTGGCGACGCCGGACGGCTTCGCGGTCTCGCTGACGACGACGCTGAACGGCTCCTTCGGAAACGGGGCGATCGTCCCGGGGACCGGCGTCCTTCTGAACAACGAGATGGACGACTTCGCCTCGGCGCCGGGGACACCGAACCTCTACGGTCTCGTCCAGGGGAGCGCAAACGCCGTTCAGGCAGGGGCGCGTCCGCTCTCTTCCATGGCTCCGGCCATCGTCGAGAAGTCGGGGCGCCCGCTCCTCGTCGTCGGATCGCCCGGAGGGTCGACGATCCCGACGACGGTGCTCCAGGTTCTTCTCCGGGCGAGCGGAGGCGAGGCCCTGGACTCCGCGGTCGCCGCTCCGCGACTGCACCATCAGCACACGCCCGACGTCGTCTTCGTCGAGCGCGGGCGGACCCCGGCGGAGCTCTTCGAAGGGCTCCGCCAGCGAGGCCACGTCCTCAGGGAGCGCGGCCCGATCGGCAAGGTCCACGCCGTCTCCTTCCAGCCGGACGGCCGCCTCGTCGGCGTCGCCGATCCCAGGGGCTACGGCGCGTCCGCGGCGCCCTGACGCCGGCGTCGCGCCGGCCGCTCCCGGCCCTTCGCCGTCTTCCCTTCGGCGAGGCGCCGTGCTATCTTCCGCGTCCGCGCTTCCGTCGGGGCGTAGCGCAGCCTGGTAGCGCACACGGTTCGGGACCGTGGGGTCGGAGGTTCGAATCCTCTCGCCCCGACCATCATCGCGATCGACGACCCCGCCTCCCGAGCGGGGTCTTTTTCCGTTAGGCTGTCCGAGCGCGGTCCGGTCGCCGCGGCATGGAGGACGACGCGATGGGTAACGGCGGCGTCTCGGTCTCGGTCGACGGCAGGTCCGCGACGGTCACGTTCCACAGGCCTCACGAGAACGTCCTCGACCGGGAGACCGTCGTCGCCCTCGAGTCGCGCCTCCGGGAGGTCGCGCGCCGGCGGGACGTCCGGCTCGTGGCGCTGGCGGCGCGAGGAGAGGACTTCTGCAACGGAACGGAGGTCCTTCCACCCGGCGAAGGACGGGCCGAGGCGCTCTTCGAGGCGTGGCACTCCCTCGTCCGGTTCCTCCTCACCTGCGAGGTCCCCACCTGCGCCCTCGTGCAGGGGCGCGCCCTCGGCGCCGGGGCGGAACTCGCGCTCGCCTGCGATTTCGTTTTCGCCGAGACGACCGCGACGTTCGGCTTCCCGGAGATCCATCGCGGCTCGTTCCCGCCCGTCGCGGCGGTCCTCCTGGAGCGCCGGACGGGGAGGACGAAAGCCGCGGACCTGATCCTCTGCGGAGCCGCGATGACGGCCGAGGCCGCGGAACGAAGAGGGCTCGTCAACGCGCTCGTCAACCCGGGGGACCTGATCGAGGCCCTCGAGACGATGAGGACGAGGCTGGAGACACTTTCCGCCTCGTCGCTCCGTCTCGCGAAGCGGGCCCTCAACCAGGGCTGCTCGGGCGACCTCCTCGCGGCGCTCTCGGCGGTCGAGAGAACGTTCTCCCGCGAGCTGATGAAGACGGAGGACGCGGCGGAAGGGGCGCGGGCGTCGCTCGAAGGGCGCCCGCCGGCCTGGACCGACCGGTAGGAGAAGGAACGCCCCGCCGCGGGGCGGACCCGGGCGGGGCGTAGGGAGGATCCGGCGCCACGGAGGGGATGCGGCGCCTTCCGGGGTCAGGGAGGAGAGAGCGGAAAAGGAATCGGACTCACCCTTCGCCCGGTAGTGGCAGACCCCCGGGAAACCTAACGCGGGGCGCCAGGGAGCGGATCGGCGATCTCGAGGAGCGCCGAGAACGCGGGCGTCCCGCCGGCCCAGAGCGTCACGCCGCCTCGGCCTTCTGTCGGGACGCCGGGCGGCAGCCGGACGGCGAGATCGGCCGAGGCCCCGTCCGGAACGGTCTGGTCCCCGCTGTCCCAGGTGACGGCTCCCGACTCTTCGCGCAGGACGACCCTCCAGCTCTTCGCGTCGCCCGGGAGAAGGCCGCGCGGGAAGACGAGGACGAGCGGCGACCCGGCGAGGCGCTCGACCCGGCGGACCGAGACTCCCGCGCCTGCCGCCGGCTGCAGGACGACCGACGGAGTCGACGGCACGACGCCGCCCCCAGCCGCGGTCACCACTGCCGGCGCGGCGGTCGACAGCTCGGCCCGGAGCGTTGCCAGCTGCTCCTTCAGCCGGAGCGCGGTCACCAGCGCTGCGAGGAGCAGAACGGCGAGGAGCCCGAACGCGACGACGATCCCCGTGCGGCCGGGGAAGAGCCCGCCGCCGGGCCGGGGTGCCGCGCCACGGCCGAGGCCCCGGACTCCCTGGTCGCGCGCGATCCGGCGTCGGAGGCGCGTGGTCGTCTCGACGCGTTCGCGGTAGTAGGGGGTTCCGAGCAGCGCCTGCTCGAACCTCCGCCGGTCCTCCTCGGAGAGGCGTCCCAGGACGTAGTCGGTGACGAGGAGGTCTTCTTCGGCCTCGACGCGGTCGAGGAGGGCGTCGTCGGCGAAGTAGGACTCCTCGAACGTCTGACGCTCGTCGTCTCCGAGGCGGCGAAGGAGGTAGCCGCGGATCCGGCCGCGGTCCACGGCGGGCTCGCGGCTCACGCCTTGCCCCCCTCGTCGTCCGGGCCGCGCCGGGCCTCCTCTTCGCGCTGGGCCCGGACGGCGGCCCGCGCGGCCGTGGAGTCCATCTTCTTCCGGAGCTCGCGCTTCGCCCGGTAGACCCGCATGTCGACGGCGTCGGTCGTGATCCCCTCCTCGCGGGCGATCGTCCGCGAGGGAACCTCCTCCACGAAGCGGCGGACGAGCAGCTCCTTCATCCGGGAGGGGAGAAGCTCGAGCGCCTTCCTCACGATGAGGCGCCGGCTGCTCGAAAGCGCGTCGGAAAGCGGGTCCTCCGTTCCGGCGAGATCGAGGACTCCGGAGAGGCCTTCGTGCTTGTTCGCCTTCTGGACCCGCCGGCAGTACTCGAAGAAGACGTTCTTGGCGACGCCGAGCGCGAACGCTTCGGGAGACTCCAGCGGCTCTCCGCGGCTCGCCCGCTGCAGGACCCGGAGCAGCGTCTCCTGAACGAGGTCGCATGCCTCGTCCTCCGTCCGGACGCCACGGGAGAGGAAGAACCTCCTCAGCTTCTCCGGAAGTCGTCCGAGCTCGGCCTCGAAGGGGTCCGCCCAGGAAGTCGTCATCGTCCTTCGCATTATCGGAGCAAACGGCGGGCCGTGCCGCACGTCACCACGAGAGGATTCTATGTTGAGTGCTGTCTGCATGGAACTGGCTCGAATAAAATTCGGCACAGTATCTGAATTGCCGAATAAGTTTAGGCATCGGACGGCAAGCCCAGGGGCGAGGCGGATCTTCGACGGGTCGCGGCATTCGTGTCATTCGGCCAAACCCCGTCCGGTGAGTCGCCCTACTTGACTTGCGCGGCATTTGCGCCATACTGTCACGGTGGGTGTGCTCGGCCACCCTAATAAATTCAGGCTTTGCGTTGTGAGATCCGAATAAATTATGGCAAATCGTCCGAACCTCACCGAGAGACAGCAGGAAATCGTCGCATTCATCCGTGACTATCGGGCGCGACGGGGCATCGCCCCGACCCAGCGCGAGATCTGCGAGCATTTCGGTTACTCCTCTTTCGGCACGCTTCAGAAGCACATCCGGCTCCTTCTCGAGAAGGGAGTGCTCGTACGCGACTGGAACCAGCGCCGCTCCCTCGACGTCGCAGAAGAAGCCGCGTCGGCGCCCGCGCTGGAGATCCCTCTCCTGGGGCGGATTGCGGCCGGCAGCCCGATCGAGGTCCTCCCGGGCGACGATCGGCTCCACGTGCCGGAGTCGCTCACGCGAAAGGGGGAGAACTTCGTCCTCCTCGTCAGCGGCGATTCGATGATCGACGAGGGAATCCGGGATGGCGACTGGGTCGTCGTCCATCGGAGGACGAGGGCGGAGAACGGGGAGATGGTCGCCGCGCTCGTGGGCGGGGAGGCCACTCTGAAGCGGCTCTATCGCGAAGCCGAGGGGGTCGTCCGGCTGCAGCCCTCGAACGAGCGTCTGGCCCCGATCCGCGCCCGCGAAGAGGACGTCCAGGTCCAGGGAATCGTCGTCGGCCTGATGCGCCGGTACTGACGGCGTCCGGTTCGACCGGGAAGCGACCGGTTCGGCGGTCGATCGCACCCGCCACGGCTGTGCCGGCGCTCACTTGACGAGCCAGGCGGCATGCCCCATATTCCGACCATCCTCAGGGGATCCCTCGCAGTCGTCAGTCCTTGGCGCGCGTTCGGCATTCTCCCCGCAGCGACACCTAACTGACTGATAGATGGAGAATTATGGACCGACGAGTTGAAGAACCGAACGAAGCGAGCGAACGGCGCAGCCGGGGAGCGATCCTCCGGCTGGCGGGCGCAGGCTTCGCGTCGATTCTCGCGATCGCCGTTCCGCTGGACGGAAGCGCCGGAGTCATCGCCGGTGGACCCGTCGT
>CAYVPO010000014.1:0-32528 GCA_964453825.1 uncultured Holophagales bacterium
GCCTCGTGAGGCCCGGGTGGCAGGCGCGCCTCCCGCACAACTCCTCCCCGTACACGTCGACGATCGTCTTCCTCGTGAGGTCCGGCAACCCGAAGGGGATCCGGGACTGGACCGACCTCGCGCGCCCCGGCGTCTCCGTCATCTGCCCGAACCCGAAGACGTCCGGCGCCGCCCGCTGGGGCTACCTCGCGGCGTGGGGCTCGGCGCTGAAGGCCGGTCAGGGAGAGGCCGGCGCGAGGGCCCTCGTCGGCGGGATCTTCCGGAACGTCGCCGTCCTCGACACCGGGGCGCGCGGCTCGACGACGACCTTCGTGACGCGCGGCCTCGGCGACGTCCTCGTCGCCTGGGAGAACGAGGCGCACCTCGCGCTCGGCGAGACCGGGGCCGGGCGCGTCGAGATCGTCGTCCCGAAGAGCACGATCCTGGCGGAGCCCCCCGTCGCGGTCGTCGACGCCGTCGTCGACCGGAAGGGGACCCGCGCGGTCGCCGAGGCGTACCTGCGGTTCCTCTACACGCCCGAGGCCCAGGCGATCGCCGCCCGGCACCACTACCGACCGCGCCTCCCCGAGGCCGCGGCGAAGGCCGGGCGCGCTTTCCCCTCCGTCGCGACGTTCACGGTCGACGAGCTCTTCGGCGGCTGGCGCGCCGCGCAGAAGAGACACTTCGACGACGGCGGCGTCTTCGACGCGCTCTTCCTGACGAAGTGAGCCGACGGCGCGTCTCCCCGTCCCTCCTCCCGGGCTTCGGCCCGGCGCTCGGGGTGACGCTCCTCTTCCTCTCGCTCGTCGTCCTCGCGCCGCTCGCCGCGCTCCTCGCGACGACGCTCCGCGGCACCCCGCGCGAGTTCCTCGCGGCCGTCTCGACGCCGCGCGTCGTCGCCGCGGTGAGGCTCTCGTTCCTCGTTTCGCTCGGGGCGGCGGCCGTCTCCGCGCTCTTCGGCCTCCTCCTCGGCTGGGTCCTCGTCCGCTATCGCTTCCCGGGACGGCGCCTGCTCGACGCCCTCGTCGACCTCCCGTTCGCGCTGCCGACCGCCGTCGCCGGGATCACGCTCACGACGCTCTACGCGCCGACCGGCTGGCTCGGCAGGCCCCTCGCCGCGATCGGCGTCCCCGTCGCGTTCACCCCGCTCGGCATCGGCGTCGCGCTCGTCTTCCTCGGCCTCCCCTTCACCGTGAGGACGCTCCAGCCGGTCCTCGCGAGCCTCGACCCGGAGGTCGAGGAGGCCGCGGCGAGCCTCGGCGCGACGAGGCTCGAGACGTTCCGCCGCGTCCTCCTCCCGGAGCTCCTCCCCGCGCTCCTCACCGGGACGACCCTCGCGTTCGCGCGGGGCCTCGGCGAGTACGGCTCGGTCGTCTTCATCTCGGGGAACATGCCGATGAGGACCGAGATCGCGCCGCTCCTCGTCATGACGAAGCTCGAGCAGTACGACGTGGCCGGGGCGACCGCGCTCGCGACGCTCCTCCTCGTCGCCTCCTTCCTCCTCCTCCTCGTCCTGAACCGCCTCGAGGCGTGGGCGGCGAGGGCCGGGAGGTGACCGCCCCCCGGAGCCGGGAGCCGCGCGCCGTGCGCCTCGTCCTGATCGGCCTCGCCGTCGCGGCGTTCGCCCTCTTCCTCCTCGTCCCGCTCGCGGCCGTCTTCGTCGAGGCCTTTCGGGACGGCGCGCGGGCCTGGCTCGCCGCCGTCACGGAGCCCGACGCCCGCCACGCGCTGAAGCTGACGCTCCTCGTCGCGGCGATCGCCGTCCCCGTGAACGCGTTCTTCGGCCTCGCCGCGGGCTGGGCGCTCGGGAAGTTCCGCTTCCCGGGGCGCAGCCTCGTCCTGACGCTCGTGGACCTGCCGTTCGCCGTCTCCCCCGTCGTCGCCGGCCTCGTCTTCGTCCTCCTCTTCGGGCGCACGGGCTTCTTCGGCCCCTGGCTCGCCGACCGCGGGCTGGAGGTCGTCTTCGCCGTCCCGGGCATCGTCCTGGCGACCGTCTTCGTCACGTTCCCGTTCGTCGCGCGCGAGGTCGTCCCGCTCATGCAGTCGCAGGGGACCGACGAGGAGGAGGCGGCCCGGGTCCTCGGCGCCGGCTTCTTCACGACGTTCTTCCGCGTGACGCTCCCGAACGTGAAGTGGGCGCTCCTCTACGGGATCGTCCTCTGCACCGCTCGCGCCGTCGGCGAGTTCGGGGCGGTCTCCGTCGTCTCGGGACACATTCGCGGGGAGACGAACACGCTCCCTCTCCACGTCGAGACCCTCTACAACGAGTACGCCTTCCAGGGGGCGTTCGCGGCCGCCTCGCTCCTCACGTTCGTCGCCCTCGCCACGATGCTGGCGAAGGCGGTCGTCTCGCGCCGCGCGAGGGAGGAGGCCCCTTGAGCATCGAGGTCCGGTCCGTCTCGAAGTCGTTCGGGAGCTTCCTCGCGCTCGACGACGTCTCCCTCCGCGTCGGCGACGGCGAGCTCGTCGCCCTCCTCGGCCCGTCCGGCGGCGGCAAGACGAGCCTCCTCCGGATCATCGCGGGCCTCGAGGAGCCCGACCGCGGCTCCGTCCTCTTCCACGGGGAGGACGCCACGCGCCGCGACGCCCGCGAGCGGCGCGTCGGCTTCGTCTTCCAGCACTACGCCCTCTTCCGCCGGATGACCGTCTTCGAGAACGTGGCGTTCGGCCTGCGCGTCAAGCCCCGCGACGAGCGCCCCCCGGAGGCCGACGTGAAGCGGCGCGTCGGCGAGCTCCTGAAGCTCGTCCAGCTCGACTGGCTCGGCGACCGCCTCCCGTCCGAGCTCTCCGGCGGACAGCGCCAGCGCGTCGCGCTCGCCCGCGCCCTCGCCGTGGAGCCGAAGGTCCTCCTCCTCGACGAGCCGTTCGGGTCGCTCGACGCGCGGGTGAGGCAGGAGCTGCGGCGCTGGCTCCGGCGGCTCCACGACGAGATCCGCCTCACGAGCCTCTTCGTCACCCACGACCAGGAGGAGGCGCTCGAAGTCGCCGACCGCGTCGTCCTCCTCGACCGCGGCAAGGTCGTCCAGGACGGGACGCCCCGCGAGCTCTTCGAGAGGCCGGCGGGGCCGTTCGTCCTCGACTTCCTCGGCTCCGTGAACATCTTTCACGGCCGCGTCGAGGGCGGGCGGGCCCTCCTCGGCCCGCTCTCGGTCGACTACCCCGAGCACCCCCACGCCGAGGCCCGGCCGGCCTCCGGCTACGCGCGCTCGTGGGAGATCGACCTTTCGCGGGACCTCGACGGAACGGGAGGCTTCCCGGCCACCGTTCGTCACGTTGCGGCGGCCGGAGCCGTCGTCCGGCTGGAGCTCGCCCCCGACGACGGCACGGCCCTCAAGGTCGAGCTTTCGCGGGAACGCTTCGCCGAGCTCGCGCCCTCGCCGGGAGACCGTCTCCGGGTCGTCCCTCGCAACGTCAGGGTTTTCCTCGGAGGGCCGGGGCAGGGATAATCGCCCCGTGCCGGGAGAGATCGCTTCCCTCGAGAATGTGGCCCTCCAGCCGCCGCGGCTCGCATCCTCGCCAGACGCTCCGGCGGGCCTCGAGCCGCGGGATTGGGACTGGGAAGACCTTTACGCCCGCCTCGGTCCGGGTCTCATCCGGCTCGCTGCGTACCGCTTCGGCCTCGAGCGGGAAGACGCGGAAGAGGCGCTTCAGGCGGCCGCGACGGCGATCGTCCTCGCCGCCTCGTCCGTCCGCTCGCCCGAGGCCTACCTGACCTCAGTGTTCCTCCGGGAGTGCCTCGGCCACCTCCGTCGACGCGGTCAGATCGAACGGAACGAGATCCCCGCTCCCGCGCAATTCGACCCGGCGGACGACTCCTGCGACCGGATAGAGGTCGTCTGCCGGTTTCGAAGGGCGTTCGCGCTCCTTTCGCCCGTCTGCCGCAAGATGATGAGGAGCTGCCTGCTGGGGGGAAAGAGACGTATCGACACCAGCCCCACCGCGGCCCTTCCCGAGCGTACCGTCTACAGCCGCTACCGGAAGTGCCTCAGGACGCTCGCCGATGGCCTCGGTTGACCGCCATCTCGGCGAGCTCGAGCTGCTCGAGCGGGCGCTGGACTCGGGTCTTCCGCCCGACTCCCACGTCGAGTCGTGCCCCGCCTGTCGCGCCCGCATCGCCGGATTCGCGGAGGGCCGGACCCACCTCGCCGACCTCGAGGCAATCCACCAAACAGACATCGCGCTCGAAGCCCTCCCGATGCCGGCGACGCTCTCGCGACTCTCGGAGACTCTCGCCCGGGCAGAGGCTCTCGTCCGCGCCGCGGAAATCGACGACGACCTCGCCGCGGCGTGGGACGAGGCCGCGGAACGCGATGACTTTCCCGAAGTCGCTCTCCAGGCCGCTCAGATCGCTTCTCGGATTCTCCTTCGCAGCCCGCAATTAGCCGCTCGCTTCGCGAACGCGCTCCGCGACAGGCTCGTCTCGTCGGGGTATTCCGGCTCTCCATTACGCGAGCTCGCCGTTGCCTTCTGCGCCCTTCTCGAGGGTCAGGCCCTGTTGTGCGTGGGCCAGTCCTCGGACGCGGTCACCCGGTCGAGCTTCGCGCTCGCCGACCTGGAACGAGTCGGGGCTCCGGACCTGCTTCTCGCGCGGGCGCGGTACTACCTCGGATCGGCCCTTTGGGGAGACTCAAGGTATGCGGATGCGCTGCTCATCCTCGCAGAGGCGCGAGAGGGCTTCGCCAGAGACGAGCAGTGTTCCTGGATCGGTCGAACGGACGCCGCGATCGGCCTCGTCCATTTCAGCGAGGCGCGATTCGTCGTGGCCCTTCGCGCGTTCGACTCCGCGCTGGCCCGCCTCGACGCGGACGTGGACCCCGGTCCCGTTGCCTCCACGCAGCAGAACCGTGCCGGAATCCTCATGAACCTGGGCCGTCTGGCGGAGGCCCGTGCCGCCTTCGGCGAAGCACTCGAGCTCGCGCTGCGGACGGGGCTTCACGCGAGCGCCGCGACGATCCGGGTCAACCTCCTCGGCCTCGGTCTCGACGAGGGCCACTTCGAGGATGTCCGGGCTCGCGGGGAACGGCTCGTTGCGCAGTGCGTCCGAGACGGACTCGACCTCGACGCCTACTACGCCCGCCTCGCGCTGGCGGAAGCTCACGCCGCGCTCGGGAACTACGGAGCCGTGCGCGAGCTCGTGGACGCGATCCGGGAGAACGCTCCATCCGAGGTCCGGGGTGATCCGGACGCCTTCGCGCTTCTCTCCCGGCTCGATGCAGGCGACCACGAGATCGCGCACCGCCTCCGGCGACTCCGGCACTATCTCTCGGGCCGCGACCGATTCGAGGCGGCCCGAGAGGCCTAGCTCGAACGGCCGTACTAGGTGATCGGCGATTTCCGCACGGTGTCCCCTCCTTCCTCGATGGGCGATTCCGTCGCCGACGACGGAGTCGTGAGCGTCGTTGACTCCGTGACGCCGCCGTCCGGCGTTGTCCCCGGGGTCGTGATGAGAAACAGGATCAGGAGCAGGACGTCCATGAAACCTCCCTCTAGACCGGGTCGACCGGCCTCCGATCCGGGGCCGGGGCCCCTTCAACCTAGATGAGGGGATTCGACTCCTCCGACTGCCGTCTCTTCCGAGAAAAGAGAAAAAAAACTGAGGGGCGGTTGCAGTCGCCCCCCCCGGAATCCCTCATCAGGAGTAGGGGGATGCCGTGGCCGGGGCTTGCCCACGGACCGGCTCCCCTGAAAGGGGAGGTCTATGAGCAGTGCGAATGAGGCGGCAAGAGAGGACGACGGCCGGCCCTCCATCCGTTTCGCCGGGCGGTCCTTCGTCGTCGCGAGCAACCTGCCCACGAGGGAGCTCCGCGCCCTCGAGCGGGAGATCGAGGCCCGGGGCGGCTCGATCCACCCGTTCCTGAACGCCGTGACCGAGGTCCTCGTGGTCGGGGATCTCGCCGGAATGGACTCCGGCGCGCATTGGGCTCGCGAGCAGGTCCGCCGGGGAACGATCTACCGGGACCGCTGGGGGCACCTGGAGCTCGTCAGCGAAGGAGATCTCCGAGCCGCCCTTGCGGAGGATCGGAGGCATCGCCCCGACGGGATGACGTACGAGCGCTCGATGGGGGACCGTGCGTAGGCCCCGCACAGCCCCCGGCCCGACCTGCCGCTACGACTCCTCCCGAAGGACTTCGAACTCCACGTCGGCGTCTCCCGGGATGCGCCCTCCGGTGCTCCGGTCGAGAGCCCGGCGGAGCGCGAGGACGTTGACCCAGCGGTCCTCCGGGTCCATCGCCATTGCCTTGGCGAGCGACCGGGCGTAGGTGACCGGGACCCCCGAGGCGACCGTGGTCACCACCGACACGACCTCCTCGACGAGCGACTTGAGCGTGAGGTCCGGCCTCTCGAACTTCAGCCGGACCCCCGTCAGGAGCTCCACTCCGGTCGCCGCGATCGCCCACTGGTCCGAGGCGGGTGTCGCCTCGGCTCCGGCGACGATCTCGGGCGCGATGTAGCCCGGCGTCCCCATCAGGATGCTCGCCGAGGAGATCGCACCGCCGCTGTCCGCGCCCCCCTCCGCCTTCGTCTCCCGCGCGAGGCCGAAGTCGAGGAGCTTCAGCCTCGTCGTCCCGCCCGGCCCCCGGGTGACGAAGAGGTTGTCGGGCTTCACGTCCCGGTGGACGAGGCCCGCGGCGTGCGCCGCCGCGAGGACGTCGAGCGCGCGGTCGAGCGCCCAGGCCGTCTCGAGGAAGGGGATCGGCTTTCGGAGGATCAACTCGTTCCGAAGCGAGCCGCCCGACAGGAGCTCCATCACGAGGAACGCGCCGCCGGGACGGAGCTCTCCGTAGTCGTAGACGGCGACGGCGTTCGGATGCCCGAGGCGGGCCGTCAGCCGGGCCTCCCGCCGGAAACGGGCGACGGCGCTCCGGTCCGCGAGGTGCTCGGCCCGGATCACCTTCACGGCCGCGTCGCGGTTCCCCCGGATGTCCCGTGCGGCGTAGACGGTCCCCATTCCCCCCTCGCCGAGCCGCCGGTCGAGCCGGTAACGCCCGGCGAGGAGCCGAGGGACGGCCTGGGTCATCCTCACCGCGTGGCCGTCGGCCGTGCAGACGAGGTCGTCCTCGTCCGCGACCCGCCCGCAGAGCTCGCATTCGTAAAGCGCTCCGCCGCCCCCCTCCTGCAGGTGACCGAGGACCTTCTCGCGGACGCGGCGGTCCTCGTCGACCTGGCGCGTCAGGGCCGCTCTCTCGAGGGCGAGGGCGACGTGCCCCGCCACCGTGCCGAGGATCCTCTGCTCCTCCGGGACGTACGTTTCGCCGGTCCGCTTGGCGCCGAGCGCGATCAGGCCGAGCGGCTCTCCGTCTCCCGAGAAGAGCGGCAGCGCCGCGACGAACCCGGCGGCCCGGAGGCCGTTCGCGAGCTCGCCCTCGGCGTAGGGCGGGTCCCCGCCGTCGGCCGTGAGGGCGTGGAACGTATTCCGCGATTCGAGGGGATCCGACATCGGAAGGACGGCGGCGCGGTCCAGCCCGGGAACGTCCGCGAGGGCCCCCGTCGTCACCGGCCGTACGGCCGCCCCCGGCGCCTCGAGCGCGAAGACCCAGAAGGCCTGCCGGTCGGGCCTGTGCGCGGACGCGATCCTGTGGAGGACGACGCCCGCCAGGTCCTCCCCGGCGTCCCGGAGGTCCCCCACGACGTCGGTCACGAGCTGGGCCGGGTCGTAGGCCCCCTGCCGGAACTTCCGGTCGAGCGCGACCTGGGCCCGCTTCCGGAGCGGGTCGAAGACGAGGAAGAGGAGCACGGCGACGAGCGCCGTCGTGAGCGTCCCCTGGAGGGCGGGCGAGACGAGGGCGACGAGAGCGGTGAGCCCCGGCACTCCGGCCAGGAGGAGGACGACGAGGGCCCCCGAGGCGATCGCGTACGAGGCGCTCCGGCGGATGAGCCGGTCGACCTCGAAGAGGCGGAACCGCGTCGCCGCCACGATGAGGGCGAGCGGCAGGAGAACCGACAGCGTGGCGAGGGCGGACACCGGGAGGAGCGCACTCCGGCCCGCCACGGCAGGGACGTCGCGCAGAAAGATGAAGAAGCCGAGATAGAGGAGGACGGCGACCAGGACGACCCGCGCCCGACGGCGGACGTCCTCCTTCCGGGCGACCCACGCCAGGGAGAGGAAGTAGACGAAGACGAAGAGGTCGACGGCGAGCGCCACGATCGCCACGCCCGTCTTCCACGCGCCGCCGGGCGCCGCCCCGCCTCCGTCGAGCCACCACCGCCGCAGAAACAGGGCGAGGGGCCCCATCGCGAGGAGCGTGCCTATGAAGTAGGCCCGGCCCGGCCGGTGCAGCCGCGTGACCGGAAAGAAGCCGCCGATCGTGACGAGGATCCACGCGATCGCCACGAAGTAGACGGCCGCGGAGCCCGCGAACGCGAGCCGCTCCTGCAGCGACGTCCCGCCCGTCACCACGCCCAGGATCCGCCCCGCGTTCAGGACGCCCAGGAGCGTCAGAAAGGGGAAGAGGGCCTGGTTCGCGGGGTCGAAGGGGCGCTTGAGGAGGACGACGACGGCCCCCACGTAGTGCACGCCGAAAACCAGAAGCGCGAGCCAGAGCCGGGCCTGGCCGAGCGCTCCGCTCTCCACGCCGAGGTGGGCGAGCCAGATCGTCCACGCCAGGGAGACCGCGAGGGCCGCCCCGAGGGCGAACGTGACGATCCGCCTCTGTCGAGGCTCGAGGTTGCGCACGGGCTCGGGGATTATCCGCTCGACGGGAGAGGAGGACGCGGGACCGGCTCGCCTTTGCTGCCCGGACTCCCGGGAGTGCTCCCGAGGAGAGAAGCGTCCCGGCGAAGCCCCCCGTGTGGCGGATCGAGATGAGGTTGGCCGCGTGGACCTCGATCGACCGGAGGCAGACGGGAGCGTCGAAGCCTCGCGCGAGAAAGAGGTAACGGAAATTGGCGAACTCGGGCGCCACGAGCGCCCCGCCGAGGGAGAGCGCGGCGAGGCGTCAGACGTTCCGGGCCGAGGCGGCTGCGACAACGGCGACCGCGACGCTTCCCATGAAGAACGGGTTGATGCTGCCTGATCCGGTGGCGAGGAGCGCAAGGAACGTCCTCCGCGGCAGGAGCCCGCCCCGGGACCTCGACCTCTCCGCCAGCCCGGACATCCACGGCAGTCAAGAACGACCCCGAAATCGGCTGCCGTCCCGCCGCGGGGCACCGGCTCCGCGTACGATTCCCGCATGCGCGCGTCCTTCGCCGCCCTCCTCGCCCTTTCCGTCGCACTCCCCCTCCTCGCCGAGTGGCCGCCGAAGGGGCGGGGCGCGGCGAGCCGTTCGCCCGTCTGGGCCGGGCACGGCATGGTCGCGAGCGCGCAGCCGCTCTGCACGCAGGCCGGCGTCGAGACGCTCCGCAAGGGGGGGAGCGCCGTCGACGCGGCGATCGCCACGAACGCCTGCCTCGGCCTGATGGAACCGACGGCGAACGGCCTCGGCGGCGACCTCTTCGCGATCCTCTGGGACCCCGCGCAGAAGAAGGTGGTCGGGCTGAACGCCTCGGGGCGCGCGCCGCTCGCGCTCACGGCCGACAAGGTCCCGCCTCTCCCCGACGGGACGATTCCCCTGTACAGCCCGTACGCGTGGAGCGTCCCGGGCTGCGGCGACGGCTGGCTCGAGCTCCACGCGCGCTACGGAAAGCTCCCGCTCGCCGAGGTCCTCGCGCCGGCGATCCGCTACGCCGAGGAGGGCTTCCCGGTCTCGCCCGTCATCGCGGGGAACTGGGCCGGCTCGGTGAACCGCTTCAAGGACAAGCCCGGCTTCGCCGAGGTCTTCCTCCCGGGCGGCCGTGCGCCCCGGGAAGGCGAGCGCTTCCGGAACCCGGCACTCGCGAAAACCCTCCGGCTCCTCGCGACGAAGAAGCGGGCCGGCTGGGAGGGCGAGCTCGCCGACGCGATCGTCGCCTTCTCGAAGGCGAACGGCGGCTTTTTCGCGAAGGAGGACTTCGTTCGCCACCGCTCGACATGGGACGCGCCGATGTCCACGAGCTACCGGGGTTACGACGTCTGGGAGCTCCCGCCGAACACGCAGGGGCTCGCGGCGCTCCAGATGCTGAACCTCCTCGAGGGGTTCGATCTGGCCAGGATGGGGAGAGACAGCGCCGACTTCTGGCACGTCATGGTCGAGGCGAAGAAGGTCGCTTACGCCGACCGTGCCCGCTATTACGCCGACCCCGCCTTCGCGAAGCTCCCGCTCGAGCGACTCCTCTCGAAGGAGTACGCGAGGGAGCGGGCGAAGAAGATCGACCTTCGCCGCGCCTCCCGCGAGGACCCTCCCGACGAGGAGCTCGTCCTGAACCGGAAGGAGACGACCTACCTCTGCGCCGCCGACGCGTCGGGTCTCATGGTCTCGCTCATCCAGAGCAACTACACCGGCTTCGGATCGGGCTACGTCGTCCCGGCGCTCGGCATCGGCATCCACAACCGCGGCGCGCTCTTCTCCCTGAAAAAGGGGCATCCGAACTTCCTCGAGCCCGGCAAGCGCCCCTTCCAGACGATCATCCCGGCCTTCCTGACGAAGGACGGGCAGCCGCTGATGGCCTTCGGCCTGATGGGCGGCGACATGCAGCCGCAGGGGCACGTCCAGGTCGTCGTGAACCTCGTCGACTTCGGCATGAACCTCCAGGAGGCGGGCGACGCGATCCGCTTCCACCACACCGGCTCGAGCGAGCCGACGGGGACGGTCATGAAGGACGGCGGGACCCTCTTTCTCGAGGAAGGTCTCCCCGAGCCGCTCCTCGAGGAGCTGATGAGACGCGGTCACCGGGTCGGGCGGGAGCCCGTCGGCGCCTACGGCGGCTACCAGGCCGTCGCCCGCGACCCGGCGTCGGGCTTCCTCCTCGGGGCGACCGAAAAGCGGAAGGACGGGGCTGCCGCCGGGTTCTGAATGGTCGGGCGGGCGATGCCTCCCCTCCGGCGGATGCGCAGGGTCGGGGTGTAACCTTGGCCCCATGAGCGTCTCCGCCGAGAAGGCCGTTCCCCGCGTCTCCGAGCGGGGCCGGCGTGTCCCCGCCTCCCCGATCCGCAAGCTCGCCTCCTACGCCGACGCGGCCAAGAAGCGCGGCGTGAAGGTCTACCACCTCAACATCGGCCAGCCCGACCTCGAGACACCGGCTCCGATGCGGGATCGCCTCGCGCAGATCAAGGACAAGGTCTACGCCTACACCCCGTCGAACGGCACCGCCGAGTGCCTCGACTTCCTCGTCGGCTACTACCGCGGCCGCGGCGTCGAGCTGACGAAGAGCCAGGTCATCACGACGACCGGCGGAAGCGAGGCGATCCAGTTCGCGTTCATGGCTTGCTGCGAGGTGGGCGACGAGGCCCTCCTCGTCGAGCCGTTCTACACGAACTACCGCGCCTTCGCCGCGATGGGCGGCGTCGAGCTGAAGCCGATCGTCACCCGCGCCGAGGACGGCTTCCACCTCCCCTCGCGCGAGGAGTGGGAGAAGGCCCTCACGCCGAAGACGAAGGCGGTCCTCCTCTGCAACCCGAACAACCCGACGGGCACCGTCTACTCGAAGGAGGAGCTCGTCCGGGTCGCCGAGTTCTGCCGCGACCACGGCCTCTTCCTGATCGCCGACGAGGTCTACCGCGAGTTCGTCTACGACGGGCGCCAGGTCGAGAGCGCCCTGTCGCTTCCCGGGTTCGAGGACGTCGTCGTCGTCGTCGACTCCCTGTCGAAGCGCTACAGCGCCTGCGGCATCCGCCTCGGGTGCCTCGTGACGCGGAACAAGGACGTCTACCAGGCGTGCCTCCACATGGCGCAGGGGCGGCTCTCCCCGCCCGGCCTCGCGCAGGCGATCGCCCCCGGCGCCGCCCTCCTCGGCCCCGACTACGTCGAAGGGGTCGTGAAGGAGTACGGGCACCGGCGCGACATCCTCTACGAAGAGCTGACGAAGATCCCCGGGATCTTCTTCCGCAAGCCCGAAGGGGCCTTCTACTTCGTCGCCCGGATCCCGGTGAAGGACAGCGAGGACTTCGCCCAGTGGCTCCTCACCGACTTCCAGCTCGACGGCGCGACGGTCATGGTCGCCCCGGCCGACGGCTTCTACGCGACGCCCGGCCTCGGGAAGGACGAGGTGCGGATCGCCTACGTCCTGAAGTCCGAGGACCTGAAGGCCGCCTGCCGCGTCCTCGAGGCGGCGATCCCCGCCTACCGGACGGCGCGAGGGCTCTGACCGGCCGGACCGCTTCGATCCCTTTTCTCACGCAAGTGCCGGCTCTTCCGAGCCGGCACTTGCTTTTCTGCCGTTCGGGTCCCACCTTCTCGTCAAGGGACAGCCAGTTCGAGCGAGTTCGTCTCACCGACAGATCTGATTCCCCCTGGCCGGCGAGGAACCACTCTCCGCCGCCCCCCTCCCCGCCAGGCCAGGGACGCCGGGAGCGTCGCCCCATCGGCACGCTCCCGGCAGCTCTCTCCGAGTACGCGACGGACGGCCGGTCTCCGAGGTAACGTCGGGGCCGTGCTGCGCCATGTCGCACCCTGGATCGGGCTCGCCCTTTTCTCCGCCGCGTGCGGCGCCCCGCCCGGCTCGTCGCCTGCGGCGTCGCGATCCGGCCCGGAGGCGTTCCGGCCCGTTCCTCCCCCGAGGGTCGCATCCGCGCCCGCGGCCGCGACGCCCGCAGCCCGGCCGTTGAAGGCGCTCGAAGCGGCCGGCCTCGCTCCCGTCGAGCTGACCGCCGCCGCCGTCGAAGGCTTCCCGCCCCTTCCGTCGTACACCGCGAAGATCCGAAACGTCTCGGACCGTCCGATCCGTCGGGTCCTCGCCACGGTCGTCTATCTGGACGCCACCGGCCGCCTGATGCCGGGCGAGGAGCACGACGTCTCTTTCGGAAGCCCGCTGAAGGCGATCGATCCGGGCGCCACTTTCGGAAGCGTCTTCCTCTCGCGCGTCGACCGCGCGCCCGCCGTCCGCCTCGTTCCCCGCGTCGTCACGCTCCTCGAGAAGGGCGACGGCCCGGAGGCGATCGAGCGGGAGTGGAAGAACCCCCGTTACGACGAGGAGCGGGGCCGAGCCGCCCGCCCCTGATCGCTCTGCCCGGGCCGTTCCCGCGAGTTCGAGCACGGTCGCGCGAGGGCGAGCATGCTGGACGTCGGCTCCACGTCCCTCACCGTTCCTTCCTCACGACCCACGTCGTCATCGCCCTTTGCCCCTGGACGACCGTCGTCTTCACGGGGTCGAGGAGTCTCCCGCCGAGCTCCGCCGTCAGACCCAAGAGGTACGCCTCGTCGACGAGGAAGCGGTCCGTGCCGTCGGGGAGCGCGAACCGCCTTCCGCCGAGCGGCCGGACGAGCCCCTCGATTCCGATCGAAGAGGCGAGACGGCAGAACAGGAGCCCGCCCGGCGCGACGAGCCGCCAGGTGCCGCGGAGCATGGCGAGGAACGGCCCTTCGCCGGACGCGAAGTGGAGGACGGCGTTCGAGATCACGACGTCGGCCAGGGCGTCGGGGAACGTCGAGGCGTCGACCGGCTCGCAGCGGACGTTCGTCTCCGGGAGCGCGGGCGCGAGCCGATGCGCGAGGTCGCGAACGGCCGCGACGGCCGTCGGGTCCGGGTCGAGGGCGAAGACCTCGTACCCCTCGCGGAGGAGGAAAACGAGGTTCCGGCCGCGGCCGCAGCCCGCGTCGAGGACGCGCATCCCCGGCGCGATCCGCCCGCGGAGCAGCTGGTCGAAGAGGTAGACGTCGATTCCGCCGAAGAGGGCTCCGAGGTCCGTCGTCATGTCCGGTCTCCCGGCGACGCCTGGGTGGCGACGCCGCCCGCACCCGCGTCGTCCAGCCACTGACGGACGCGTTCGTAGACCGCCCGGCTCGCGAGGAGGGCGAGGTGGTCGGTGCCCGGCGCGATCCACGTCCGGCCGGGAGGGAAGACGAGCGTCCGCTCCGGGTCGCGATGGTGCCCGAGGGCGCTCGCGACGGGGACGAGTCCGTCCCCGTCGATCCTCGTGCCGGGCGCCCCGAGCTCGGGCATGACCGTCCCGGCGACGGCGAAGAAGGCCATGCCGCGGGGAAGCGGCACGGGGACCCTCGCGTCGCCGTGCCGAGCGAACCGGTCGTCGTCCGTCCGGTCCTCGTCGAGAAGGCTTCCGTGCCGAAGGTCGGTGATCCCCGCGCTTCGGAGCCGCCCGAGGCGCGCGAAGGGGCGCGCATAGGGGCTGACGCCGAGGGCCGCCTGTGCGAGGTTCCCGAAGCGCTCCGCCGGCGCGCCGTGGTGGGGCGTCCCGAGAAAGACGACCGACCGGACGAGCGCCGGCCACGACTGCCCGGCCCGGCTCGCGGCCACGAGCGCGCTCCTCACGACGAGGCCGCCCATGCTGTGCGCCACGATCGCGATCCCGCTCGGCGGAACGTTCGCTTCGCGGACGAACGCGTCGAGGAGCTCCGCGAGCGAGCGGCCGTTCGCCGAGACGTGCCGGCCCGTGTTATAGGCGACGTGGAGCGCCTCGAGGCCGAGGTCGCGCTCGAGCGCGACGCCGTGGTCGTGGCCCTCGCGGCTCCACCCGGCGTCGTTCATGCAGAGGCCGTGGACGAGGAGGACGATCCGCCGGGACGATCCGGAGGGCTCCCCGATGACCGGGGGCCGGCCGAACGGGAGGTCCTCCCCGTGCCGCCGCAGCCGCATCGGGATCGCGAGCGGGTTCCCGGTCGCCTCGAGGTGGTCTCCGAGGACGCCGTTCAGCGCCGCGACGAGGGCCGCGCGCCGGGGCGACGGCGGCAGCTCACCGAGCGCGGGGGCGAGACCCGCCAGGGCGGCGTCGAGCCCGCCCCCGACGAGCCGCGTCACGCCCCGGACGCTCCCGTAGACGACCCGGCTGATCCCCCGCGCCTTCCCTGCGGGCGGCGGGTCGAGCGGCGCCGGCGCCGCCGCGATCGTCGCGTGCGCGGCCTCGACGAGTTCGGTCACTCCGAGCGTCGCCTCCGCCGCGAGGCGGCCGAGCCCGCGGAAGTGTCCGGACCGGGAGTGCGGGTTCGTCGTCATCCGTCGATCGGAGGCCTCGGCGCGCAGAGTATCCCGCCGTCCGATCTCGGGTCCCCTCCTCCGCTATCCTGCCCCCGCGGCCCGCGTCAGCCGGGTGCGCCCCGGGAGACTCTCTCCTGACCGACACCTTCATCCGCCTCCGCGGCGCGCGCGAGCACAACCTCGCCGGTTTCGACCTCGAGATCCCGCGGGGGAAGCTGACGGTCGTCACCGGCGTCTCGGGGTCGGGCAAGTCGTCGCTCGCGTTCGACACGCTCCTCCGCGAGGGGCAGCGCCGCTTCCTCGAGCTGATGCCGTCGTACGCGCGGCAATTCGCCGGCGGGTACCGCCGCCCCGAGCTCCTCGGCGCCGAGGGGCTCGGCCCGGCGGTCGCCGTCGCGCAGGACGTCTCCACCTCGAATCCTCGCTCCACCGTCGGGACGCTCACCGAGGTCCTCGACCTCCTCCGCCTTCTCTTCGCGCGCCTCGGCGAGGCGCCGGCGGGGGTAACGCCGACCCGCGGCCTCTTCTCCTGGAACGGCTCCGGGGGCTGTCCCGCCTGCCGCGGCCTCGGCCTCGAGGACCGCCTCGACCCGGAGCTCCTCGTCGCGGACAGGGGAAAGACGATCCGCGAGGGAGCCCTCCGCGTCTCGACGCCGAACGGCTACCTGATGTACTCGCAGGTGACGCTTGCCGTCCTCGACGGCGTCCTCCGCGCGCACGGCGGCTCCGTCGACGTGCCCTGGCGCGACCTCGGCGACGAGGTCCGCGAGGTCGTCCTCCGCGGCTCGGACCGCGTCCTCGTCCCGTTCGGCAAGCACCCGCTCGAGAACCGGCTGAAGTGGAAGGGGATCACGGCGAGGCCGCGGCAGGAGGGGTACTACCGGGGCCTCCTCCCGGTCATGGAGGAGATCCTCCGCGGCAAGAGGAACGACTCGATCCTCCGCTTCGTACGCTCGACGCCGTGCGCGGCCTGCGGCGGGACGCGCCTATCGAAGGAGGCGCTCTCCGTCACCTGGCGCGGGAGGACGATCGCGGAGCTGGCACGCCGAACGGCATGCGAGCTGAAGCGCTTCTTCCAGGACGCGGGAGGAGGCGAGGTCCTCGGGCCGATCCGCAACGAGGTCGTCGCGCGCTGCGAGCTCCTCGACGAGCTCGGTCTCGGATACCTCTCCTTCGACCGCGCTGCGCCCACGCTCTCCCCCGGCGAGGCACGCCGGCTCCGGCTCCTTTCGCTCGCGCTCGGCGAGCTGCGCGGCCTCGTCGTCGTCCTCGACGAACCGAGCGCCGGCCTCCACCCGCACGACACCGCGCGCCTCCTCGGCGTCCTCCAGCGCCTGACCGCGCGCGGGCAGACGGTCGTCGTCGTCGACCACGAGCCGCTCCTCGCCCGGAGCGCGGACTTCCTCGTGGACCTCGGGCCCGGCCCGGCAAAGGAAGGCGGCCGCCTCCTCTTCGCGGGCCCGCCGGCGGACCTCCTCGGCCCTGACGGCCCCGACACGCCCACGCGCCGCGCGCTACACCGACGGAATGGGGCCGCACCTGTGCCCGCAGCCCGCCCGGTCGAACGTAAGGACGACGGCGAAGCAGACGACATCGTCCTCGAGGGGCTGTCGCGGAACAACGTCGGCGGGGCGACGCTCCGCATACGACCCCGCGCCCTCAACGTCGTCACGGGCGTCGCGGGCGCGGGAAAGACTTCGCTCCTGGACGCGGCCGTCGCACGGCTCCGAGAGGGCGGACCGTCCGCGCGGGTCGTCGCGGTCGACGCCGACCCGATCGGCCGGACGCCCCGCTCGAACCCCGCGACCTACACGGGCGCCTTCGACGCGATTCGCGACCTCTTCGCCGCGACGCCCGAAGCGAAGGCGCGTGGTTTCGGCAAGGGGCACTTCACGTTCAACACCGCGGGCGGCCGCTGCGAGGCGTGCGAGGGGGCGGGCGTCCACGAGGTCGGCATGCGCTGGCTCGGTTCCGTTGCGCTCGTCTGCGGCACCTGCGCCGGGCGGCGGTTCCACGCCGACGTCCTCGCGGTGAAGCTGGACGGCCTCTCCGTGGCCGACGTCCTGGGCCGGACCGTCGCCGAGGCCGCGGGGCGCTTCCGCAAAGAGAGGAAGCTCGCCCGGGTCCTGTTCGCTCTCGTCGACCTCGGCCTCGGCTACCTCCCGCTCGGCCAGCCCGCGACGACGCTCTCGGGCGGCGAGGCGCAGCGCGTGAAGCTCGCGACGGAGCTGGCGAAGGCGACCGGCCCGGCCTTCTTCGTCCTCGACGAACCGACGACCGGCCTCCATCCCGCCGACGTCGCGGTGCTCGTCGCGGCCTTCCGGCGCCTCACCGCGGCGGGGCACACGCTGCTCGTCGCGGACCACGACCTCGACCTCCTCCACGCCGCCGACCGCGTCACCGAGATCGGCCCGGGAAGCGGATCGGAGGGCGGGCGGGTCGTCGTGGAAGGGACGGCCGCCGATCTGGCCGCCAGCGCCGGGTCGCCGACGGGAGCCGCGCTCCGCGGCGAGCTCGGGGCCGCGCCGACGCCCCGGGTGCGGGCCGGATCGCGAGAGGACGAGCCGCTCGCCCTCGTCGGCGTGACGACGCACAACCTCCGCGGCGTCTCGGCGCGCTTCCCCTGCCCGGGCCTCACGGTCGTCACCGGGCCGTCCGGCTCGGGGAAGTCGTCGCTCGTCTTCGACACGCTCCTCGCCGAGTCGCAGGCGCGCTTCGCCGACCTTCTCTCCCCCTGGGCGCGCCGCTTCCTCCCGATGAAGGGGGGCTCCGAGCTGGAGTCGGCCTCGGGGCTCCGTGCCGCGGTCTCCGTACCTGCCGACGCGGCGCGGCGCAATCCGCGCTCGACCGTCGGAACGACGTCGGGAGTCGACGAGCTCCTTCGCCTCCTCTTCGCGCGCGGCGGCGCGCGCCCCTGCCCCGGCTGCGGCCGCGAGGCCACCGGCGCGGCCTGCTCCTGCGGCGCGCGGCTCGAGCCGCTCCTCGCCTCCGACTTCTCGACCCACACCGAGCGCGGCGCGTGCCGCGGCGGCCGCGGCCTCGGCTTCGCCCCGGCGTGCGACCCGGCGCGCCTCGTGAGCCGGCCCGACCTCCCGCTCGACGGCGGCGCGCTCGACGGCACGCGATTCGGCGCCTACCTCGGGGAGGCCGACGGCCGGCACGTCGCGACCCTCCGCGCCGCGGCCGCCCCGCTCGGCCTCGACGTCTCGGGCCCGTGGAACGGCCTCTCGGCCGAGGCCCGCGCCCTCGCGATGGACGGCACCGGTGAGCGGACGTTCGAGGTCGACTGGAGCTGGAAGCGCGGCAAGCGGACCGGCGTCCACCGCCTCGCGTCGACCTGGGCCGGCTTCGCGCGGCTCGTGGAGGCCGAGTACGAGAGGGTCCACGCCGACGAGCGGGGCGAGGAGCTGGAGCCGCTCCTCGTCGACCGCCCCTGCGCGGTCTGCAGCGGCGAGCGTCTCGCGCCGTACGCCTGCGCCGTGACGTTCGCGGGGCGACGCGCTCCCGAGGCGGCAGCCGCCGAGGCCGATGCACTCGTCGCGTGGCTCGACGGGATCGCGGCCGGGCGCTTCGAGCTCCCGCCCGGGCTTCTCGCCGCGACGGCCCCGGTCCGCGAGGCGCTCGCGCCCCGCCTGCGCGCCCTCCGCGACGCCGCCCTCGGCTACCTCTCCCCCGCGCGCGAGATGTCCTCCCTCTCGGGCGGCGAGGCACAGCGCGTCCGGCTCGCCGCCGCGCTCGGCGGCGGCCTCGTCGGCGTGACCTACGTCCTCGACGAGCCGACGCAGGGGCTCCACCCGCGCGACACGGAGCGCCTCGTCGGCGTCCTCCGCTCCCTCGCCGACGCGGGAAACGCCGTCGTCGTCGTCGCGCACGATGCGGCGCTCGTCGCCGCCGCGGACCACGTCGTCGAGCTCGGGCCGGGCGGAGGCCCGGAGGGCGGCCTCGTCGTAGCGGAGGGGCCACCTCCCGCGCTCCGCGCCGACGCCTCTTCGTACACGGCGCGCCTCCTCGCCCTCGCCGCCGTCGTACCGCCCCGCGCCCCGCGCGCGCTCATCCCCGGCGTCACCGTCCGCGGCGCCGACCGCCACAACCTGAGAGGGATCGACGTCGACTTCCCCGCCGGCGGGCTCGTCGTCGTCGCCGGCGTCTCCGGGAGCGGCAAGTCGACGCTCGTCCTCGAGGTCCTCGCCCCGTCCCTCCGAGCCGTGCTCCGGGGCGACGGTCCCGTCGGATGCCGCGCCCTCGAACGGCACGCGAAGATCGACGACGTCCTCGCCTCGGACCAGGAAGTCCTCGCCGTCGGCGGAGGCAGCATCGTCGCGACGCTCTCGGGCTTCGGGGACGAGCTCCGCCGTCTCTTCGCCGCGACCCCCGAGGCGAAGAGACGGAAGCTCACCGGCGCCGCCTTCTCCACGAACGTCCCGGGCGGGCGCTGCGAGGCGTGCGCCGGACGCGGCATCGTCCACGTGCCGATGGACCTCCTCCCCGACGTGACCGTCGGCTGCGAGGCGTGCGGCGGCCTCCGCTTCTCGGACGACGTCCTCTCCTGCCACCTCGGGGGACGGACGATCACGGACCTCCTCGACGCGACGGTGGCGGACGCCGTCACGTGGTTCGCGTCGACTCGCGCCCTCGCCCTTCCGCTCGCCGCGCTCCGCGACCTCGGCCTCGGGTACCTGCGCGTCGGCCAGGAGGGGACGACCCTGTCCTCGGGCGAGCGGCAACGCATTCGCCTCGCGCGCCTCCTCGCAGCGCCGCGCCGCGGGCGCATCGCCGTCCTCCTCGATGAACCAACGCGCGGCCTCGGCCTCGACGGCGTCGACCGGCTCCTCTCCGCCCTCGGCCTTCTTTCCGACGAAGGGCACCTCGTGGTCGTCGTCGAGCACCACCCCGCCGTCCTCGCCGCGGCCGACCGGATCGTCGAGCTCGGGCCGGAGGGGGGAGCCGGGGGGGGGCGGCTCGTCGGGCCCGGAGCGCGTCCGGCGTGAGGCCCGCAGACGCGAACGGCGCCCCCCCGCTCCGCCTGCCCTGCGAGCCGCCGCCCGAGATGCCGCGTAGACTCCGGGGTTCTTGAAGGCCCTTTCCGGACTCCTGGCCCGCGTTCCGCTCCCGATTGCGGCTTCGGCGGCCTCGTTCCTCTCCTGGCTCTGGTGGACCGTCCTCCCCATACGCAGAGGTCTCGCCGCGGCGAACCTCCGCAAGGCGCTCCCCGGATTTCCGCCCGGCCCCGCCCTGCGCCGGATGATGCGGGGGCTCGTCCTCGGCTATTTCGAGCTCTTCCGCGAGCTGCGCCGGCCGGGAAGCATCCACCTCGCGATCGAAGGGGCGGAGGCGATCGCCGAGCGCGTAAACGCCGGGAAGGGAACGCTCGTACTCGCCGGTCACTTCGGCTCGTGGGACCTCGTCGGACCGCTCATCGTCCGGCGAACCGGCTTTCCGGCGACTGTCGTCGTCAAGGTCCCCCGCTCCCGCTCCGTTGCGGCCCTCATGGAGGAGGTCCGCACGGGTTTCGGGATGGGGCTCCTGCCCAACCGCCGCGGCGTCATGCCGCAGGTCTACGAGTTCCTCGAGGCCGGGCACCTCGTCGTCTTCGTCCTCGACCAGAAGCTCGCCCGCGGGATCGCGGTGCCGTTCTTCGGACGCCCCGCCCTGACAGCCCCGTCGCTCGCGGCCGCCGCCGCGAAGTCCGGCGCCGCCGTCCACTTCCTGGAGTACTGGCGGGAGGCGACCGGCCGGCACGGTGCCCTCTTCTCGGGAAGAGTGCCCGTGACGGGACGCCTCGAGGACGACACGGCCGCGTTCACTTCGCGAATCGAGGACGCGATTCGCCGGCGCCCTCACAACTGGCTCTGGATGCACGACCGCTGGAAGGGGGCGCCGCAGGCGGAGCCGGGCGCGGTCTCGTAGCGGCCTCGGAGGTTGGCCGTCACGTCCGATGAGAGAATCGGGCGCGACGGCGGAAGAGGACCGCGCACCACCGAGATGACCGATCCTGGACGAACGACCGGCAACGACTCCCCGGAGGAGACCGAGAGAGTCCTGCGCGAGGAGCGCGCCCTCTACCGGGACCTCGTCGAGGCGCAGCCTCGCGGCGTCTACCGAATCCGCTCGCTTGCAGCGGACCTCGAGGCCTCGGAGGGCATCCTTTCATCCGGCCGCGCGCGGTATACGGTCGAGTTCGTCTCGAACCGGTTCCTCGAGATCCTCGGCGTCGACGCAGAAGGGTTCCGCGCTCGTCGCGGCTCCCTCGACGAATCACTACTCCCGGAGGACCGGCGGTCCTTCACGGAGGCGAACGAACGGGCGATCACCGACCGCCTCCCGTTTCAGTGGGAGGGACGCCTCACGGCTCATGGGGCGGTCCGCTGGATCCGGCTCGAGTCCGTCCCGAGGACGCTCGAGGAGGGTGGTGCCGTCTGGACCGGGACGATCGAGGACGTCACGGAACGCAGGCAGGCTGCGGCGAGCCTGCGCGCTTCGGAGACGCTCTTCCGGAGCTTCTTCGAGAACCCGCTCGTCGGCGCCTGCATCACGACGCCGGCGAAGGAGTGGCTGGAGGTGAACGACCGGCTCTGCCGCATGCTGGGGTACACCCGGCAGGAGTTCGTCCGCCTCACCTGGCTCGAGCTCACCGACCCCGGCGACCTCGCGGCGGACGTCGGGCAGTTCGAGCGTGTGATTCGCGGAGAGATCGACGGCTATTCGCTCGAGAAGCGATTCCTGAGAAAGGACGGCAGCGCCGTTCCGGTCGAGATTGCCGTGAGCAGCGTCCGGGCCCCGGACGGCACCGTTCACCACCTCCTCGCGCTCATCCAGGACATCACGGAGCGAAAGAGGGCCGAGGAGCAGCTCCGACGGCATCGCGAGCGGCTCGAGGAGCTCGTCGCCGAAAGGGCTGCCGACCTCGCGAAGCAGCAGGAGCTCCTCGACGCCACCTCGCGTCTCGCGCGGGTCGGCGGCTGGGAGTACGACGTCCGGAACGAGAAGCTCACCTGGACCGACATGGTCCGAGAGATCCACGAGGTCGAGCCCGGTTACGACCTCACGGTCGCCGCCGGCCTCGGCTTCTACGCCCCGGAGTCGCGGACCGTCGTCGAGCCGGCGTTCCTCCGTGCCATCACGACGGGCGAGACCTTTGACCTCGAGCTCCAGCTGGTCACGGCGAAGGCCAATCGCGTCTGGGTTCGCGCGGTCGGCCGACCCTCGGTCGAAGACGGCGCGGTCGTCCGGGTCACCGGCGTCCTCCAGGACATCGACGCCCGGAAGCGGAGCGAGGAGGATCTCGCGCAGTACCGGGTCCGACTCGAGGAGCTCGTCGCCGAGCGGACGGCGGAGGTCGAGGACGCCAACGCGAGGCTCCTCGAGGCGCAAGCCGTCGCCCGTCTCGGCAGCTGGGAGTGGGATGCCCGGAGAGACGTGGTCCACGGATCGGCGGAGTTCCACCGGCTCTTCGGCGATCCTCCGGAGGGGCTCTCCAGCTTCCGGCAGGTCGTCGACCTCATTCACCCCGACGACCGGGAGACCGTGCGGGTCGCCCTCGAGGAGACGCGGCGCCGTGGCGACGGCGCTCTCTTCCAGGCCTCCTACCGCGTCCTTCTCCCCGATGGCCGTGTCCGTTTCGTGAACGGGCGCGGCGTCGTCTCGGTCGACGAGGAAGGGCGGCTCGTCGGGATGCTCGGGACCTGCCACGACGTCACGAGCGTCCGCGAGACGGAAGAGGCTCTCCGGGAGAGCGAGAACCGCCTCCGCCGCATCGTTTCCGAGGCCCCTTTTCCGATCGGCCTCTACGCCGACGACGGCGAGATCCTCCTCGTGAACAACGCCTGGCGCCGGATCACCGGGTACGCCCCGGAGGAGCTCCGGACGATCGGCGAGTGGGCCGCGCGGGCCTACGGGGAGAGGAAGGACCTCGCCCGGGCCGACATCGAGTCGAGCTTCTCCCGTGCCGACGCCGTGCGCGAGGGGGAGTTCGCGATCCGGACGAAGAGCGGCGAGAGACGCTACTGGGACTTCAGCTCGAGCCCCGTCGGGCGGCTTCCGGACGGCCGCAGGCTCGTTACGACGATGGCGATGGACGTCACGGAGCGCCGGCACGCCGAGGAAGAGGTGTGGGCCTACCGGGAGCACCTCGAGGAGCTCGTGCGGGAGAGGACCGCCGAGCTCGAGGCCGCGAACCGGGAGATGGAGAGCTTCTCGTACAGCGTCTCCCACGACCTTCGGGCGCCGCTCCGGGCGCTCGACGGGTTCAGCGCGATCCTCGCGGAGGAGTACCCCGACCGGCTCGACGAAAGGGGCCGCGGCTACCTCGACCGGATACGAGCGGCAGCCCGGACGATGGCGCTCCTCGTCGACGGCCTTCTCAGC
Source organism: uncultured Holophagales bacterium (assembly GCA_964453825.1). Classification (GTDB taxonomy): domain Bacteria; phylum Acidobacteriota; class Thermoanaerobaculia; order UBA5066; family UBA5066; genus UBA5066. The sequence goes on from CAYVPO010000014.1 coordinate 23,287, forward strand.
CTCGCGAGCCTCAACCGCCAGGAGCTCACGATCGCCCCCGTCGACCTCTCGGCCCTCGCGAGCAGGGTCGGGGCCGACCTGACGGCGCTGGAGCCGGGTCGAACCGTACGGCTGCTCGTGCAGGACGGGCTGAGGGCCGAGGGGGACCCGCGTCTCCTGCGGGTCCTCCTCGAGAACCTGATCGGGAACGCCCTGAAGTTCACCTCCACCCGTTCGGAGGCGACGATCGAGCTGGGGTGCGTGGAACGGAACGGCGAGAGCGTCTTCTTCGTCAAGGACGACGGCGTCGGGTTCGACATGACCTACGCGTCGAAGCTCTTCCTGCCGTTCCAGCGCCTCCACCTGGCGAGCGAGTTCCCGGGGACCGGGATCGGCCTCGCGACCGTGCACCGGATCGTCACCCGCCACGGGGGCCGTATCTGGCCCGAGTCGGTCCCCGACGCCGGAGCGACGTTCTTCTTCACGCTCGGATCCGGCGAGCGCTGACGCCGGCGCTCCGCGGCTATCGGTCGAGGACCTCCCGGACCTTTCGCAGGAGGTCCAGCGGGGCGACCGGCTTCATGAGGAGCTCGATGCTCTCTCGGCCCGCTCCCCGGCTCTCGACGAGGTCGGGCGAGTAACCGCTCGAGAAGAGCACCTTCACGTCGGGCCGGAGAGCGCGGATCTCGTCGGCGGCCTCCCGGCCCCCCTTCCTCGGCATGATCATGTCCATCAGGACGAGGCGCACCCCGTCGCGCCGGGCCGCGAACTTCTCGACCGCGTCCTGGCCGTCCTCGGCGAGGACGACGTCGTAGCCCGCCTCGGTCAGGACCGTCGAGAGGAGGTTGCGAACGCTCGCCTCGTCCTCGGCGACGAGGATCGTCTCACTCCCGCCGCGGACGGGCGGCGCCGACCGGGGCTCGTCCTCCGGCGCAGCACCGGACTCGTGGACGGGGAGGTAGACCCGGATCACGCTCCCGCTGCCGGGCTCGCTGTAGACGCTGAGGAAGCCCCGGTGCTGCTTGACGATCCCGTAGACGATCGACATCCCGAGGCCGGTTCCCTTGCCCGGTTCCTTCGTCGTGAAGAACGGCTCGAAGACCCGCTTTCGCGTCTCCTCGTCCATGCCGGAGCCCGTGTCGGCGACGGACAGGACGGCATAGCGGCCCGGGGCGCCCCAGCCGTGAAGCGCCGAGAACCTCTCGTCGAGGACCTGCAGGCCGGTCTCGATCGTCAGGAGCCCCCCGTCCCGCATCGCGTCCCGGGCGTTCGTCGCGAGGTTGACCAGCACCTGCTCCAGCTGGCCGCCGTCGGCGAAGACGGTCAGCGTCGCGTCGTTCGTCACCGTGCGGAGCCGCACGTCCTCGCCGATGATCCGGAGGAGGAGCTTCTGGACCCGGAGGACGACCTCGTGGAGGTTCAGCGCCTTCGGGGACATCGCCTGCTTGCGGCTGAACGCGAGCAGAGCCCGCGTCAGCTGGGCGGCCCGCTCCGCGGCCGCGACGATCTGCTCGAGCCGCTCGGCCTGCTTCTCGTCGTCCGACAGACCCCGCTTCAGGAGGTGGCAGTAGCCCAGGATCACGGAAAGGATGTTGTTGAAGTCGTGGGCAACGCCTCCCGCGAGCTGGCCGATCGCCTCCATCTTCTGAGCCTGGAGGAGCTGCTCCTCCAGCTTCCTCTGCTCCGACACGTCCCGGAGCACGCAGGCCGCCCGCGTCACGGTCTCGCCCTCGAGGATAGGCGTGAGGAGGACCGAGAGCTCGCGCGGGCCTCTCCCCGGAGACTCCAGCGTCATCCCGAACTCGCGCTCCCGCCCTGCAAAGCACGCATCCAGCTCCGGCGCGAGCTGCGAGAGGCCTTCCTCCCCGAGCACCTCGGCGACGCCGCGTCGCTCGACCGGCTCCCCGGGCGCCCCGCGGAACGAGAGGAGGGCGCCGTTCGCGAGGACGAGTCGACGGGAGGCGTCGAGGACGCAGATCAGGTCCGTCGAGCTCTCGATGACCTTCCGGTACTCGAGAAGCCGCGCCTCCGCCTCCCGCCTCTCCGTCACGTCCTCGAAGATCCCGAGGACGCCGTAGACCTCGCCGCCCCCGTTCTTCAGCAGGACCTTCGACGTGTCGATCCAGGTCGTCGACCCGTCCGGCATCCGCTGGGTCTCGAGAAAGTGGATCTTCGGCCGTCCGGCGGCGACGACCTCCCGGTCGTCCGCGCGGTACCCCTCGGCCTCGCTTCGGGACCAGGGGAGGTCGAAGTCGGTCCGGCCGACGATCTCGGCCGGGTCCGCCAGGCCGGCCAGCCGGGCCATCTGCCGGTTGCAGCCGAGGTAGACGCTCTCCCGGTCCTTCCAGAAGACCGAATGCGGGATCGCGTCCATCACCTGGGAGAGAACGTTGCGGCTCCGGCGCAGCTCCTCTTCCGCCCTCTCCCGCTCGGCCACCTCCGCGAGGAGCGCGGCATTCGCCGCGGCCAGCTCGGCCGTCCGCTCCTCGACGCGCCGTTCCACCTCCTCGTACGCCTTCCGAAGCTCGTCCCGCGTCCTTTCCAGCGAGGACTTCTCGTCCTCCAGCGCGCGGTTCACGAGGCGCAGCTGCGCCGGGCTCGGAAGCGCGAGGATCTTCGGCAGCAGCGGCCAGAGGACGACTGCCGTCGCCAGGGACGCGGCGGCGCAGATCGAGTCGACCGTCGCCTGCCACCAGCCGACGGGCCACCAGAGGCCGAGGACGTGGACGAAGTGCGTCGTTCCGCACGCGAGGATGAAGAGGCCGAACAGGGCCAGGACCCACGAGAACGGCAGGTCCTTCCTGCGGACCTTGAAGACGACGAGGAAGATCGGGATCGACGCGTACGAGACCGCGATCACCCCGTTCGCGATCGCCATGACCATCATCAGGGCCGGAGTCATCGTCCCGGGAAGGGCTCCCCGGATCTCTGCGCCGTCGGCCATCGCCAGCATCGGGACGACGATCAGGGCCGCGAGCGCCACCGCCGGGGCGAGGACGCGCGGCGCGAGCGCGAGCCCGCGGCGCCAGGTCGGCTTCGGCGCGACGAACGCCTCGAGCGGCGCCCGCCGGAGCCGCAGGCTGTTCGTGACGACGAAGAGCGAGCTGAAGACCATCGCGCCGGCCGCCACCATCGGGTCGAGAAGGCCGTAGGCCGCCACGGGAATCAGAGCCACGTTGTAGAACAGCGCCCAGACGAGGTTCTGGTGGACGGTCTGGAGGGATGCGCGCGAGAGGACGACCGCCCTGCCGACCCCGCGGAGGTCTCCGCTCATCAGCGTGACACCCGCCGCCTCCATCGCCACGTCGGACCCGGTCCCGAGCGCGATGCCGACGTCCGCCTGCGCCAGGGCCGGCGCGTCGTTGACGCCGTCGCCCACCATGACGACGACGGGCGCCCGCGTCCCCGGCGGCCTCGGGGCGTCGCGCAGGTTCCGGATCGCCTCCGCCTTCTCCTCCGGCCGGACCTCCGCGCGGACCCGCGTGATGCCGACCTCCCGGGCGACCGCCTCGGCGGTCCTGAGGTTGTCCCCCGTCAGCATGACGACGTCGAGACCGAGCCGCGCGAGCTCGTCGACGGCCTCCCGGGCTTCCGGCTTCACGGCGTCGGCCACCGCCAGGACGCCGACTGCCTGTGGCGCACCGCCCTCCGCCGGCGCCGCGGCCACGAACATCGCGGTCTTCCCCTCGGCCTGGAGGCGGTCGGCCTCGGGCTCGAGCGCTTCCAGCGAGACTCCCGCTTCGCGCATGAGCCAGGCCGTCCCGACGAGGATCTCGCGCCCCTCGACGTTCGCGCGGATCCCCGCGCCGCTCACGGCCGAGAGCTCCCGCGGCGGTGAGAGCCGGAGCCCGCGCGCCGCGCCGGCCCGCGCGAGCGCCCGGCCGACCGGGTGTTCCGACCCCTGCTCGGCGCTCGCCGCGAGCCGGAGGAGCTCCGATTCCCCGCCACGGCTCGAGGCGACGACGTCGGTGAGACCGGGCTCGCCCCGGGTGAGGGTGCCGGTCTTGTCGAAGACGACGACCGTGGCCTCGCCGACCTTCTCGAGGGCCTCGCCCGTCCGGAAGAGGATGCCGCGCGAGGCCCCCCGCGACGTGCCGACGAGGATGGCCATCGGCGTCGCGAGGCCGATCGCGCAGGGGCACGCGATGATGAGCACGGCGACGGCGTTCATCAGCGCCCCCGGCAGGTCGATGCGCGCGACGAAGAGCCAGAGGAGGAGCGTCCCGAGGGCGGCGGCGAGGACGAGCGGGACGAAGACGCGGCCGACCGCGTCGGCGACCCTCTGCGTCGGGGCCTTCCGCGCCTGGGCCTCCTCCACGAGGCGGACGATCCGGGAAAGGGTCGAATCCGCGCCGACGCGCGTCGCCTCGACGCGCACGAGGCCGTCGCGGTTGACCGTCGCGCCGATCACTTCGTCGCCAGGCCCCTTCGCCACGGGCATCGACTCGCCGGTGACCATCGACTCGTCGATCGCGGATCGCCCCTCGCGAACCAGGCCGTCGACCGGGACCCGTTCGCCGGGCCGGACCACGACCGTCTCCCCGACCCGGACGTCTCCGACGCCGACCTCGACCTCGACGCCGTCCCTCACGACGCGGGCCGTGACGGGGTTCAGGTCGAGCAGCGCGCGGAGGGCCTTCGAGGCTCGCCCGCGCGCGCGGGCCTCCAGGACCCTGCCGAGAGTCACGAACGTGACGATCGCGGCCCCCGTCTCGAAGTAGACGTCGTTGCCCGGAAGGAGCCCCAGGGTCACACCCGCGCTCGCTCCCCAGGCGACCGTGGAGCCGAGCGCGACGAGGACGTCCATGCTCGAGGCGCCGGAGCGGAGGCTCCTCCAGGAGCGGACGTAGAACGGCGCTCCGACGACGACCTGGACGACCGTCGCGACGAGGAGCAGGACGAGCCGGTCGTGCGGGAAAGCAGGGAGGCCGAGGTCGCGCCCCATGCTGTAGACGATCAGCGGACCCGTCAGCACGAGGCCGAGGACCAGCCGGGCCGTCGCGGGGCCGGAGCCCTCGGTGCCCCCATCGTCCCCGGGTTCGCCCGGGCCGACGCCCGGGACGCCGAAGCCCGCCCTCCTCACGCACGCGGCGATCCCGTCGACGTCGAGACGGGAAGGGTCGTAGTCGACGTGCAGCGAGTCGGTGGCGACGCTGACGCGCGCCGACCGGACCCCGCCGAGCTGCCCCACCTTCCACTCGATCAGGCGGGCGCAGCTCGTGCACGTCATCCCCGCGACGGGAAGGACGACGCTCGCAGGTGATGGCGGGGCGGGCTCCGGTGCGAGGGGGAAGCGGACGGTGTGCGCCATCGTTCTCCACCTCCCGGGCGGGCGTCAGGTCCCTTCGGCAGGCGGCGGGTCCCCCGGGCCTTCGCCGCCGCGCAGGAGCAGGTCGACCGCGCGGACGATCTCCTCGACGGAGGAGCCCTTGGTCGCGAATCCAAGCACGCCCAGAGACCGGGCCGCGGCTTCGTCCTCCTCCCGGACCCAGCCGGACGTCAGGACGACCGGCAGGCCTGGGCGCGCGCGCAGGAGGCGGTTCGCGAGCTCGAGACCCGGCAGGTGGGGCATCGAGAGGTCGGATACGACCGCATCGAACGCCTCCGGATCGCCGAGAAACGCCTCGAGCGCAGCAGGCGCGGCGGTGAACCCCGTCACCCGATACCCCATCTCGCCGAGGAAGAGCGTGAGCAGCTCGACGAGCGGTTCCTCGTCGTCGACGAGGAGGATCCGCTCGATCGGCGATCCCGGGCCCGCGACGCTCGGCCTGGCCGTCACGAGGGGCCCTCCGTCGGAGCGGGCGCCGCCGACCTCACGGTCGTCTCACGGCCGGGTCCGCCGTCCCTGTCCGTCATGCCCGCATTCTCGCTCGCTCCGCCGGGAATGTCTCCCGCGGCGAATCCGTCGCGGAGCGTCGGGGACCGGGAGCGTTCAGGCGGGCGAGACGGACTTCGCCTCCGTCGCCGTGTTCGGCGTCACGGCGTCCAGGCCGTGACCCCTCGGGCTCCGCTCGCTCTTCCAGAGGAGGAACGAGAAGACGAAACCGACCGACGCCAGCGTGCCGAGGGCGACGAGAACCGGCGTCCAGCCGGCCGGATGAGCCGCGCTCGCGCCGGAAGCGTCCTTCAGGAGGCCGAGGCCCCAGCTCATGCCGGCCCAGCCCACCTGCTGGCAGAACGTCATGAGCGCATAGGCCGAGCCGAGGCGCGCCTCGGGGACGAGGTACGTCACTGCCGGCCAGAGGACCGCCGGGACGAGCGCGAAGGCCAGGCCGAGCATGCCCATCAGGATCGTCGGCGGGATCGAGGTCGAGAAGAGCAGGAAGAACGGCGGAACCAGCAGGGCCGAGCCGGCCGCCATCAGGAGCGCCCGCTTCCCGATCTTGTCGACGAGGAGGCCGAAGAGCGGCATCCCGATCATCGAGAGGAGCGGGAGGATCGACTTCAGGTTCCCGGCGTCCTCGGGCGAGAGCCCCTTCGCCTCGATGAAGTAGAGGTTCGCGAACGTCCGGAACGGGAAGATCGTCGAGTAGAACGCGACGCAGAGGCCGACGACCCACCAGTAGCCGAGGTCGAAGCGGACGAGGTCCTTCCAGACGAGCTTGTCGGTCGCCCCCGCCTTCTTCACCGCGTAGACGCGGGCGGCCCGCTTCTCGAGGCCGGCGTAGAGGACGGCGAAGACGAGCCAGACCACGCCGAGGCCGGCTGCGAGGAGGAGGGGCGGCTGCCAGCCGTCGAAGAGCGACTTCGCGAAGTCGGGCGACTTGTCGGCGGTCCACGAGCCGAGCCGTCCGACGAGGAGTTGGATCGCGAGGGCGAAGGAGATCTCCTTCCCCTTGAACCAGCGCCCGACGACGGTCGTCGCCGCGACGATGAAACACTCCGAGCCGACGCCGAGGAGGAATCGACCGAGCATCATCCCGAACCAGGGCGTCTCCGGGAGGAGCGCGGGGAGGACCGCGATCGCGACGCTGCCGGCCGCCCCGATCGCGCCGAAGAGGACCGCCGAGGCGGCCACCCCCATCCGGTCGATCAGGATCCCGCCCGCGATGAGCGTCAGGAGCGCCGCGACGTTGTAGGCCGTGTCGAGGAGCCCCACCTGCGCGCCCGTGAACCCGAACGCCTTCTCCAGGAGCGGCGTGACCGGGTAGATGGCGTCGAAGACGTAGTAGTTGCCGAACATCGCCACGCTGCACGAGAGGAGGACGAGCCAGCGGTAGGCGGTCGGCGGCAGGGGGCGCGGGTCGGCGGCCGGGAGGGCTTCGGACATGCGCCGCGGACGATACTCCCTCTCGGCTCCCGGGCGCGGCGGCGGGCCGCGACCTGTCAGCCCGGCCGGCGCACGAGAAGCGCAGAGACCTCCCGGCGGAGACCCGCAGGAAGGTCCGCGAGCCGGGACTCGAGCTCCGTGCGGAGACGCCCGCCCTCGTCGCCGGCGAGCAAGGTCTCGGCGTCCAGGAGGTCCTGCGGGCCTCCCGCGAAGACCTTCAGGAGGAGGAGGTCCGCGCCGAGGACGACCGGGACCCGTCGGCCTCGCACGACGAGCTCCTGCCGGCGGGCGAGGACCCCGTCGAGAAACGGGCTCTTCCCGACGACGAGGTCGACCGGTGCCTGCCCCTCGCGCGAAATGCGGACGACCCCGGCCAGAGGATCCTCCAAGTCACCCCTCCGGATCTCGACCACGGCTCCGCCCTCCGCGAGCTTCGTCCACGCCGCAGCCTCGAGGATCCCCCGGTCGAGGACGAGCAGGTCGTAGTCGAGCGTCGCGCGGACGATGCCGTGAGCGGCGAGGGCGACCGCGCCGATCAGCCCCGCCGCCGTGCCCCGCCGTTCCAGGACGTCGAGGACCTCGTGGAGCAGGGCGTCGTTCACGAGAGGCTCGCGTCGGACCGGCGGCGGCCGAGCCCCTTCATCCGGGCGGCGCGCGCCCGGGCCTCCTCCCGCGTCGTCCCCGGGGGCAGGGCGGCGAGGTAAACGTCGAGACACGCCTCCCCCATCCGAATCGCCTCGGCGATCCGCTGCTCCGGAGTCTCGCCGCGGAACGGCTGAAAGGCGTCCGTCGCCACGCCCCGTCGGAGGGCCTTGCTTCCCATCAGGAGAAGTCTACCCGCCCCGAGGGACAGGCCGTCCCGCCGTCCGCCCTTGCTACGATCCGCGCGTGACTCCCGCACCGACCTCCTCCGACTTCGACGTCGTCGTCCTGGGCGGCGGCCCGGGCGGCGAGCGCGCCGCCATCCAGGCCGCCAAGGCTCAGAAGCGCGTCGCCCTCGTCGAGCGGGCCCCCGTCGTCGGGGGCGCCCGCGTGAACTGGGGGACGATCCCGTCGAAGACGCTCCGAGAGAGCGCGCTCTTCTTCCTCGGGATGACGCGCCACCGCCTGCACGGCTTCCAGACCGAGGTGACGGACGACGTGACCGTCGCCGACTTCATGTACCGCGAGCGGCTCGTCGTCCAGCGCGAGCTCGACATGATCAACGCCTCGCTCGGGAGGTACCGGATCGAGGTCTTCCGGGGGCACGGACGCTTCCTCGACCCGCACACGATCGCCGTCGAAGGGAAGGACGGCCGGCGGAAGGGGACGGTTCGCGGCGACGTGATCGTCATCGCCACCGGCTCGAGCCCGAACCGTCCGGCGGACGTCCCGTTCGACGCCGAGAGCGTCTTCGACAGCAACACGATCCTGAAGCTGCCGCGGATGCCGAAGACGATGACCGTCCTCGGCGCGGGCGTCATCGGCATCGAGTACGCGTCCATCTTCGCGGCTCTCGGCGTCTACGTGACGCTGGTCGACACGCGCGACCTGCTCCTCCCCTACCTCGACCGCGAGATCGTCGGGATCCTCGAGCGCGAGCTCGGGGAGCTCCACGTCGAGCTGCTGCACGACGACCGCTACGCGACGGTCGAGCCGGTCCCGGGCTCCCCCGCGCGGGTGACGGTCGAGACGCGGAAGGGCCGCCGCCTCACCTCGGACGTCCTCCTCTACTGCGTCGGCCGCGACGGGAACACCAGGGACCTCGGCCTCGAGACGATCGGCCTCGTCCCCGACAAGTACGGCCTCCTGAGCGTCAACGCGGACCTCCAGACGACCCACCCCCACATTTACGCCGTGGGCGACGTCATCGGCTACCCGGCCCTCGCCTCCACCTCCATGGAGCAGGGCCGCCGCGCGATGCGCCACGCGTTCGGCCTCACCGGCCCTTCCGCCTCCACCGAGAACCTCCCCTTCGCCATCTACTCGATCCCCGAGGTGAGCTACGTCGGCG
>CAYVPO010000015.1:0-32360 GCA_964453825.1 uncultured Holophagales bacterium
TCGGGTCGGGGACCTCGAGCGGCAGGCCGTCGAAGGAGACGCGGATCGACTTCGCCTTCGAGCGCGTCACGCTCCGCCAGAGGAGGCGCGCCGTCCGGCCCGCGCCGCTCGGGTCCTTCTCGACGACGAAGCTCGCCTCCGCGCCGGGCCGGGGGCGGTTGATCCACTGGCGAATCTCGCCGACCCGGCGTCCCTCGGCGTCCTTCGCGACGGCGACGAGCTCGCGCGGGACGATCTCCTGCCCGAGGTCGAGCTTCGCGACCCACGGCCCGGTCAGCTCCGAGACGAGGTCGCCGTCGACGTAGAGCTCGATCCGGGCGACACCGGGCGCGGCGGAGAGCTCGATCTCGGCCGGCCCGTAGAAGAGGCCGAGGAACAGCGTCACGAAAGCGATCACGCGGACTCCTCCCGGCAGAGTTCAAGCAAATTGCGTTCCCCGGGAGCCGTCTCCGGGCGGGGACGGCGGCGGAGCGGGGCGAGGCGCCGCGTCTCTCGCAAGAACGTACGGGAAAGCGTACGATAGACACGGAGTCGACGATGACGACGATCACCGCCAGCGAAGCGCGCGCGCGACTCTACGGTCTGCTCGACGAGACCGCGGAGTCGCACGAACCGATCCAGATCCGCGGAAAGCGCCACAGCGCCGTCCTCGTCTCGGAAGACGACTGGCGGGCCATCTCCGAGACCCTGCACCTCGTTTCGATACCGGGCATGGCGGCTTCGATCCGGAGGGGGCTGAAGACTCCCCTCGGCAAGTGTGAGGACGAGCCCGGCTGGTGAAAGGCGGCTGGCGAGTCGTCTACACGCCGCAGGCGCGGCGGGACGCACGCAAGATCGCCCGGGCCGGCCTGCGTCCGCAGGCCGAGAGGCTCCTCGCGATCCTCGCGCGGGACCCGTTCGAGGCGCCGCCCCGGTTCGAGAAGCTCGTCGGACAGCTCTCCGGGGCATTCTCGAGGCGGATCAACATCCAGCATCGCCTCGTCTACCAAGTGCTCGAGGGCGAGAAGACGGTCAAGGTCCTGAGGCTCTTCACCCACTACGAGTAGAACGGGGGGGCCATTCACACCGTGAATGAAATCCATTCACGGCATGGATGACCAGGTTCGGGCGCGGGCGCCCCCCTCCCCGCCCTACCCCGTCGTCAGCTTCCGGTACTTGATCCGGTGCGGCTGGTCGGCGGCGGCGCCGAGGCGCTTGTGCCGGTCGGCCTCGTACTCCTGGTAGTTCCCCTCGTACCAGAACGTCTTCGAGTCCCCCTCGAACGCGAGCATGTGGGTCGCGACGCGGTCGAGGAACCAGCGGTCGTGCGAGATGACGACGGCGCAGCCGGCGAAGGAGAGGAGCGCTTCCTCGAGGGCCCGGAGCGTGTCGACGTCGAGATCGTTCGTCGGCTCGTCGAGGAGGAGGAGGTTGCCGGCCTTCTTCACGGTGCGCGCGAGGTGGAGGCGGTTCATCTCGCCGCCGGAGAGGTCGCCGATCCGCTTCTGCTGGTCGGCCCCCTTGAAGTTGAACATCGAGCACCAGGCGCGGCTCGACATCTCGCGGCGGCCGACCATGATCTTCTCCTCGCCGCCGGAGACCTCCTCCCACACCGACTTCGTCGGGTCGGGGCGGTCGCGGTTCTGGTCGACGTACGACGGGAAGACCGTCTCGCCCACCGTGAGGACGCCGCCGTCGGGCTTCTCGAGGCCCATGATCATCTTGAAGAGCGTCGTCTTGCCGGCTCCGTTCGGGCCGATGACGCCGACGATGCCTCCCTTCGGCAGGTCGAACGTCAGGTCGTCGAAGAGGAGCTTGTCGCCGTAGGCCTTCTTCAGGCCTTCCGCGCGGACGACGACGTCGCCGAGCCGGGGCCCCGCCGGGATGTAGATCTCGTTCGTCTCGCCGCGGCCCTCGGAGCCGCTCTCGGCGAGGAGCTGCTCGTAGGCCTGGAGGCGCGCCTTCCCCTTCGCGTGCCGGGCGCGCGGCGCCATCCGCACCCACTCCAGCTCGCGCTCGAGCGTCTTCTGCTTGTTGCTCTCGGCCTTCTCTTCCTGCGCGAGGCGGGTCGCCTTCTGGTCGAGCCAGGAGGTGTAGTTCCCCTTCCACGGGATGCCCGCGCCGCGGTCGAGCTCGAGGATCCACTGGGCGACGTTGTCGAGGAAGTAGCGGTCGTGCGTGACCGCGACGACGGTGCCGGGGTACTCGGCGAGGTGCTGCTCGAGCCAGGCGACCGACTCGGCGTCGAGGTGGTTCGTCGGCTCGTCGAGGAGGAGGAGGTCGGGCTTCTCGAGGAGGACGCGGCAGAGCGCGACGCGGCGCCTTTCGCCGCCGGAGATCTTCGTGACGTCGGCGTCGGGGGGCGGGCAGCGGAGGGCGTCCATCGCCGTCTCGAGCGTCCGGTCGAGGTCCCAGCCGTTCGCGGCCTCGATGGCGTCCTGCACCTTCCCGTACTCCGCCATGACCTTGTCCATCTCGGCGTCGGGGAGGCTCTCGCCCATCTTCTCGCCCAGCTCGTCGAAGCGCGCGAGGAGCTTCTTCACCGGCTCGACGGCCGCCTCGACGTTCTCGAGGACGGTCTTGGCAGGGTCGAGCCACGGGTCCTGCTGGAGGAAGCCGACGCGCGTCCCTTCCGCCGCGAAGGCCTCGCCGTTGAACTCGGTGTCGACGCCCGCCATGATCTTCAGAAGCGACGACTTGCCCGCGCCGTTCAGGCCGAGGACGCCGATCTTGGCCCCCGGGAAGAACGAGAGGTAGATCCCCTTCAGGATCTCCCGCTGCGGGGGGACGACTTTGCGGAGGTTGACCATCGTGTAGATGTACTGCTGCGCCATGGCGGGCGGAATGTAGCAGGGGCGCGCCGCGCGCGCTGGCCGCGCCTCGCCGGGGCGCCCGGCCCCCTCCCCCTCCCGTAAACTCCCCCGGGCGGCCGGCCCCGGCCGGCCGTCGAGACTTGGAGACCGCATGAAACGAGCCCTTCCCCTCCTCGCCCTCCTTCTCGCCGCGCCCCTCGCCGGGCAGGAGAACGCGATTCCCCGCGTCCCGATCTCCCCTCGCGGCGCCGAGGAGATCGCCGTCGGGAACGGGACGATGCGGGTCGAGTACGGCCGGCCGTTCGCGAAGAAGCGAAAGGTCTTCGGCGGCCTCGTGCCGTGGGGAAAGGTGTGGCGGACCGGCGCGAACGCCGCGACGACGCTCCGCCTCGACGTGGACGTCACGCTCGGCACCGCCACCCTGGCGAAGGGGACCTACTCGCTCTACACGCTCCCCGGCCCGAAGGAGTGGCAGCTCATCGTGAACCGCCAGACCGGGCAGTGGGGGACGGAGTACGACCCGAAGCAGGACGTCGTCCGGATCCCGATGAAGGTCCTCTCCCGGCACGACCACCTCGAGGCGATGACGATCGACTTCCTCCCCGAGGACGCCTTCCGCGGCTCCCTCCGGATCTCCTGGGAGAAGAAGACGCTCGTCGTCCCGTACGCGTTCCGAAAGTGACGGGCGCCCGCTCCGCGCGCCCGGAGGAGACAGACCGATGACCTCGAACAGATTCCGCGCGATCCTCGTCGCCGCGATCGCTGCCGCCCTCGCCCTGCCCCTTTCCGCCGCACCCGCGAAGCGGGCCGCCACGATCGCGGACCTCTACGCGGTCCAGGGGGTCGGCGAGCCGGTGATCGCCCCCGACGGGAAGAGCCTCGCGTTCACGGTGACGTCCACCGACCTGCCGGCCGTGAAGCGCTGGACGAACCTCTGGCGCGTCGACGCCGACGGGAAGAACGCCCGGGCGCTGACGGTCCTCGACAAGCGCGACGCGAGCCCCGACTTCTCTCCCGACGGCGCGACGCTCGCGTTCCTCTCGACCCGCTCCGGCACGCCGCAGGTCTGGTTCCTCCCGGTGGCCGGCGGCGAGCCCGAGAAGAAGACCGACCTCCCCGGCGGCGTCGGCGCGTTCCGCTTCTCGCCCGACGGCAAGAGGCTCTTTCTCCTCGTCGACGTCTGGCCCGCCTGCGGCGCCGACCTCGACTGCAACAAGAAGAAGGACGAGGCGATGGAGAAGGGGAAGATGAAGGCGGTCGTCGCCGACTCCCTCTTCGTCCGCCGCTGGGACTCCTGGGAGGACGGCAAGCGGACCCACATCCTCCGGATGGACCTCGCCGACCCGAAGGCGCCGCTCGTCGACCTGACGCCCGGCGACTTCGACTCCCCCGCGTTCTCCGCCGGCGGCGGCGCCGACTTCGACGTCTCCCCCGACGGCAAGGAGCTCGCGTTCACGTCGCACCGCGACCCGTTCCCGGCCTCCTCGACGAACGTCGACCTCTACGTCGTCCCGGTGGACGGGACGCCGGAGCAGCTGAAGGCGCCGAAGAACCTGACAGCGAAGAACCCCGCCGCCGACGGCGCGCCGCGCTACTCGCCCGACGGAAAGCACCTCGCGTTCAAGATGCAGCGGACGCCCGGCTACGAGTCGGACCGTTTCCTCCTCGCCGTGTTCGACCGGGCCGCCGGGACGAGCCGCGTCCTGACCGAGGAGTTCGATTCCTGGATCGGCGACTACCGCTTCTCCCCCGACGGGAAGAAGGTCCTCTTCGCCGCCGACGTGCGGGGTCGGACTCCGCTCCACGAGCTCGACCTCGCCTCCGGGAAGATCGACGTCGTCACCTCGACCGGCTTCCTCGACGCGTTCCAGGTCGCTCCCGACGGCACGTGGGCCGTTCTCGCCCGCCGGCAGATGCACCTGCCCACCGAGCTCTACCGGCTGACGCTCGCCGGCAAGGAGCGCGGCAAGGTGACGCCGCTGACGAGCCGGAACGAGAAGCTCCTCTCCGAGGTGGCCCTCGCCCCGATGGAGGAGGTCTTCGTCGACAGCCCGACCGGGAAGAAGGTGCAGGTCCTCCTCGTCAAGCCGCACGACTTCGACCCGACGAAGAAGTACCCGGTCATCATGAACGTCCACGGCGGCCCTCAGATGCAGTGGGCCGACGCCTTCCGCCTCGACGCGCAGGTCTACCCGGGCGCCGGGTACGTCGTCGCGTTCCCGAACCCGCACGGCTCGACCGGCTGGGGGCAGGACTACACGGCCGCGATCTCGGGCGACTGGGACGGCAAGGTGATGAAGGACGTCCTCGCCGTGGCCGACTGGCTCTCCGTCCAGAAGTGGGCGGACAAGGACCGGATGGGGGCGATGGGCTGGTCGTGGGGCGGCTACGCGATGATGTGGCTCGCCGGGCACGACCACCCCTTCAAGGCGCTCGCCGCGATGATGGGGGTCTACGACCTCCGCTCGATGTACTCGATGACGGAGGAGCTCTGGTTCCCCGAGTGGGACCTGAAGGGGACCCCCTGGCAGAACCCGGAGGGGTACGCGAAGCAGAGCCCGTCGTCGTACGTGACGAAGTTCAAGACGCCGACGCTCGTCCTGACCGGGCAGAAGGACTTCCGCGTCCCGTACACGCAGTCGCTCGCGTTCTTCACCGACCTCCAGAAGATGGGCGTGCCGTCGCGCCTCGTCGTCTTCGAGAACGGGAGCCACTGGCCCGGCTGGTACGACATGGTCCTCTACTACTCGGCCCACCTCGACTGGTTCCACCGCTACCTCGGCGGCGCCCCGTCGCCCTACGACCCGAAGGCCCTCGTGGCGAACGACGTCTTCGGCAAGGAGAAGGACGAGAAGAAAGACGAGGCGAAGGCGCCTGCGAAGGACGACGCGAAGCCCGCGCCCCGCAAGGCCGTCCCGCCGAAGCCGGAGGAGAGGAAAGTCCCGGCGAACGGGTAGTCGCCACGCAGGCCCCGGTTGCATGGCGCGAGGCTCCGTCCGGTAGACTCGCGCCATGCACCGGATTCTCCATGCCGAGGTCGACGCGGACGGTAACCTTCGGACGCTCGAGCCCCTCGACCTCCCGGCGGGCTCCCGGGTCCTCGTTTCGGTCGCTCCCGACGACGGCTCGATCGAGACGGCGCTCCTGAGCGAGGCCGCCCTTCGCGCCGACTGGGATCGGCCCGAGGAGGACGCGGCGTGGCTGCACCTGCACCCGGCGCCGTAGTCGTCGTCCGCTTCCCCTTCTCCGACCTCACCTCCTCGAAGTTCCGGCCCGCCGTCGTCCTGGCCAGCGCCGGAACCTCCGACTGGCTCCTCAGTCAGGTCACGAGCAATGCCTGGTCGGACCCCGAAGCAATCGAGCTTCCCCAGTCCGCCTTCGCCTCGGGGGGCCTTCACGGCACGGGCTACGCCCGTCCGGGCAAGGTCTTCACGGCCCACGCCTCCATCGTGTCGGGTCACGCCGGCGTTCTGACCGCGGCCGCCCACCTCGCGGTCGTCGAAGCCGTGATTCGTCTCCTGCAGCGCAGCTTCCTCGCTTAGGTCGTCGTCCCGCGCCGCGCCCCGCCCCGGCGGGCCGGCTGCTCCCTATACTCGGGAGCTGGCCGGGAGGTCCGCGGTCGCCATGACGATCTACGAGAAGGGGCTCGTCACGATCCTCGCGGTCGACGCCCTCTTCATCCTCATCTCGATTCCGCTCGCGCTCCGGAAGATCGGCCCGAACGTCGTCTACGGCTACCGCTCCCGCGCGACGCTCTCCGACCCGGCGCTCTGGTACGAGGCGAACGCGCTCTTCGGCCGCCGGCTGATCGCCGCGAGCCTCGTCTCGGCCGCGGCGGCGCTCTTCCTCGCGCGACCCGGGCTCCTCGCGCCCGACACGTTCCTGCCGGTCTCGGTCGTCCTCCTCGGCGCGCCGGTCGCCGTGGCAGGGGTGATGACGTCGCGGTTCGTGGCGCGGTGGACCGCGTCGTAGGGCAGGCGGGTCAGGCCGAGCAGCCGACGAGCAGCCCCGCGGCGAAGGAGCGGAAGAGCCTCGCCCCGTCGGCGTTGCCGAGGATCTCCTCGGAGGCGCGCTCGGGGTGCGGCATCAGGCCGACGACGTTCCGCTCCCGGTTGCAGACGCCGGCGACGTCGTCGTGCGAGCCGTTGGGGTTCGCGGAGGGAACGCGGGCGCCGGCCGCGTCGCAGTAGCGGAAGACGACCTGGTCGTGCCCGACGACGTCGTCCCACGTCGCCTCCTCGGCGCGCCAGTTCCCGTCGCCGTGCGCGATGGGCAGGCGGAGGACGTCGCCCTTCGTCAGCTCGGCGGTGAAGGGGGTCCGGATCGTCTCGACGCGGACGTGAACGTCCTGACAGAGGAAGCGCTGGCCGGAGTTCGCGAGGAGCGCACCCGGCAGGAGACCCGCTTCGCAGAGGACCTGGAAGCCGTTGCAGATGCCGAGGACCGGGCCGCCGTTCGCCGCGAAGTCGCGGACGGCGCCCATGACGGGAGAGAAGCGGGCGAGGGCGCCGCAGCGGAGGTAGTCGCCGTAGGAGAAGCCGCCGGGGAGGACGACGAGGTCGGGGCGGCCGAGGTCGGTGCCGTCGTGCCAGACGAGGCGCGCGTCGGCCCCGATCGCCGTCTCGACGGCGTGAACGGCGTCGTGGTCGCAGTTCGATCCGGGGAAGAGGACGACCGAGACGCGCGGTCTCGCGCCGGAGCTCAACCGAGCACCTCGGCCTCGAACTCCTCGATGACCGGGTTGCAGAGGAGCTTGACGGCCATCTGCTCGGCCTGCGCCTTCGCCTCGGCAGCGTCCTTCGCCTCGACCTCGACGCGGAAGACCTTCCCGGCCCGCACGTCCCCGACCCCCGGGAAGCCGAGGCGCGTGAGCGCGCCGGCGATCGCCTTCCCCTGCGGATCGAGGACTCCGGACTTCGGGACGACCGTGACCTGGACCTTCATGCGTTCCTCCTGGGGCGGGCGGCCGGTCGCGGCCCTCCCCGATCGTCGTGCGCGCCGTTCCGCGCCGGCCCGCGCCTCACGCCCCGAACCACCCGGTCGGCGCGGACGGCCCCGCGAACTCGAGGGCGACCTGCGCCCCGAGCCGCTCGAGACCCCGGCGGAGCGCGCGCTGGGCGAGGTTCGGCGTGTTGTTGTTCTGGGAGAGGTGGAGGCCGACGAGCGTCCGCGTCCGCTCCCCGACGAGGCGCTCGAGCCCGTCGGCGGCCGCTTCGTTCGAGAGGTGCCCCACGTCGGAGAGGATCCTCTTCTTCAGGAAGGCCGGGTAGGCCCCCTCGCGCAGGACGTCGACGTCGTGGTTCGCCTCGAGGCCGATCACCTCGCATCCGGCGAGGGCCGCGAGGACGTTCCGCGAGAGGTGGCCGAGGTCGGTCGCGACGCCGGCGCGGCGCCCGGAGCCGCTGGCGAAGACGTAGCAGCACGGGTCGACGCCGTCGTGGGGCGTGGCCGTGACGCGGACCGTGAGGTCGCCGTTCCCGAACGCGAGCTCGTCACCGTCGCGGACGACGCGCAGGTCGGCGAAGAGGGGGCCCGGGAGGCCCGCCTTCGCGAGCGTGCCGGCGGTGGCGTAGACGGGGAGGCCCCGTTTCGTCGCGAGGGCCGCGGCCGCAGCGACGTGGTCGGAGTGCTCGTGCGTCAGGAGGAGGGCCGAGACGTCGTCGAGCGAGGCGCCGAGCTTCCCGAGCCGGACGGAAATCTGCCGCGGCGAGAGGCCGGCGTCGAGGAGGAGCGTCGTCCGCCCGGAGCGGACGACGGCGCAGTTTCCGGTCGAGCCGGAGCCGAGGAAGGCGATCTCGATCACGCCGTCCCCGTCGAGCCGAAGCCCCCCGCGCCGCGGGCGGTGCCGTTCAGGTCGGGCGCGGGTTCGAAGACGGCGCGGACGACGGGCGCGACGACGAGCTGGGCGATCCGTTCGCCGCGCGCGAGCGTGACGGGCTCGGCGCCGAGGTTCACGACGATCACGCCGACCTCGCCGCGGTAGTCGGCGTCGATCGTCCCGACGCCGTTCGCGAGCGCGAGCCCCTTCTTCAGCGCGAGGCCGGAACGGGCGCGCACCTGCGCCTCGAAGCCGGGCGGGATCTCGAGCGTCAGGCCGGTCGGGACGACGGCGCGCGCGCCGGGGGCGAGCGTCAGCGGCTCCTCGAGCGCCGCGCGCAGGTCGGCCCCGGCGGCGAGGTCGCTCGCGTAGAGGGGCGGGCCGAGGTCCGCGCATTCCGCGCGGAGCCGGAAGCGGACCGTGACGCTCGCGCCGGGGGTCACGCCGCGAGCTCGCCCGCGAGGTCGTCGACGGTGGCGCCGACGAGGGTGGGGCCGGTCACGCCGAAGCCGGACGCGTCGGGCTCGCCGAAGAGGGCGGCGATCGCGTCGTCGACGTCGGCGGCGGTGACGGCCTCCATCGTGGCGATCGTCTCGTCGGCTTCCCACGGGCGCCCGCGGTAGAACCAGCCGCGCACGGCCGACTCGCGCCGCGAGGAGGTCGACTCGAGCGACATCGCGACCTCGGCGCGGACCTGGTCCTTCGCGCGGCGGAGCTCGGCGCGGGTGACGCCGGTCTGCCGGAGCTCGCGAAGGACCGCGCCGGTCGCCCGGACGAGCTTCGGGAGCTTCTTCGGCGCCGTGGCGGCCTCGATGAGCGCCATCCCGCCGTCCCGGTGGAGCGAGAGGCCCGCTCCCACCTGGTAGGCGAGGCCGTGGCGCTCGCGGACGCGCCGCCAGAGGCGGGAGGAGACGCCGCCGCCGAGGACGACGGAGAGGAGCCACGCCGCCGGGACGAGACGGTTCGCGTAAGCCGGCGCCGGGGTGCCGACGAGGAGGTGCGTCTGGTTCAGATCGGGCCGGGGGATGTGGAAGGCGCAGCGGTTCCCGCGCGGGGAGGGCCCGGCCGGACGGGCGGGGCCGAGCGGCGCCGCCGCGTGCCTTCTCTTCCGCCGCTCGGCCGAGAGGAGCTTCAGAAACGCCTCCGGCTCGAACGCACCGACGGCGACCAGGAGCGTCCTCTCGGGGCGGAAGACCTCGCGGAAGCGGCGGACGAGCCGGGGGCGACTGAGCGCACCGACCGTCTCCTCCGTCCCGAGGATCGGGGCGCCGAGCGGGTGGTCGGGCCAGTAGGAGCGAACGAACGCCTCGTGGAGGCGGTCTTCCGGGACGTCGCTCGCCTCGGCCATCTCCTCGAGGATCACCTTCCGCTCCGTCTCGACGTCGTCGGCGGTGAAGGCGGGGGCTTCGGTCAGGTCGAGGAGGAGCGAGAGCGCGTCGGGGAGCCGCTCGGACGGCGTCCGTGCGTGGACGGCCATCCACTCCTTCGTCGTGTAGGCGTCGCAGTCGCCGCCGAGGCGGTCGGTCGTCCGGGCGATGTCGGCGCCCGAGCGGCGCCGCGCGCGCCGGAAGAGGAGGTGCTCGAGGAAGTGGGTCGAGCCGAGGTCGGAGGGATCCTCGTCGGCCGAGCCCCCCGCCACGTAGACGCCGAGCGCGACGCTTCGCACGTCGCGCATCGGGTCGAGCCAGACGGTCAGGCCGTCGCCGAGGGTCCGCGTTTCCACGGCGCGGATCTTACCCGCGCGAGCCTGGGGTCATGGCTTGCCGCCGGAGCCGGACCTCGGCGACGCCGGACCGCCTCCGAAGCCGGGCGCCGGACCGATTCCGGAGGACTTCCCTCTGCTGGTCAGGCTGGCCTCCGTGAACTTCCACTCGTTGAAGGCCTCGCG
Organism: uncultured Holophagales bacterium; assembly: GCA_964453825.1. Taxonomy (GTDB): domain Bacteria; phylum Acidobacteriota; class Thermoanaerobaculia; order UBA5066; family UBA5066; genus UBA5066. The sequence continues at coordinate 10,499 of CAYVPO010000015.1, forward strand.
CCCTTCCCAGAGCCGATAGCCCCGCTCGGTCGACTTCGAGTAGACGCCCAGGACTGGCCCCGTTCGGTCCCCGCCGCCCGCGCCGGGAGGCGACTTGAAGGGGCTCGGTGTCGGCTTTGGAGTGGGTGTCGGAGTGGGGCCCGGCTTCAGGCCGGTGCCCGACCCCTGGGACCCACCAACCGGGGTCCCCTCGAGGGAGATGATCCCCCACTCGCCGTCCTTCGTCATCGGGTCCTTCCAGAGCTGCCGGACGCTCCGCGGCTTCACCTCGAGGAGCTCGCCCAGTGCGTTCGGATAGCGCCCGAATCGGCGGCGGAAGACACGGATTCCCTCCGCGTACTGGAGGCCCCGGAAAACGAGCTCGGCCTCCTTCTCGCGCTGGGCCTGGGCCGAGGCGAGAGGGAGGACTGCTGCGATGAGGATCGAAGCGACCGTCATGCCGACGAGGAGCGCCACGAGCGTGTAGCCCCCGCCGCGCACTCGGCGCCCCGCCCTCCGGCCCGTGCTCACCACGTGTTGTACGGGGTCCCGTCGATCGCGGTCATATCGGAGCCCGACTTGACGTCGATGATGCCCGGCGGCTCCTCGGAGGCGGCCTCGGCCGAATCCGGCTCCTCGTAGATGAGCTCCCAGGTGTCGGACGACTTCGTGAACGGGTCGACCGGGACCTTCCGGATGTACTTCTCCGAGACCAGAACCTCGAGCGACTCGGGGTAGTGGCCCTTGTCGGCCTTGTACTGGTCGAGGCAGGAGCGGAACGTGAAGAGGTTCTCCTTCAGCGCCGCTTCCTTCGCCTTGATCGGCGTGTTCATCAGCATCGGAATGCCGATCGCCGCGAGCGTCCCGATGATCGCCATGACGACGAGCAATTCGATGAGAGTGAAGCCACGGTGCTTCGTCGAAGCGGGGGGGGTCCGGGGGGCGAGATTCTCTTCTGGGGCCATCGTCGTCACCAGTCCTTGTACTTCGTCCCGTCGAGCGCCGTCCGCTCCGAGAGCGAGTAGACGTCGTAGACGTTCTGTCGACCCCAGCTCGTCGAGTCGGAGTCGTCCTGGAGGCTCCGGAGGCCCCATTCCGCCTCGCCGGTCATCGGGTCGATCGGGATCTTCCGAAGGAACCGCTGCGTCTTCTTGACCTGCCCGACGAGCTCGATCCCCTTGACGAGGTCTTCCAGCTCCTTCGGGTAGCCCTCCGTGTCGAGCTCGACCGGGATGAGCCCCTGGTCGGAGAGGCGCTTGTGCTCGTCGATCGCCGTGCGCATCGTCCGGAGCGCTTCCTTCAGCTCCATCTCCTTCATCCGCGTCCAGTTGAACCGCGCCACCGGGACGATCATCGCCGTCAGCGTCAGGATGATCGTGACGACGACGACGAGCTCGACGAGCGAGTAGCCGCGGACGCGGGAAGGGGACTTCACGACGGCCTCAGTCCCGGACGACGAGCGGCACCGCGTTCGCCTCGGGGCGGAGCGGGCCGTTCTTGCCGAGCCCCGCGCCGGCGGAGACCCGAACGAGCGCCTCGCCCGGCGCGAGCGCGCGGAGCGTGAAACGGGCGAGGGCGCCGCTCGGAAGGCCGACGACGCCGGTCGGCGTGCCGAGGCCGATCCGCACGCGCCCCGGCGCCCGGTCGGAGTCGAGCCGCGTGTTGAGCGCCGCCGAGCCGGTGCGCCACGGCCCGGGCGTCACCGCGACGAGCTCGGCGACCGCCGGGTCCCATTCGATCGTCACCTCGAGCGCGCCGGCGTCGGCGAGCTCGGAAGGGCCGGTGAGCGTCAGGAGAGCGGTCTCTCCGACCGCCAGCTCGCCGTTCTCGAGCTCGAGTCCGAGCGCGAGCGCTCGCGGCCCTTCGGTCTCGACGAACGCCGCCGAGCGCTGGGCCGCGTCGCCCGACAGGATGTTCGAGCCCTCCTTCGGCGCGGGCGCCGGGGTCGGCGTCCGCCGGAACGGGTCGTTCGGGCCGCTCCCCTGGACGGGGAGGATCGCCCGGCCCGGCATCGTCCCCGGGACCGGACCCGTCGGCGCGGCGGGACGGGAGGCGGGAGCCTCCGCGGGCGGGTCGAACGGCGTGTCGGACGCTTGCGGAGACTCGAGCCTCACGTTCAGGCCGGAGAAGGAGACGTTGTTCTCGGTCCCGACCCAGACGGGGACCAGGTCTTCCTCCGTGATCTGGGGCGCCCGGGTGATGTGGGGCGTGAGGCTCAGGAAGATATCGTCCCGCTCGCTCTCCCGCTTCTTGTTCCCGAAGAGGCTCCCGACGAGCGGAAGGTCCGAAAGGAAGGGAAGGCCGGACCCGGAGTGCGCGGACTTCGTCCGGATCAGGCCCGCGAGGAAGCTCGTCTCGCCGTCCTTCAGGCGGATGTTCGACGTGATCGTCCGGGTGCTGATCGTCGGCTGCTCGCCCGCCGTCGGCTTGACCTCGGAGATCTCGACGGTCAGCTTGAGGGAGACCTCGCGGTTGTGGTGGACGCGCGCCTCGACGTCGACCTTGATGCCGACGTCCTGGTACTGGTACGAGGTAACCGGGACGACTCCGACCTGGCCGATCGCGGACTGCGTGTTGATCGTCGTCACCGGGATCGGGACCCGGTCGCCGATGACGAGCTGGGCCTTCTCCCCTTCGGCGATCCGGAGCTGCGGCCGCGCGAGGAGCTCGGTGTCGGTGTTCGTCTTGATGAAGTTGACGAGGATCGACGGGATCGTGAAGTTGAAGTCGGAGAGGGAAAGCTTGAGGAGGTCCTTCCACGGGAGGCTCGACGAGGTCGAGCCTCCGGAGCCCCCGGTGGCCGTTCCCGAGAGCGAGCCCGAGGTCGAGTAGGTCGAGAGCTTCGCGCCGAGCTCGAGCAGCTTCGTCGTGCTCAGCTGGAGGAGCTCGACGTCGAGGACGACCTCGGCCTTCGCCTTGTCGTTCACCTCGATGAGCCGCTCGGCGACGGCGACCTTGTCGGCCGTGTCACGGATGACGATCGCGTTCAGCTGGGGGATCGTCCCCATCCGCCGGAGGTCGAGAAGCCCGCGGACCATCTGCGAGACGTCCTTCACGTCGCCGTTCGAGAGGAAGAACGTCCGGACGACCTGGTCCTCGTACTCCTTGCGGTTCTGCTGCGTGTCCTGCGCGACGAGGATCGTCTTCTCGTCGACGACCTTGTAGAAGTGCCCCGCCTGGCGCATCGTCGTCTCGAGCGCCTTCTGGAACGTGAGGTTCCGGAGGTCGATCGTGAACTTGTCGTCCTTCAGCTGCGGGTCGAAGATGACGTTGATCCCGGAGGCGGCGCAGAGCGCCTGGTAGATCTTCTTGATCGCGGTATCGGGCGGGAACGTCACGCTGATCGGCTCGTCGGAGGCGGGGTGGAGCATCGGCGGCGCGGCCGACCGGCCCCGCGCCCGCGCCTTCGCCCTTTCCGTCGGCGTCCCCCCGGCCACCTCGGCCCGGCGCTCCTCGATTTCCTGCTCGACCCGCTTCAGCTCCATGAGGGCGACGTCGTTCGTCGGGTCGAGCGCGACGCTCTGCTCGAGCTCCACCTTCGCGAGGTCGAGCTGCCCGGCCGAGCGATGGAGGCGCCCGCGCGAGAGGTGCGTCTGGGCCGCCTGCATCTTCGAGCGGAAGAGCGCCGTCTGGTACTTCATGTTGACGGGGTCGAGCTCGTTCGCCTTCTCGTACGCCATGACGGCGAGGTCCCAGTGCCTTCGCTGCTCGTGGCCCTGCGCCTGGCGGAAGGCGCGCTCGGCGGCGCATCCCGACGTGACGAAGGCCGTGACGAGGACGGCGGCGAGGAGGAGGGCGCGGGGCGGTCGCGTGCTCTGAACGGTCATGGGCTTCTCTTCAGCGGAGTGCGTCGGGCGGAAGAACGGGGATCCGCCGGGTGATCTCGGGCGGCAGCCCGACGAAGGCGAAGTCGACCGATTCGCGGCCGACGCGCCGGAGGATGAAACGGCCGTCGAGGATGTCTCCCTCCCGGGCGTTGATGAGGCGGGCGCCGTCCTCGAAAGCGACGATCGGCCGCTCGCGCGGTCCGAAGATGCCGAGCGCGCGGAAAGGCACCGCGGGCGGGACGATCGGGGTGGCCGTCGGCGTCGGCGTCGGGAGACGCGGTCCGATGAACTCGATCGAGCCGGGCTTCGGAAACGGCGTCGGGGTCGGCGGAGGCGGCTTCGGAGTCGGCGTGGGAGGGACGTGGAAGGAGAAGACGTTCCGCACGACCGCGCCTCCGACCTCGCCACGCCCCGTGCCGATCGCCAGCGCCGGGATCTCGCCCGGAAGGAGAGGCTCCTCTCCGGGCCGCACGGCGGCGCCGGGGCGCGCGGCCGCCACCGACGGGCCGGCCCCCGCCGCCCCGCCCGCAGGCCAGTAGCGATAGACGAGCGCGAGGAGGAGGACGCCCAGGAGCGCGAGGAGCGCTTTTCGGGAGGAGAGGGCGCTCATCGGGACGCGCTCCCTGCGCGGGGCGCGGCGGCCGGGCGCCGCCCCGTCGCTCCGGCGCGGCCGTCCCGGACGGTCCGGATGGGCCGCAGCGAGCCGGGCCGGAAGTAGTTCGTCACGGTGAGTTGTACGCGGACCGCGTCCGGATCGTCCGCCTGGCCCCCGGACAGCGCCACCTGCTCGACGACGAGGAACCTCTTCGAGCGCTCCAGCTCCGCGAGGAGCCGCTTCACGTCCCGATACGGCCCCTCCACGGCGAACGACATCGTGAGGGAGTCGGTGCCCGGCTCGTCGACCGACTGGTAGCCGATCGTGTCGGGGCGCAGGCCGACGGCACGCGTCGTGGCGTAGATCTCCTCGATGAGGGAGGCGATCTTCTTCTCGCGCTCGCCGAGCGTCTCCGAGAAGAACGAGGTGAGCGCGGCCTGGGTGTCGAAGAGCTTCCGCTCGGCGGCGACGGCCTCCTCGGCCTGGCGGCGGGCCTGGTCGCGGCGGCGCTCGAGGCCGGCCTGCTCCTCGACGAGGGCGCGGAGGCGCTCGTCGTAGAACGTCCGGTAGGAGAGGAGGACCGCCGCGTTCGCGGCGAGGACGACGAGGAGGATGCCGAAGAGGAGCCGCCGGTCGCGGAACGCGCTCAGCGAGCTCTTCACGGCTTCACCTCCCGGTCGCGGTAGAGGACGCCGATCGAGAGCGACCGCCCCTCGACGCTCCCTTGCTCGCCGCCGGCCTCGGAGACCGGCGTCGGCGCGTCGAACCAGGGCGAGGCGTAGAAGGCCCGGATGAGCTTCGGCATTCCGTCGGGGTCGCGCGAGACGAGGGAGAGCGAGAGCGAGAAGGCCTCTCCGGCCGCCGCCTCCGGCGCGCGGCCGGAGCCCTTCTTCTCCGCCTCTCGGGAGAGCCCCATGGAGACGACGCGGACGTCGTTCGGCAGGGTCTTCTCGAGGCGCGTGAGGAACCGCGTCCAGGAGAAGGTGCGGAGGCGTGCCAGGGCGTTCGCCTCCTCCGCGCCGGCCTTCATGCCGGCGAGGTCGAACCGGGCGAGCTTCGTCTCGGCTTCCCGGCGGGCTTCTTCGTGACGGGTGATCTCGGAACGCAGCCCGGCGATCGCCTCGCGCGAGGTCCGCGAGCCCTCGACGTAGGAGCCGACGGTCTTCACGCTCACGAACGTCATCCCGATCGCGGCGGCGAGGAGAAGGGCGGCGGCGAGGTTCGCGGGCCGGGTGTCGACGAAGGGGCGGCGGGCGAGGTTCGGTCTCGGGGCGGCCATGGTCACTCCGCTCCTTCGAGGAGCCCGAGCCCGACGAGGGGCGCCGTGTCTCCGGGGCGGACGGGAACCCCGCGCGCGGCGACGTGGGCGAGGAGGGAGACGGGCTCCTTCCCCCCCCTCTCGCGCCGGAGGTCCCGGAGCCGGCCCGCGAGCTCCGACGCCTCGGGGACGACGATCACGTCGGCCGCCAGGTCGGGGCCGGGACCCTCGAGGTCGGCCCCGCCGACGAACGTCGCCGCGAGGCGGAACTCCTGGAGCGCCTCCTCGGAGTCCTCCGTGGCGGCGCGGGTCCTGAGGAACCGGGGCGCCCCGCTCTCGATCCAGACGGTGGAGACGGTCGTGCCGTCGGCGAAGACGACGAACCCGGAGCCCGGGAGCGCCTTCGCGGCGAGGGCCGACAGGGCGAGCGAGGCGGGCTCGAGGGCGCCGATCCGGATCCCGCGCGCCGCGAAGGCCGCCTCGCACGAGGCGACGGTCTCCTCCGGGGAGGAGACGACGAGGAACCGGGGGGCGCCCCCGGGCGCCTCGCCGACGCGACACCAGCCGATCCGGAGCCCGGGCGCCGGCTCGCCCCAGAGCCGCCCCACCTTCCAGCGGAGGACCTCGGCGAGCTCCTTCGGGTTCTTCTCGACGCCGGGCTCGACGTCGACGGGGGCCGCTTTCACGAACCCGTCCGGGACGGCGAGCGACGCGGCCGCGAGGCGCTCGCTCGGCGGCAGGAGCGCGGCGACGGCCTGCGCGAGCGCGGGCCCCGCGACGCGGGCTCCCGAGGGGGCGTCCAGGAACGCGCCCGGGGGGAGCTCCCGGGAGCGGACGACGAGGCCGCCCCCCGCCCGGGCCTCGCGGGGAGCGGCGACGTGGACGAGCCGCTCCTCCGTCAGGACGAAGGCGTGCGGCGGCCGCCGGTAGCGCCAGCTCCCGGCCAGGGCGCGGCCGAAGCGGGCGAGGAGTCCGTCAGTCGACAAAGGTCACCTTGTTGATCTCTTTCAGCGTCGTCTCCCCGAGGAAGACCTTGCGCAGCGCCGACTCGCGGAGGAAGGCCATCCCCTCCTCCTTCGCCGCCTTCTTGATCTCGGCGGCCGGGCGGCGGTCGAGGATGAGGCCGCGGATCCGGTCGGAGAGGTCGAGGAGCTCGGTGATCGCCATCCTGCCGTAGAAGCCGGTGCCGTTGCACTCGATGCAGCCCCGCCCCTCGTAGAAGACGGCGTCCGCGACCTGGGCGGGGGTGAGCGCCGACTCGTCGAGGAGCTGCTTCGTCGGCTCCATCGGCGTCTTGCAGCGCGGGCAGATCTTCCGGACGAGCCGCTGGGCGAGGATGCAGTTGAGGGCCGAGACGAAGTTGTAGAGCTCGACCTTCATGTTGAGGAACCGGCCGAGGACGTCGACGACGTTGTTCGCGTGGACCGTCGTGAAGACGAGGTGCCCCGTGAGCGCCGCCTGGACGGCGATCTGGGCCGTCTCCTCGTCGCGAATCTCGCCGACCATGACCTTGTCGGGGTCGTGCCGCAGGATGGAGCGGAGCCCGCGCGCGAACGTGAGCCCCTTCTTCTCGTTGACCGGGATCTGCGTGATGCCGCGGAGCTGGTACTCGACCGGGTCCTCGATCGTGACGATCTTGTCCTCGACGGACTGGATCTCCGAGAGGCAGGCGTAGAGGGTCGTCGTCTTCCCCGAGCCGGTCGGCCCGGTGACGAGGACCATCCCGTACGGCTCGCGTATGAACTTCCGGAGGCGCTTCATCGTCTCGGCGTCCATCCCGAGGACGTCGAGGCGGAGGTTCTTGAACTCGGCGTTCGCCGATTCCTTGTCGAGGATCCGGATGACGACGTCCTCGCCGTGGACGGTCGGCATGATCGAGACGCGGAAGTCGATCGTCCGCCCCTTGACCCGGATCTTGAAGCGCCCGTCCTGCGGAATCCGCTTCTCGGCGATGTCGAGCTCCGACATGACCTTGATGCGGCTGACGATCGTCTGGTGGTGCTTCTTGTCGATCGGCTCCATCGCCGGGTAGAGGACGCCGTCGATCCGGTACTTGATGACGACGACGTTCTCCTGGGTTTCGATGTGGATGTCGGAGGCGCGGCGCTGGATCGCGTTGAAGAGAACGGAGTCGACGAGCTTGATGATCGGGCTCGCGTCCGCCGCGATCCGGTCGATCGTCAGGACCTCCTGCCCCTCCTCGTCCTCCCGGACGACCTGCATCCGGAACTCTTCGGTCGCCTCCTCGAGGACGCGCTGCGTCGACTCGGACTTCTGCAGGATCTCCTGCATCGCGGCGCGCGAGCCGACCTTCACGCGGACCCGGCGCTTCAGGAGCGCCTCGAGCTCGTCGCGGCGGACGACGTCCGTCGGGTCCGTCAGGACGACGGAGAGGACGCCGTCCTCCTCGCTTTCCGGGACGAACTCGTGCCGGAGCATCCACTCGAGCGGGACGCTCTTGAAGAGAGCCGGGTCGACCCGGAACGTCCAGAGGTCGACGTAGGGGATGCCGAGCCTCCGCCCGAGCTCCTTGGCGCGGCTCTCCTCGGAGGCCGCGTCGAGGACGCGCGGGAAGGCGGGGACGGCGGGGACGTCGTTCGTCGTCATGCGTCAGCCCCGGATACTGGAGAGGATCGTGAACATCGGAAGGTATACGGAAAGGAGGATCGTCGCGATGACGCCCCCCATCACGATCAGGATGACCGGCTCGATCAGGTTGATGATCGTCTGGAGGCGCGCCTCGATCGCCTCGTCGTAGAAATCCGAGACGTTCGACAGCATCTCCTCGAGCGCGCCCGTCGCTTCGCCGACCTTGATCATCTCGACGGCGAGGGAGGTGAACTGCCCCGTGTTCTCGAGGCTCCGCCAGAGCTCGGCCCCCTCGCGCACCTTCGGCACGACGGAGGCGACCGCGTCGGACACCCGGCGGTTGCCGACGGAGCCGGTCGAGATCTCGAGCGCGGTGACGAGCGGCGTGCCGGCCCCGACGAGCGTCGCGAGGGCCCGCGCGAACTGGGAGAGCGAGAACTCGTGGAGGACGACGCCGACGGCCGGGAGCTTCAGGAGGACGCCGTCGACGGTCCGGCGGCCGGCGTCGGTCCGCCGCCAGCGGTCGAACGCGAAGGCCGCGGCCGAGACGCCGAGGAGGATCTCGAGCAGGTGCGCCCGCATGAAGGTCGCGGTGCCGACGACGGCGACGGTCAGCGCCGGCATGTCGGCGCCGAAGCCCGCGTAGAACTCCGTGAACTTCGGGATGACGTAGGTCATCAGGATGAAGATCAGCCCGACGGCGAGGCTCACGAGGACGATCGGGTAGGCCATCGCCCCGGTCACCCTCCGCTTCACGCGGCCGAGGATCTTCTGGTAGTCGAGGAAGCGCCGGAGGACCTTCTCGACCTCGCCGGAGCGCTCCCCCGCCTTGAGCGAGGTGGCGTAGAGGCGCGGGAACGTGTCGCCGTGCGAGAGGAACGCGTCCGAGAGCGCCACGCCCGAGACGAGCTGCTCCTTCACGTCGACCAGGATCCTCTTGAAGTGCGCGTTCCCCTGACGCTCGAGGAGGATCTCGAGGCCGGAGACGACCGGGAGCCCGGCCCGGAGGAGGGCGACGAGCTCCTGGTTGAAGACGAGGAACTCGTGGATGCCGACCCGGCCCCGGCTGCGGAATGCGCCGAGACGGGCGCCGAGGCTCGCGGCCGGGGCGCTCCGTCCGTTCCTCGCCTTCGCGGAGAAGAGGCGCGAGCCCTGGCGCGCGAGCTCGGCCCGGAGCGCCGCCTCGTCGGAGGCCTCCACGGTCCGGGTGACGACGCTTCCGTCGGACGTGCCGATGCGGCAGACGAACTCGGGCATCAGCGCCGCCCCGCGATCCCGGGCCCGGACTCGACCGGGTCGGCGGTCAGGACGAGGAAGAGCGCCGCCCCGCCCCCTTCCTCGCGGCCGATGCCGAGGACGAACGGCTCGCGCATCCGGAGGTTGAGGGAGGTCCGGGCGATGTCCCGGGCCGTCTCGTTCCCGGCCTCGTCGCGCCGGAGGCGGGCGAGGACGAGGTTCCGGAGCCGGACGCCTTCCCGCCCGCCTCCCGGCTCGAGGAGGAAGTCGATGCGGAAGCTCCCCCCGAGCGTCCAGGAGACGGGGTCGCCTTCCAGCCCCTGCAGGACGACCTCGTCGAGGGAGGCGTACTCGGTGAAGCTGAAGAGGGTCCGGAGACGCTCGGCCACGGTGCGGAACCGCTCGGCCACGGGCGCCGGCGGGCCGCCCGGCCCGGGAGCGTGCGTCGCCCGGATGAGCGAGACGGAGACCGCGATCGCGCGAGGGGGGAGGTCGAACGACGAGACCGCCTGCGCGACCCTCTCGACGGTTCGGACGCTGTCCCTCACTGTCAGGGCGTTCGTCGCCGTCTGAAGGACGATCGTCCCGCGCGCGCCGAGGAGCGGCCGGACGAGGAGGAACGCGTCCTCCGCCTTCCGGTGCTTCAGGACGAAGACCCGGACGACGTCCGGCCCCGCCGTCGGCTTCGGTGCAGGCGTCCTCGCGGCGGCCGGGGCTCCGAGCAGGAGCGCGGCCGCGAGGAGGCCCGGGAGGAGCGAAACCCGCATCAGATGTCCGCGTTCCGGTCGACGACGAATACGACCGTCGGCTCGCCCGGCCGGGTCGACGGGAACTGGTAGACGACGGCCGTGTCGCCGCCGAGGTCCTCGACCGCGGGGGCGACGTCGGGCGGGGTGCGGACGCCTTCGTCCGCGGCGACGACGAGCTCGGGGCGAGGCGCCTCGGCGGGGCCGTCCCCGGATTCCCGCGCGAGCCAGGCGCCCGCGACGGAGGCGGCGAGGAGGAGGGAGGCGGCGAGGCGAAGGACGGGCCGGGAATGGGCCCTCTGAAGGCGCCGGCCGGCCTTCGCAGTCGCGGCGGCCGCGAGGACGCCGTCCACGAACCGCTCCCGCGCCTCGGCGGAGAGCGACTCCGGCGCCGCCGCCCGGGCGAAGAGGAGGACCGGATCGCGGCGCAGCGCGTCGGCGGCGCAGTCCTCGCAGGACGCGAGGTGCCCCCGGAGGAAACCCTCCTCGGCCGGGGAGAGGCGGTCCTCCTCCCGCCGCGCGAGGAGGTCGTCGAGGCGGTTGCAGGCGGCCTCGCTCATGCGCCCGCCCCTCCGACGCTCCGGTGCGACTCGGGGACGTACTCCGGGAAGCGCCGCCTCAGCTCCTCGCGCAGGAGACGCCGGGCCTGGAAAAGGTGGTTCCTCACGGTCGACTCCCGGCAGCCGACGATCTCGGCCACCTCGCGGCTCTCCTTCTCCTCCATCTCGCGGAGGACGAAGACGAGCCGCTGCTTCTCCGACAGGACCGACGCGCACGCCTCGAAGACGCGGCGGACTTCCTCCTGCGAAAGGCGCAGCGGCGCCTCCGGGCTCGCAGCGAGGAGCCCCCCCTTCACGACGCGGAAGCTCTCGGCGAGCGTGCGGGCCCGCGTCCCCCTCGACCGGAGAGCGTCGATCGCGAGGTTCCCCGCGATCCGGAAGAGCCAGGTCGAGAAGGCGAACGACGGGTCGTAGCGCGGGAGGTTCTCCCAGACGCGGAGGAACGTCAGCTGGGCCACGTCGCGCGCGTCTTCCGTGTTGCCGAGCATCCGGCGAAGGAACGCGACGACGGAGTCGGTCCGCCCGCGGACGAGCTCGGCGAAGGCGTCCTCGTCGCCCGCTTTCGCGAGCGCCGCGAGGTGCCGTTCGTCCCTCGGCTCGATCGTCGTCCCCTCCTGCACCCGGCGGACGTGGACCAGCTGAATGGCCATGCCGTCGGTTCTACGGTTCCGCGCCCGGCCCCGTCTACGAGGCCTCCGTCTCCCCCCTCCCGGGCGCGATCGGGCGGGGCGCGGCGCATATAATGCGGCCTCTCGGATGCGGAACGTAACCTCTTCCAGGAAAGCCGGTTGACGCGAGCCGGTCGCCCGTCCGCCGGGGGGACCGGCCTGACGGCTCTTCTCGCACGGAGGCTCCTGCCCGAGGCCGCGTCCGGAAAGGCCGACGTCTGGGTGCAGGGTGTCTCGGTCGGCGAGGTCGAGCTGGCCCACACGCTCGCGCTCGCCCTCCGCTCGGCACGTCCGGAGCTGTCGCTCCTCGTCACCTCCTCGACCCCGGCCGGCGTCGGCCTCCTCGAGAAGCGATTCCGCGACCTGCTCCCGCCCGCGCGGCTGCAACCGTTCCCTCTCGACCTCCCCGTCTCGGTCCGCCGCCTCCTCGATTCGGCCGCGCCGCGCCTCCTCGTCCTGATGGAAACCGAGCTCTGGCCCGTCCTTCTCAGGGCGGCGCGGCGCCGGGGGCTGCCGGTCCTCGTGGCGAGCGGGCGGCTCTCGGAGCGTTCCGTGCGCCGGCTCCGCGCCGCGCGGCCGATCTTCCGGGGCGGCCTCGGCGCCCTCTCCGCCGTCGCGGCCCGGAGCGAGGAGGACGCCGAGCGGTTCGTCGCCGTCGGCGTCCCGCGGGAGAAGGTCCGCGTCGCCGGCGACATGAAGTTCGACCGGCCACTCCCCGCGGAGCCGGCCTTCGCCGCTTCCTTCCGGGAGCTGGCCGCCGGCCGGCCGGTCCTCGTCGCCGGCTCGATCGCGGAGGAGGAGCTCGACCTCGCGCTCTCCCTCCCGCGCGCCCTCGCCCGCGGTCCGTCGGGAGCGCCGTTCCTGCTCCTCGCCCCGCGCCGGACGGAGAGCTGGGACGAGGCGGAGCGCCGCGCCGAAGCCGCCGGCCTGAGGGTCGTGCGGAGGTCGCAGCTGGCCCCGGCCGGCCCGGCCGACGTCTTCCTCCTCGACACGCTCGGCGAGCTCGCCTCCGCCTATCGCCTCGGCGACGTCGCGCTCCTCGGCGGCACGTTCGGGAGGCGGGGCGGGCACAACGTCCTCGAGCCGCTCCAGGCGGGCCTTCCGGTCGTCCTCGGCCCGTCCGTCTGGAACATCCGGCGCGCCGTGGAGCAGGCCGGCGCGGCGGTCGTCGTCGTTCCCGACGCCGCGGGCACCGCCCCCGCCCTCGCCCGCCTCCTGCACGACGAGGCCGCGAGGGCGGCCGCGCGCGCGGCGGCGGCCGACCTCTTCGCGAAGCACCGCGGCGCGACCGAGCGGACCGTGAGGCTCGCGCTCGGGCTCCTCGACGGCGTCCCCGGAGGCGCGCCGTGACGCCTCTCCTCCTGCCGCTCTCCGGCATTTACGGCGCCGGGGTGTCGCTCCGCCTCGCGCTCTACCGCCGCGGCTTCCTCGCCGTCCGCGGCGCCGCGCGGCCCGTCGTCTCGGTCGGGAACGTGGCGGCCGGCGGGACCGGAAAGACCCCCTTCGTGAGGTGGCTCGCCGGCGAGCTCCTACGCCGCGGGCGGCACCCGTCGATCCTCACGCGGGGGTACGGCCGCGCGAGCCGCGGGACCGTCGTCGTCTCGGACGGCCGCGGGGCGCTCGCCTCCGTCACCGACTCGGGCGACGAGCCGGCGCTCCTGGCCCGGGCGCTCCCCTCCGTGCCGATCGTCGCCGACGCGCGGCGCCGGGTCGCGGCCGCGCGCGCCGAGACGCTCGGGACGCCGGTCGACCTGCACCTCCTCGACGACGGCTTCTCGCACGTCTCCCTCGCGCGAGACGTCGACGTGGTCCTCCTCGACGCGACCGCGCCCGACGCCGGAGGCGCTCTCCTCCCGGCCGGGCGGCTGCGCGAGCCGCTCTCGTCGCTCGCGAGGGCGGACCTCCTCGTCGTCACGAAGACGGAGCAGGCCGACCCGGGCCCGGCCCTCGAGATCGCCCGGCGGTTCGCGCCGGGAATCCCGGTCTACCGGGCGCGGACGGAGCTCCTCGGGGTGACCGGCCGGGACGGCTCTCCCGTGGAGCCGGCGGACCTGCCGGCCGGGACGACCGTCGCCGTGGCGGGGATCGCCCGCCCCGAGGCGTTCCGCGCGACGCTCGCCTCGATCGGCGTCGAGCCGGCCGAGCTCGTCGCCTTTCGGGACCACGAGCCGTATGGCCCGGCCTCCGTCGGACGGATCGAGCGGGCGCTCGAGGAGAGCGGCGCGACCGCCGTCGTGACGACCGAAAAGGACGCCGTGAAGCTGGACGCGCTCCTCCGAGTTCCCGTCTTTCGCGTCGCGATCGAGGCGCGCCCCATCGAGCCTTCCTTCGTCTCCGACCTCCTCTCGCTCCTCGCCCGGAGGCCCTCCTAGGCGTGGCCGGCAAGCACGGGGCCCTGCGGGACAGGGTCGAGCTGGGCACCTACGTCGCCTTCCGGACGCTCCTGCGGCTCCTCTCGCTCTCCCTCGCCGACGCCCTCGGGCGCGGCCTCGGCCGCCTCTACCGGTTCGTCGACCGGAGGCGCCGCCGGCTCGTCGCCCGCAACCTCGCGCTCGCCTTTCCGGAGAAGCCGGCCGAGGAGCGGGAGGCGATCTCGCGCGAGGTCTTCGCCCACTTCGGCGCGATCGCCGCCGACCTCGTCCGCTCGGAAGCGGCGCCGGTCGAAGCGCTCCTGGCGCGCGTCGAGGTCGAAGGGCTCGAGCACGCGCGCGCGGCCGCGGCCTCCTCCCGCGGGGTCTTCTTCGCCACGCCGCACCTCGGGAACTGGGAGTGGGCGAACCTCGTCACCGGAGCGAACGGCATGCCCGTCACGATCGTGGCGCGGCCGCTCGACAACCCGCTCCTCGACGCGAGGCTCACGGCGCTGCGGGAGCGGACGGGCGGGCACGTCGTGAGCAAGCGGGACGCGGCCCGGACGATCCTCCGCGCGCTCCGGTCGGGGGCCGTCGTCGGCATCCTGGGCGACCAGCGCGCCCGCCCGCCCGACGCCGTCCTCGCCCCGTTCTTCGGGCGCCCGGCCTGGACGACGACCGCGATCGCACGACTGGCGGACCGGACCGGCGCCCTCATCCTCCCGGTTGTCTGCCTGAGGGTCGGGCCGGGGCGCTACCGCCTCACCTACTCGGAGCCGATCGACCCGACGGCGCTGCCGCCGGAGGAGCGGGAGGTCACGCGCCTGACGGCGCGGGTGACGGCGCTGATCGAAAGCCAGGTCCGCGCGGCCCCGGGGCAGTGGCTCTGGCTGCACGACCGCTGGAAGGACGCCCCCGAAAATTGAAGAACCCCGGCTTTTGGGCCGGGGTCCTGAAGCTCGGGTGCTGTGGTGCGCTCTCTCTCTAGGCTTCCTCCGCTGCCGGCTCCCGACGCGGGCGTCGAGCTCCGGCGACGGAAGCTGTTTCAACTTTCCTGCCACGGCGGGTGAGGAAGGGGGAACGCACATGCATCCGACTAGTCTGGAAACAGTTACGCTCGCCGCAGCGCTTCGGGGGGAGGCGGCCCGGAGAGCCCGGGTGCACGAATCCGTGCGCCCCCCCTGAACGGAATGACGCGACGGCGCCCGGCTCAGCCGAGCTCGACGTTCCAGTAGGCGACGTCGAGGAAGTTCCGCCAGGCCGGGTGAATCCGGGTCGGGGCGAGGAGCCCGAGCGGCGAGGCCTTCGGCTTCGCCGGCAGACGGCGGAGGGCCATGCCCGCCTCGTCGGGAAGCCGGTTCCCCTTCCTCACGTTGCACCGCAGGCAGGCGCAGACGACGTTCTCCCACGAGGAGACGCCCCCCCTCGAGAGGGGAACGACGTGGTCGAGGGAGAGCTCCGAGGTCGGGAAGCGCCGGCCGCAATACTGGCAGCGCGTGCCGTCGCGCAGGTAGATGTTGTGCCGCGAGAACTTGACGTCGTACCGCGGGGGCCGGTCGCAGGAGAGGAGCTGGATGACCCGCGGGACCTTCAGGAGAAAACGAGGGGTCCTCACGACGTCCTCGTCGCCGGCCTGGACCGGGATGTCGCACCACTCGCCCCACGCGTACGTCGTGAAGTCGGGGAGCACGGCCCGGACGTGCCCCTTGTAGAAGAGCGTGAACCCGCGTCGCGCGTCCGTGAGGGCGAGGGCGGCGAACGACCGGTTCAGGACGAGAACCGGCGCGTCGAGCACCATTACGTGAGAATAGCGAAACGCGCATGAAGATTCTCCTCGTCCGCCTCTCGTCGTTCGGCGACGTCGTCTTCACGCTCCCGCTCGCGAAGGCGCTCCGCGGAGAAGGCGACCGGCTCGCGTGGGCCGTGGAGGGGCCGCTCTCCGGTCTTCTGGAAGGGGCCCCCTACGTCGACGAGATCTTCGCCGCCACGACGCGGACCTGGCGAAAGAGGCCGCTGGCGGCGGAGACCCGCGGAGAGCTCCGGGCGTTCCTCTCGTCGCTGCGCGCGTTCTCGCCCGACGTCGTCGTCGACGCGCAGGGGCTCCTGAAGTCGGCCTGGGTCACGCTCGCCGCGCGCGCGGACCGGAAGGTCGGCTTCGGCTTCCGGACGGCCACCGAGGGACTGAACGCGCTCGTCACCCGCGAGCGCGTGGACGTTCCGCGCGGCGCGCACGTCGTCGACCGCGGTCTGGCCCTCGCCGAGAGGGTCCTCGGCCGGAGAGGCTTCGAGAGGACGCCCGACGTCTCGCACCTCGTCGGGCGGCCGGCCCCGGAAGTGGACGCCTGGCTCGCCGCGCGCCCCGCGCGCCCCTTCGCGCTGCTGCAGCCGTTCTCCTCGCGCGGGACGAAGGAGTGGGCCCCGGCCGAGGCCGCCGCGTTCTGCCGCGGGCTCTCCGCGAACGGGATCGACGCCGTCCTCCGGTGGGGACCGGGCGAGAGGGAGCGCGCCGAGGAGATCGCCTCCCTCGCGGACGGCGCGGCTCTCCTCGCTCCTCCGACTCCGCCTGCCGCCTCGGCGCGGCTCGCGGCGCGGGCAGCCCTGTTCGTCGGGGCCGACACCGGGCCGACGCACCTCGCGGCCGCGGCCGGGACGCCGACGGTGGCGCTCTTCGGCCCGACCGACCCGGCGCGATTCGGGCCGGTCGGGCCGCGGGTCCGGATCTTGCGTGACGAGAGCGGGGCCTACAATGCCGGCCGCCCCGGCCTCCCCGGACTGACGCACGATGCCGTACTCGAAGCTTCCCTCGCGCTCCTCGACGAGAGGACCTGAAACCCGCAGCCGCAAGCGGTGGGGAGCGGTCCTCCTCGCGCTCCTGCTCGGGGGCCCGCTCGCCGCATCCGTCACGGCGAACGTCCTCCCGAACCTGGGCCGGGCGGAGCTCCCGAAGGACGAGGTCGCGGCGGTGCCGTTCCGCGCCGGCGAGACGCTCGTCTACGCCGTCTCGTGGCTCAAGATCGAGGGGGGCGAGATGACGCTCGCCACGACCCGGGAGCGGAGCCCCGACGGGGTCCCGGTCCACCGGATCCGCCTCTCGGCCGTCTCGAACGACTACGTCTCGCGCTTCTATCCCGTCGACACCCGCTACGAGTCGTGGATCGACGCCCGGGACTTCACCCCGGTCCGCTTCGAGAAGCGCGCCCGCGAGGGACGCTACGCGGCCGACGAAGTCGAGGAGTTCGACCTCGCCAAGCGCGTCGGCACCTGGCGGAACGCGAAGGACCGGCACCGCGTCGTCACCCTTCCGCCCCGCTTCCAGGACGTCATCTCGTCCTTCTACTACATGCGGACCGTTCCCCTCGTCCCGGGGCAGGAGACCCGCGTCGACCTTTGCTCGCGCGGGAGGCTCTACCGGCTCGTCGTGGCCGTCCTCGGCCGGGAGAAGGTCGAGACGGAGCTCGGCACGTTCGACGCGATCAAGGTCCAGCCGCGGATGCACGAGGCCGAGGGGAGCGAGGACCAGAACAAGGGGAAGCTCTTTCTCTGGTTCAGCGACGACGAGCGGCGGCTCCCGGTGATGGCCCGGACGATCCTCCCGATCGGCTCGGTGACGGCCCGGCTCACCCGCGTGGCGGGAGAGGCTCCCGCCGGGACCGCCCCCCCTCCGGCCGCCCGCTGAGGCCCGGGCCTGCCGGACGGCGGGCGACCGACTATCATTGCCCTCATGGCGGTCAAGCTCGGAGAACTTCTCCTGAAGGCGAAGCTCATCAACGCGGAGCAGCTCGCCGCGGCCCTGAAGCAGCAGAAGGAATCGGGGGTGAAGCTGGGCGAGACGCTCGTCCGTCTCGGCTTCGTCACCGAGGACGACATCACGGAGACGCTCTCCGCGCAGTTCGGCGTGCCGTCGATCAACCTGACGCACTTCGAGATCGACCCGAACGTCCTGAAGCTCGTCCCCGCCGAGGTCGCGCGGAAATACAACATCCTGCCGGTCAACAAGACCGGCGCGACGCTCACCATCGCGATGGCCGACCCCACGAACGTCTTCGCGATGGACGACCTGAAGTTCATGACCGGCTACAACGTCGAGCCGGTCGTCGCCTCCGAGATCGCGCTCCAGCACGCGATCGACCGGAACTACGGCGCCTCCCACGCCCTCGAGCTGAAGAAGGTCATGGAGGAGATGTCGGCGGTCGACTCCTCCGACACCTCCCTCGAGGTCGTCGACGAGGAGGAGCAGGACGCGATCGACCTCGAAAAGCTCGTCGAGGAAGGGGAGGAGGCCCCGGTCGTCCGGCTCGTGAACATCATCCTGACGGACGCCATCAAGCGCGGCGCCTCCGACATCCACATCGAGCCCTACGAGAAGGAGTACCGCGTAAGGTACCGGGTCGACGGCATCCTCGAGGAGGTGATGAACCCTCCCTCGAAGCTGAAGGAGGCGATCGCCTCGCGCATCAAGATCCTCGCGCGGCTCGACATCGCCGAGAAGCGGCTCCCCCAGGACGGGCGCATCAAGATCAAGATGAAGCTCGCCGGGAAGGTGAAGGAGCTCGACTACCGCGTCAGCGTCCTGCCGACGCTCTTCGGCGAGAAGATCGTCTGCCGGCTCCTCGACAAAGACAACCTGATGCTCGACATGACGAAGCTCGGCTTCGAGAAGTCGAGCCTCCAGCGGTTCGAGAAGGCGATCCTGCGCCCGTGGGGGATGGTCCTCGTCACCGGGCCGACCGGCTCCGGGAAGACGAACACCCTCTACTCGGCCCTCTCGCGGATCAACACCCCCGACACGAACATCATGACGGCCGAGGACCCGGTCGAGTTCAACCTGCCCGGCATCAACCAGGTGCAGATGAAGGACTCGATCGGCCTCAACTTCGCGGCCGCGCTCCGCTCCTTCCTCCGGCAGGACCCGAACATCATCCTCGTCGGCGAGATCCGCGACTTCGAGACCGCCGAGATCGCCGTCAAGGCTTCCCTGACGGGTCACCTCGTCCTCTCGACGCTCCACACGAACGACGCCCCGTCGACGATCAACCGGCTGATGAACATGGGCATCGAGCCGTACCTCGTCGCGACGTCCGTCGTCCTGATCGCCGCGCAGCGGCTCATCCGGCGCGTCTGCTCGAACTGCAAGGTGCCGACCGAGGTGCCGCCCCAGGTCCTCATCCAGCTGGGCTTCACCCCCGAGGAGTCGAAGTCCGTCCAGGTCATGAAGGGGAAGGGGTGCGAGCGCTGCAACGGGACGGGCCTGAAGGGGCGCGTCGCGCTCGTCGAGGTCCTCGACGTCTCCGAGGAGATCAAGGAGATGATCCTCTCCGGCGCGTCGTCCCTCGAGATCAAGCGGAAGGGGATCGAGGAGGGGATGGTCACCCTCCGCGGCTCCGGCCTGGCGAAGATCAAGGACGGGCTGACGACGATCGAGGAGGTCGTCCGCGAGACCGTGCTCTGACGTGTTCCGGGGGGACCCGCGCCCGGCCCCCCCCGCTCCCCCGCCGCGGCCCTGAGCACCGCAGAGAGCACCGGCGTCGCGCGCTCCTTCTCGCCCGGGTCCCTTTTCGCCCCCCGCCGGCGGGTCCCCGCGCGGGGGGGGGTGGCGGAAAGACGCTGCGGTATGATTCCCGACAGCACCTCGGACAGGGGGTTTCGATGTCGGCAACGCTGCACCAGCTTCTGAAGACTCTCGTCGAGCGGGGCGGGTCGGACCTGCACATCACCACGAACTCCCCGCCGATGATCCGGGTCCACGGCGACATCCTGGCGCTCGACTACCCGCCGCTCACCGTCCCGGAGACGAAGCAGCTCTGCTACTCGATCCTGACCGACGTCCAGAAGCACCGGTTCGAGGAGAACCTCGAGCTCGACCTCTCCTTCGGCGTGAAGGGGCTCGCCCGCTTCCGGGGCAACGTCTTCATGCAGCGGGGCGCGGTCTCGGCGGTCTTCCGGCAGATCCCGTACGAAATCCTCGGCTTCAAGGAGCTCGGCATCCCGACGGTCGTCGAGGCGCTCTGCAACAGGCCGCGCGGCCTCGTCCTCGTGACCGGCCCGACGGGCTCGGGCAAGTCGACGACGCTCGCGACGATGATCGACAAGGTCAACCGCGAGCAGCCGAAGCACATCGTCACGATCGAGGATCCGATCGAGTTCCTGCACACCCACAAGAAGTGCATCGTGAACCAGCGCGAGCTGCACGCCGACACGCACTCCTTCCCGAACGCGCTCCGGGCGGTTCTCCGCGAGGACCCCGACGTCGTCCTCGTCGGCGAGATGCGCGACCTCGAGACGATGGAGGCCGCGCTTCGGATCGCCGAGACCGGCCACCTCACGTTCGCGACGCTCCACACGAACAGCGCCGTCCAGACGATGAACCGGATCATCGACGCATTCCCCGCGAACCAGCAGTCGCAGGTGCGGGCGCAGCTCTCGTTCGTCCTCGAGGGGATCCTCTGCCAGACGCTCCTCCCGAAGGCCTCCGGCAAGGGGCGGTGCCTCGCGATGGAGATCCTGATCCCGACGCCCGCGATCCGGAACCTCATCCGCGAGGACAAGCTCCACCAGATCTACTCCATGATGCAGACCGGGCAGAACAAGTACGGGATGCAGACCTTCAACCAGGCGCTCGCGACGCTCGTGCACCGCAAGGTCATCTCCCAGGACCTCGCGATCTCCACGTCGTCCCTGCCGGACGAGCTTTCCGAGATGATCGCCCGCGGCGTCGGCGTCGTGGGACAGACACCGCCGACGGCCGCCGCAGGCGCCGCGGCCCGGCGCCCCTGACGCGCGCCGGGAGGGATTGAGATGGCCCAGTTCGTCTGGAAGGGGAAGACCCGCCAGGGCGTCATGACCAATGGCGTCCTGACTGCCGAGTCGAAGGACCTCGCCATCGCCGACCTGCGCCGGCGCCAGATCGACGTCGCGTCCGTGAAGGAGCGCGGCAAGGAGTTCGCGCTCCCGAAGTTGGGCGCGGGCAAGGTGGCGCCGAAGAGGCTCGCGACGTTCACCCGGATGTTCTCCGTCATGATCGACGCGGGCCTGCCCCTCGTGCAGTGCCTCGAGATTCTCGGCACTCAGCAGGACGACAAGGCGTTCCAGAGGATCATCCTCGCCGTGCGGCAGGACGTGGAGGCCGGGTCCTCCCTCGCGGACGCCCTGAAGAAGCACCCGCGCGCCTTCGACGACCTCTTCGTGAACATGGTCGCCGCCGGAGAGGCGGGCGGTATCCTCGACACGATCCTCCGGCGCCTCGCGAGCTACATCGAGAAGGCGGTCAAGCTGGCGGGCCAGGTCAAGACCGCCCTCATCTATCCGGTCTCCGTCCTCAGCGTGGCGGCGATCGTCGTCGCGGTCATCCTCTGGAAGGTCATCCCGACGTTCGCCGCGCTCTTCGCCGGCCTCGGCGCGCAGCTCCCGCTCCCGACGCGGGTCGTCATCGCGCTGTCGAACTTCCTCGCGGACTACATCCTCTTCATCGCCGCGGCGATCGCCGCGATCGTCTTCGCGCTGAAGCGCTACTACAAGACCTACAAGGGGCGCCGCGTCATCGACGGGATACTGCTGAAGCTTCCCGTCCTCGGCGAGATCCTCAAGAAGATCGCCGTCGCCCGCTTCTGCCGGACCTTCGCCACGCTGACCTCCTCGGGCGTGCCGATCCTCGACGGCCTCGAGATCACGGCCAAGACGTCCGGGAACGCGATCATCGAGGACGGCATCATGGCCGTCCGCAAGTCGGTCGAGACCGGCCGGACGATCGCCGAGCCGCTCGCCGAGACGAAGGTCTTCCCGCCGATGGTCGTCCAGATGATCGGCGTCGGCGAGCAGACCGGCGCGCTCGACGCGATGCTCTCGAAGATCGCCGAGTTCTACGAGGAAGAGGTCGACCGGGCGGTCGAGGGCCTCATGAAGCTCATGGAGCCGATCATGATCGCCATGCTCGGCACGATCATCGGAACGATCGTCGTCGCGATGTACATGCCGATGTTCGACCTCATCTCGAAGGTAGGGTAGGGCACAAGTGAATCGGGGAGGCCCGCCACGGGCCTCCCCGCGCCGCCTTCGG
>CAYVPO010000016.1:0-31521 GCA_964453825.1 uncultured Holophagales bacterium
AGGCGGAGGGGGCTGACGCTCCCGCTCACCGAGATGGACGAGGCGGGAGCCCTGGCGGAGCAGGCGGAGATCCTCGTGACCGGGTCCGGAGGCGACGTGCGGACGTTCCTCGACGGCGAGGACGTCTCCGTCGAGATCCGGCAGCCGGAGATCTCGCGGTACGCCTCCGCCGTGGCCGCGATCCCCCGCGTCCGGCGCCGCCTCGCGGCTCGCCAGAGGGAGATGGCCCTCGAGGGCGGCGGCGTCCTCGAGGGCCGGGACATCGGGACGCGGGTCGTCCCGGAGGCGACCGCGAAGTTCTTCCTGACGGCGCGGCCCGAGGTCCGGGCCCGGAGGCGATACGAAGAGCTCCTCCGGAAGGGGACCCCTCAGGAGCCGGCCGCCGTCCGGGCCGAGATGGACGCGCGCGACGCGGCCGACTCGTCCCGCGCCGACTCGCCCCTTTCCTGCGACGAATCGTACGTCGTCGTGGACACCTCCGACCTCGCGGCGGGCGAGGTCGTCGAGAGGCTCCGGAGGCTCGTCCTCGGCTCTCGAGCCGGTTGACCTGTCGGAGCCTCCCGTCTAACATTCCCGGTTCGGGCCGCTAACTCAAGACACTTGAGCTGTCTCCGCGAGCCCTCGAGAAGGTGGAATTCATGCCGTCGGAGGACCAGAAGATCACGCCCATCCGGAAGACGGAGGAGGCTGGCGACGGGAACGGAGAGTTCGCGCGCCTGCTCGCAGAGAGCGAGCGTTCCCTCGCCGAGGGAGAGCTGATCCGCGGGCGTGTCATCCAGGTCACGAACGACGAGATCCTCGTGGACATCGGCTACAAGTCGGAGGGGATGATCCCGCGGTCCGAGTTCAACCACTCGCCGGATCGCCTCCCGCAGGCCGGACAGGAGATCGACGCGATCGTCGACCGTCGCGAGGACGCCTCGGGCTACGTCGTCCTCTCTCACGAGAAGGCGCGCCGCATCCGCGCGTGGGATGCCATCGAAGTGGCCTTCAAGGACAACGTGGCGGTGAAGGGGAAGGTCCTCGAGCGCGTGAAGGGCGGCCTGTCCGTCGACATCGGCGTTCGCGCCTTCCTGCCGGGGTCGCTCGCCGACATCCGACCGCTGAAGAACCTCGACGTCCTTCGCGGCCGCGAGCTCGAGTTCCGAATCGTCAGCTTCGACAAGAAGCGCGGCAACATCGTCCTCTCGCGCAAGGCGCTCATGGAAGAAGTCGCCGAGGCGAAGAAGTCGGAGGCCGCCCAGGCCCTCGCCGACGGCCGGACTCTCCACGGCGTCGTGAAGAACCTGACCGAGTACGGCGCGTTCGTCGATCTCGGCGGGATCGACGGGCTTCTTCACGTGACCGACATCTCGTGGGGCCGGCTCGGGCACCCGTCCGAGGCGCTGCACGTCGGCCAGGAGGTCGAGGTCAAGGTCCTCAAGTTCGACGCAGAGTCGGGCCGGATCTCCCTCGGCATGAAGCAGCTCAAGCCCGACCCGTGGCAGGACCTCCCGGCTCACTATCCGGTCGGGGCCCGCGTCCGCGGCAAGGTCGTTTCGCTCACCGACTACGGCGCGTTCATCGAGCTGGAGGAGGGAGTCGAGGGGCTGATTCACGTCAGCGAGATGTCCTGGACGAAGAAGGTCAAGAACCCCGCCAAGCTCCTGACGGTGGGGGACACGGTCGAGGCGGTCATCGCCGACGTGAATCCCGAGACCCGCCGCCTCTCGCTCTCGCTCC
This sequence comes from uncultured Holophagales bacterium, assembly GCA_964453825.1. GTDB lineage: Bacteria > Acidobacteriota > Thermoanaerobaculia > UBA5066 > UBA5066 > UBA5066. The sequence continues at coordinate 1,723 of CAYVPO010000016.1, forward strand.
GTGCGACGGAGCCGAACCCCTGGGAGCAGCTCGCCGAGAAGTACCGGATCGGGGACCGCGTCCAGGGCGTCGTCCGGAACCTCACCGACTTCGGCGCGTTCGTCGAGATCGAGGAGGGGATCGACGGCCTCGTCCACATCTCCGACATGTCGTGGGGCCGCCGCGTCAAGCATCCGTCGGAGGTCCTGAAGAAGGGCGACCAGATCCAGGCCGTTCTCACCGCCATCGACGTCGAGAACCGCAGGATCAGCCTGTCCATCAAGGAGTTCCGCCCCAACGAATGGGAGGAGTTCTCCCGCGAGCACCAGCCCGGCGACGTCGTCGACGGGCAGGTGGCGAAGGTCGCCGACTTCGGCGTCTTCGTCCGCCTGCCTCTCGGCCTCGAGGGGCTGATGCACGTCTCCGAGACCGACGTCCTGCGAGGGCAGAAGCTTTCGGACGTCTTCTCCGAGGGCGACCCCGTCCGCGTCCGGATCCTCCGGATCGAGGTGGACGAGCAGCGGATCGGGCTCTCGATGCGGGACGTCCCGCAGCCCGACCCGGCCGAGCTCGCCGCGGCGGCCGCGGCCGCCGAGCCCGAGAGCGAGGCCGTTCCGGAAACCGGACCCGACGCGGAGGGCGGTCCCGACGCCGAGACCGTCGTTCCGGCCGAGACGGACGCAGCGCCCGAGGGCGCCGCGCCCGCCGACCCGGTCGCGGGGGAGCCGGTGGCGGCCTCGACCGAGGCCTCCGTCGAGATGCCGAAGACGGAAGACTGACGTTCGGGGCGCCTGCGAGGAGGCGCCGCCGGGGGGCGTCCACGGGGGGCGCTCCCCGCGAGGGGAGCAGATGGAACGCGAATCGCAGGGCGTCAGCCGAGCGGAGGAGACGACCACGAAGGCGGATCTCGTCGAGGAGGTCGCCCGTGCGGCTCAGCTGACGAAGAAGCAGGCCGAGGCCGTCGTCGAGTCGGTCTTCCAGGGGATCATCTCCTCGCTGCGCGCCGGCAGCAAGATCGAGCTCCGCGGCTTCGGCAGCTTCAAGCTCCGCCAGCGGGGCGCCCGCATCGCGCGCAACCCGAAGCGCAGCGGCGTGAAGGTACACGTTCCGCCGAAGCTCGTCCCGTACTTCAAGCCGGGGAAGAAGCTGAAGGAGTTGATCAACGCCGCGGCCCCCGAGCCCGTCGCGGCCCCGGGCGCCCGAGCTTCGGAGGAATGAACGACGTCCTCTTCACGCCCTGGCGGATGAGCTACCTGACGGGCGCTCCTCCATCGGGCGCAGGTGGCTGCCTCTTCTGCGACCTCCCGGGCCTCGGCGATGCCGAGGCCCTGATCGTCGAGAGGGGCCGGAGCGTCTTCGCGGTCCTGAACCGGTACCCGTACTCGAACGGACACGTGCTCGTCGCGCCTTATGCGCATCGCGCGACGCTTCCCGAGCTGACGCCGGAGGAACGCATCGACCTGATCGACCTCTCCGCCCGCGTCGAAGGCGCCCTCCGCGCGGAGTACGCGCCGGGCGGCCTCAATGCCGGTCTCAACCTCGGGAAGTGCGCCGGCGCCGGCGTCCCCGGCCACCTGCACATGCACCTCGTGCCGCGCTGGGACGGCGACACGAGCTTCATGACGGTCGTCTCCGGGACGCGCGTCGTCCCCGAGGACCTCGAGGTCACGTTCCGCCGGCTCCGCGCGCGACTCGGCTTGCCGGAGGGGGCCCCCTGACAGGCGCACCGCGCCCGACCGGCCGGCGCCTCCTCGCCGCGGCGCTGACCCTCCTCGTTCCCGGACTCGGCCACGCGTGGAGCGGCCGCCGTGCGCGCGGGGCGGCGTTCTTCGGCCTGGTCGGGGCGGCCTTCGCCCTCGGTCTGGCGCTCGGCGGCGTGCCGGGGCCCGTTCCGGCGCGGGGGCCCGGCGCTCTCCTGACTGCGGCCGCGACGCACGCCGTCGTCCTCCCGGCGCTCGTCGCGAGGGTGGCCGGGCTCGCTCCGGCAGATCCCGCTTCGCCTTCGTTCGAGGTGGCGACGACCTACCTCGTGGTGGCGGGCGTACTGAACGTCCTCCTCGCTCTCGACGCCTGGGACCTCGCCGGGGAGCCGAAAGCGTGAGGACGAGCCCGTTCGCCGACCACTTCCTCCACCTCGTCCTCCTCGCGACGATCCTTTCCGCATTCTTCGCGCTTCTCTGGCGCGACGACGGACGCTCCCGGAGGCTCTTCTTCGCGCGGATGTGGACGGCGATCGTCGGCGGCTCACTCGCGGCCGCCTGGGCGATGTCGCTCGTCGGGAGCCGCTGAGGCCGTGCGTCTCCTCCTGTCGGCCGGCGAGGTCTCCAGCGACCAGCACGGGGCGGCGCTCCTCGCCGCGCTCTCCGAGCGCGTTCCCGCGCTCGAGGCGTTCGGCCTCGCCGGTGACCGGTGCGCGGCTCGCGGGATGCGCCTCCTGGCCCACCAGAAGGAGCTCGCGATCATCGGCCTCGTCGAAGCGCTCGGGAAGATCCGCTTCGCCCACCGTCTCCTGCGCGACCTGACGCGGGAGGCCGTCGCGTCGAAGGCCGACGTCGCGGTGTTGATCGACTCGCCCGACTTCCACCTCCCGCTCGCCCGGCGGCTCGCGAAGGCCGGTGTCCCGGTCGTCTTCTACGTCTCTCCCCAGGTCTGGGCCTGGCGGAGCGGACGCGCGCGGACGATCGCTCGGCTCGGACGGGGCGTCCTGACGCTGTTCCGGTTCGAGAAGCGCTGGTACGACGAGCGCGGCCTCGGAGCGCGCGTGACCTGGGTCGGCCACCCTCTCGTCGACGAGGCGCGGCGCGAGCTTGCGACGCCGGCGTCTCCGCCGCCGGCCGGGCGGCGCCGCGTCGTGCTGATGCCCGGATCGCGCGCCGGGGAAGTTCGCTCGCTCCTTCCGATCCTTCGGGACGCCGTCGCGCTGCTCGAGGCGCGCCGGTCCGACCTCGACGTCGTCCTCGTGCAGGCCGACTCGGTCCCGGACGAGCTCCTGCGCCGGATCGCGGGGCCGAGCCTCGACCGCTGGAGCGTCGTCTCGGGCCCGCACCTCTCGCTCCTCGCCGCGTCGGACGTCCTCCTCGTGGCCTCCGGGACCGCGACGGTCGAGGGGCTTCTCGCGCTCGTTCCGATGGTCGTCGTCTACAGGGTCGCGGCGCTCAGCTACCTGCTGGGACGCCTCCTCGTGAAGGTGCCGAGCGTCGCGATGGCGAACATCCTCTCCGACCCGGGCGACGGCACCCGTGCCGTGCCGGAGCTGATCCAGGGCGATGCGACGCCCGAACGGGTGGCGGCCGAGGTCGCGCGCTTCCTCGACGACCCGGAGCGCGCCGCCGAGGCCCGCCGACGTCTCGCTGCAGGGCGCGAGGAGCTCGGGGAGCCGGGCGCTCCGGGCCGGACGGCCGAGGCCGTCCTCGCGCTCCTCGGACGGAGAGAGGCGTGAGGGACTTCCTCCGCCTCGCGTGCCTCTTTCGCCCGCACGCGAGGGCGGCGCTCGTCGCCGTCCTCGCGATGGTCGGCGTGGCGGTCTTCACGACGCTCGTCGCCTACCTCTTCGGACCGCTCTTCGACCAGGTCCTGACGCCGGGGCAGAACGCGGCCGTGAAGCAGGAGCTGGCCGCCGACCCGGCGGCGCGCGGCCTCGGCAAGGCGCTCGGCGCGGCCGAGACCGCGCGCAAGACGCCCGTGATCCAGTGGCTCGACGATCGTCTGCTCGACCTCCAGTCCGCAGTCGGCGTGACCGAGAAGAACCGGGGCGTCGTCCTGCCGGTCATTCTCCTCGTCGCGTTCGTCCTGAAGAACCTCTGCGCGTTCGCTGCCGAGTACCGGTTCAACGCGGTCGGGCTCGCTTTCGTGAGGGACGTTCGCCGCCTCGTCTACGAGCGGCTCCTCGGGCAGTCGGGGGCGTTCCACGCGAAGAACCCCTCGGGGGACCTCATCTCGCGCGTGACCGGGGACGTCGACCGTATCCAGAGCCTGTTCGGGACTGACCTCGCCGACCTCGTCCAGTCGATCGCGACGCTCCTCGGCCTCTCGGTCCTCGTCGTGTCGCGCTCTCCCCAGCTGACGCTCGTCGCCCTCGTCGTCGCGCCGGCCATCGTCGTCCCGGTCGTCCTGATCGCGAACCGTCTGCGACGGATCTCGAAGGCGGGGCGCGAGCGGATGGGCGACCTGACCGGCGTCCTCTCCGAGACGCTTCGCGGCCACCGCGTCGTTCAGGCGTACGGGGCGGAGAAGTACGAGGCCGACCGCTTCGGCGAGGTGAACGAGCGGACGTTCCGCCTCCTCCGGAAGGGCGCGGGCGTGATGGCGCTGTCGTCGCCCCTCGTCGAGACCGCGTCGGTCCTCGCGTTCCTCGTCCTCCTCGGCTACGCCGGGAAGCGGATCGAGGCGGGAACGATGACGCTCGGCGCGTTCATCTCGTTCGGCGTCGGCCTGGTGATGATGTATCAGCCGTTCAAGCGGGCGACGCGGATCAACCTCGCGCTCCAGCAGGCGCTCGCCTCCGCGCGGCGCCTCTTCGAGGTCCTCGACGCCCCCGTCCTCGTCGTCGACCGCCCGGACGCCGCGCCGCTCCGCCCGTTCGAGAAGGAGGTCCGCTTCGAGGGGGTCTCCTTCGCCTACCCGGCCGGGCCCGACGTCCTCTCGGGGGTCGACCTCGTCGTCCCGCGCGGCTCGGTGACGGCTCTCGTCGGCCCCTCGGGAGCGGGGAAGACGACGCTCGCGAACCTCCTCCCGCGCTTCATGGACGTGACCACGGGGCGGATCACGATCGACGGCGTCGACGTACGGGACGTGACTCTCGCCTCTCTCCGCGGGGCGATGGCCCTCGTCACGCAGGAGGTCGTCCTCTTCGACGACACCGTCCGGCGGAACGTCGCCTACGGCCTCTCGGACGTGCCGGAGAGCCGCGTCCGCGCCGCCCTCGCCGCCGCGAACGCCGCCGACTTCGTCGACGCGCTCCCGAAGGGGCTCGACACGCCGGTCGGGGAGGCGGGAGGGAGGCTCTCCGGAGGACAGCGGCAGCGCCTCGCGATCGCGCGGGCGCTCCTGAAGGACCCGCCCATCCTGATCCTCGACGAGGCGACCTCCGCGCTCGACACGGAGAGCGAGCGAGCCGTTCAGGCCGCGCTCGAGCGGCTCATGGCGGGGCGGACGACGCTCGTCATCGCCCATCGCCTCTCGACGGTGAGGCGAGCCGACCAGATCGTCGTCCTGGATCGCGGCCGCCTCGTCGAGAGGGGCCGGCACGCCGAGCTCCTCGCGCTCGGCGGCGTCTACAGGAGGCTGCACGACCTCGCCGCCTTCGAGGAGGAGAAGACACCGTGAAGTCGATGACCGGCTACGGCCGCGCCCAAACAGCGCTCCCCGACGGGACGCAGATCTCGATCACGCTCCGGGGCGTGAACCACCGCTTCCTCGACCTCTCGCTCAAGATGAGGGACGACCTCGGCGCGCTCGAGGCCCCCCTGCGCAAGCTCGTTGGCGCGACCGTGGCCCGAGGGCACGTCGACCTCTCGGTCCGCGTGACGCGGTCGACCGGGGGCGCCGTCTCGATCGACGGGGCGGCCGCAGCGCGGTACGCGGAGGCATGGGACGCCCTCTCGAAGGAGAGGGGCCTCCCGAGAGAGCTGACGGCCCGCGACCTCCTCTCGCTCCCGGGAGTCGTCCGCGTCGGCGAGGACGAGGCCGGCGAGGCGCTCGGCGCGGCCGTCCTCGAGACGGCGGCGGCCGCGCTCGCCGATTTCGACGCTTCGCGTCGGCGGGAGGGCGAGGCTGTCGCGACGGCCCTCGCCTCGATCCTCGACCGGCTCGAGGCGGGAATCGGGAAAGTCTCCGAGGCGCGAGAAGGGCTCGCCGAGCGGCTTCTCGCGCAGCTCCGCGAGCGCGTCGCGAAGCTCGCCGACTCCGTCCCGCTCGACGAGGGCCGGCTCGCCCAGGAGATCGCGCTCCTCGCGGACCGGGCCGACATCACGGAGGAGGTCGACCGCTTTCGGGCGCACCTCGTCGAGGCGCGAAGGCTGATGAAGGGGGAGCACGCCTCCGGGAAGCGCCTGGACGTCCTCTCGCAGGAGCTCCACCGGGAGGCGAACACGGCCAGCCAGAAGGCCCGCGAGCTGCCGCTCACGCGCGTCCTCCTCGACCTCAAGTCCGACGTCGAGGCGCTCAAGGAACAGATCCAGAACGTGGAGTGACGCTGCCGGGGGGGCGCTGTTCGCCGCCCCTCGGACCCCCCGAACGCGTTCCTGCTGACTGGCGGTCGCGTACCTCGCATACTCTGGGGATGAGACCTGCAGGAGACCTCTTCATCGTCTCGTCCCCGTCCGGCGCCGGAAAGACGACGCTGATCCGCAGGATCCTCGCCGACCCGGCCTTCGTCGGGACGATCCACTTCTCCATTTCCCACACGACCCGCCCGGCACGGCCCGGGGAAGTCCACGGCCGGGAGTATTACTTCGTCTCGCCGGAGGAGTTCGAGTCGCTCGCCTCCCGGGACGGCTTCCTCGAGCACGCGGTCTACGACGGGCATCACTACGGCACCTCCCGTGGCGAGGTCGAACCCCGCCTCGCCGCCGGGATCGACGTCGTCCTCGACATCGACGTCCAGGGGGCCCGGCAGGTCCGGTCCCGCATGCCCGAGGTCGTGAAGGTCTTCGTCTTCCCGCCGTCGCGCCAGGTGCTCGAGGAGCGCCTGACCGCCCGGGGCCACAACACCCCGGAGTCGATCGCGCGCCGGCTCGGGGCAGCCGCGCGGGAGCTCGCCGAGTTCGGCGAGTACGACTATGCGATAATCAACGACGTCCTCGACGCGGCCGTAGACGAATTGCGGTCGATCGTCGTGGCGCGCCGTTCGAGCCGCCGCCGGCGGCAGGAGCGGCTCGAGGCCATCCTGAGGACGTTCCCCGCGTGACGGGGCCGAATCGAGGGTGAAAGTGACGACACCGAACGAAGCGACCGGAGCCAGCCCGATGACCGAGACCCCCGACGAGACCCCCGAGTCCCCGCAGATCGAGTCGAAGTTCCGGCTCGTCCACATCGCCTCCCGCCGTGCCGAGCAGCTGATGCTGGGCGCCCGGCCGAAGGTCGAGACGAAGCATACGAAGTACTCGCGGATCGCCCTCGACGAGGTGGCCGGCGGCCACGTGAAGTGGCAGCTCGGCCAGCGCCCCGTCGAAGGCGTGGTCGAGGGCGAGGTCGACCCGGGTGCGATCGAGCCGATCGACCCGCTTCCGCTGATCACGCCCTGACGGTCGGCGTGAGCGGAGGCGGCCTCCCGGCCCCGCGCGTCCTTCTCGGCGTCAGCGGCGGCATCGCGGCCTACAAGGCGGCCGAGATCGTCCGGCTGCTCGTCGAGAGGGGCGCCGCCGTGCGGGTCCTCATGACGCCGGCCGCCCAGCGTTTCATAACGCCGCTGACGCTCTCGGTCCTGTCGAAAGCGCCGGTCGTGGCCGACCTCTGGGACCCCGCCTCCGGCGCCGTCGACCACGTCGAGCTGGCGCGGTGGGGAGAGGTCCTGGCCGTCGCGCCGGCGACTGCGGACGTCCTCGCGAAGATGGCCCGGGGAATCGGCGACGAGGCGCTGTCGACGTACGCCCTCGCGCACCGCCGGGCGATCGTCGTCGCGCCCGCGATGAACACGTGGATGTGGGCCCACCCGGCGACGCAGGAGAACCTCCGGATACTGCGCGCCCGCGGCGCCGTCGTCGTGGACCCCGATTCCGGAGACCTCGCCTGCGGCGACGTCGGCCCCGGGAGGATGGCGCCGCCCTCGCGGATCGTCGAGGCGGTCGTCGGAGCGGCGCGGGTCTCTCGGAGCCTCCAGGGCCGCCGGATCGTCGTGACGGCGGGTCCGACGCGCGAGCCGATCGACCCGGTGCGCTTCCTGACGAACCGCAGCTCCGGACGGATGGGCTACGCCCTCGCGCGCGAGGCCGAGAAGCGCGGGGCCGAAGTCGTCCTCGTGAGCGGCCCGGTCGCCATCGACCCGCCTCCGAACGTGAAGCTCGTGAGAGTCGACCGGACGGCCGAGATGCTCGAGGCGGTCCTCGCCGAGCTTCCGTCCTCCGACGCCCTCGTCATGGCCGCGGCTCCCGCGGACTTCCAGGCGGAGGCCTTCACGCCGAAGAAGATCAAACGGGCGGGCGGAATCCCCGAGATCCGCCTCGCCCTCGCGCCCGACATCCTCGCGGCGGTCCGCGCGGTGAGGACGCCTCGGCAGGTCGTCGTCGCGTTCGCCGCCGAGACGGACGACCTCGCCGGGAACGCGCGCCGGAAGCTCCTGGACAAGGGTGCCGACCTCCTCGTCGCGAACGACGTCTCGCGACCGGGAGTCGGATTCGACAGCGAGGAGAACGAGGTCCTCCTTCTCGCCGTCGGCGCGTCCGAGCCGGTTGCCGTCCCCCGCGCCGCGAAAGCGGTCGTTTCCGCCACGATCCTCGAGCGCCTCGCGGCGCTCCTCGACGAACGATGCCCGCCCGCCGCCCCCGCCGAACCGACGCGCTGAGCGCCGCGCTCGGCTACTTCCGGGACCTCGGCGTGCGCGAGCTCCACCTCGCGGCTCCTCCCCCGGTCGTGGCGCCGATTTCCACGCGGCGGAGCGCCGCGCCGGAAGCGAAGGGCGCCGTGCCGTCCTCGCGGACCGCATCCACGGAGAGTCCGTCCGTTCCGCCCCTTCCCGACCTCGACGCGCTCCGGGAGACCGTCGCCGCGTGCGAGCTCTGCGGTCTTTGCCGGACCCGGACGCAGACGGTCTTCGCGGACGGGAACGGGAGCAGCCGGATCATGTTCGTCGGAGAGGCCCCCGGGGCCGACGAGGACGCGACGGGGACTCCGTTCGTCGGTCGCGCCGGCCAGCTCCTGACGAAGATGATCGGAGCGATGGGCCTGGACCGGGCCGACGTCTACATCGCGAACGTCCTCAAGTGCCGGCCTCCGGGCAACCGAAACCCGGAGCCCGCGGAGATCGCCGCCTGCCGCCCCTACCTCGAGACCCAGATCGAGGTCGTGAAGCCCGTCGTCCTCGTCGCCCTCGGAAAGTTCGCGGCCCAGTTCCTCCTCGAAACGGAAGAGCCGATCACGCGGCTCCGTGGCCGGTGGGGGACGAGACGGGGGATCGCCGTGATGCCGACCTTCCACCCTTCCTTCCTTCTCCGTCAGCCCGAGCGGAAGAAAGAAGCGTGGGAGGACCTCCAGCAGGTCCTCCGAAAGCTGGGCCTTCCGGTTCCCGGGCGAAAGGAACCCGAGCCGTGAACGGTCGGCGGATCCTCGGCGTCGCCTTCCTGACGGCCTTCGCCGCCTTCGGCGCAACGCTCGTCCTGTCGGCCCGAGGGCGGGGCGGCGACCGCCTCCCGGCCGAGGTCGAGCGGGGTCGCCGCGGTCCGTCGCCGACCGGGCGGACGGAGGCCGAGGAGGAGGCCGTAGCGGCGGCCTCCACGGGCGGCCTCCGGGTCGCCGAAGACGACGACGCCGTCGAGTCGGAGGCGCGCCAGGAGCTGCGCGACCTCTACGGCGACTACCGGCCGTATTTCGTTCGAGGCGACTTCGACCTCGATGGCCGACTCGACTTCGCGCAGGCCTTCGTCCGGCGGGAGGGGCCCGAGCCGCTGTTCGACGTCGCCGCGTTCTTCGGCGCAGAGGGAGGCAGTTTCCGGCCCGCCGTCTGGGTCGACCGCGGCCTCCTACTCGCCGGAGGGGACCTGAGCATCGACCGGTCGGTGCTCGTCGTCTCGGAGGACGTCGAGCAGGACGTCTCCCGAAGGTGGCGCTGGGAGCCGATCGCCGGTCGCTTCGTCGACGTCGACGGGGAGCCCGGAGACGGGGACGAATCCCCGTGGGTCGAGCCGGAGCTCCGGACGGGAACGACGGCCTGAAGCCGTGACGTCCGAAGACGTCGCCCGGCGAATCGCGGTTCTGCTTCCGACGGGGTTCCCGGCCCTCGCCACCTACCTGCTCCCGTCCGAGCTGCCGGTCCCTCCGGCGGGCGCGCGCGTCGCCGTGCCTTTCGGGCAGCGGCTTCTCGCCGGGGTCGTCGTCCCGGGGGAGCCCGCTCCTCCGCCCGACGGAATGGTCCTTCGAGAGGTCCTCACGGTCCTCGACGACGAGCCGTTCCTCCCCGAGACGTTCGTCGGCCTCCTGACGCGAGCCGCCGACTACTACTTCGCTGCGCCCGGCGAGGTCCTGCGGGCGGCCGTCCCGGCCCGGCTGCTGTCGGCCGGGACCGCAGCCTACGTGCCGACGAGCCGCGCCGTGGGCGCGCGCGCGCCGGAGGGGCTCGCGGGGGCCGTCCTCTCCGAGGTCCTCGCGTCGGGACGCGCGACGGCGCTCGAGCTCGGCGAGCGCGTCGGCTCCCGCGGCCTCGGGAAGGCCCTTCGCGCGCTTCTCGACGCCGGGCTCGTCCGGATTCCCTCGGAGGAGCTCCGGGCCGCACGCCCTCCGACCGCGAAGAGCTTCGCGGCGCGCGGGAGCGCCGACGACGTCCGCCTCGCCCGGCGTCCCGGGCAGAGGAAGGCCCTCGCCACGCTCGCCGCGCTCGGGAGACCGGCCTCGGCGGCGGAGCTCCGGGCGGCGGGAATCTCGGCCGGAATGCTGGCCGCCCTGGCGAGACAGTCGCTCGTTACGGTCGTCGAGGAGGAGCGTCCCGCGGACGCGGCCGCGCACGCTCTGCCGCCGCGCGCCGTCGCGCCCATCGAACCGACGGCCGCCCAGCGTGGGGCGATCGAGACGCTGGCCGCCGCGCTCGAGCGCGGCGGAGAAGCGCGATTTCTCCTCGACGGCGTCACCGGGAGCGGTAAGACGGAGGTCTACCTCGCCGCGCTCGAAAGGGCGATCGCGCTGGGCCGGCAGGGGATTCTCCTGGTGCCCGAGATCGCCCTCGCGCCCGGGCTCATTCGACGGGTCGTCGCCCGGTTCGGCTCGCGCGTCGCCCTCCTCCACAGCGGCCTTTCGGACGGGGAGCGCTCCGCCGCCTGGGAGCGGGCGCGGCGCGGCGAGATCGACGCTGTCGTCGGCCCGCGATCCGCCGTCTTCGCCCCGCTCCCGCGGCTCGGGCTGATCGTCGTCGACGAGGCGCACGACGGCTCCTACAAGCAGGCCGAAGCGCCCCGGTACGATTCTCGGACGGTGGCTCGCGTGCGGGCGCACGGCGAGGGGGCTGTCCTCCTGCTGGGAACGGCGACGCCCTCGATGGAAGACGAGCAGGCCGCCCGCGACGGACGCCTGCCGCGCCTCGTCCTGCCGGCGCGCCCCGGCTCCCGCGAGCGGGCTCGGGTGGAGGTCGTCGACCTCCGCGGTGAGGCCGCCCGCCCCGGAGACCACGGGCGCGTCCTCTTTGCCGCACGGACGGTGGAGCTCCTGCGCGGGGCGTTCGAGCGCGGCGAGCAGGCGATCGTCCTCCTGAACCGCCGCGGCTTCTCACCTGCCCTCCTCTGCCGTTCCTGCGGACACGACTTCCGCTGCGTCTCGTGCTCGGTCGCCCGGACTTATCACCGGCGGGGGGAGCGCCTCCTCTGCCACTATTGCGGCGACTTCGTCCCCAGGCCGCGCGCGTGTCCGTCCTGCGGCTCCGACGTCCTGATGCCGGTCGGCTTCGGCACCGAGCGTCTGGCCGAGCGGTTCGAAGAGCTCTTCCCGGAGGTCCCGTACGCCGTCCTCGACCGGGACGCCGCCGCCCGCCGCGGCGGCGCGGTCCGCGTCCTCGCCGACTTCGAGTCGGGCGTCGCACAGGCGCTCCTCGGGACGCAGATGGTGGCGAAGGGGCACGATTTTCCGAACGCCACGGTCCTCGCCGTCCTCGACGCCGACGCGCTCCTCTCGTTCCCCGACTTTCGCTCCGCGGAGCGGACGTTCCAGCTCGTGACCCAGGCGGCCGGCCGGGTCGGCCGGGGCGAGCGGCCCGGAATCGTGGCCGTCCAGACGGCCCGGCCGGAGCATGAAGCGATCGCAGCCGCCGTCGCCCAGGACCACGCCGCTTTCGCGGAGGGGGAGCTCCGGTTCCGCCGGGCGTTCGGCTACCCGCCTTTCTCCCACCTCCTCCTCGCGCTCTGGACCGCGAAGGAGCTCCCCGAGGCCGAGGCCGCGGCGCGTGCCGGGCGGGCCGCGATCGCGGGGCTGCCGAAGCTCAGGCTGCTCGGCCCGGCGCCGGCGCCGCTGGAACGGCTGAAGGGGCTCTACAGGGTCCAGATCCTCGTGCGGTCCGATTCCCGGGAGGCGCTCGCGGCGGCCGGCGAGGTCCTTCGGACACTGCCGGAGCCGCCCAGGCTCGACCGGGACCCCCAGAGCCTGCTCTGACGGTTCGGCCGTCGCGGTCTGGTACATTCCGGGGGTGAGCTCCGATCACCGGTTCGAGGAGCCGCTGGAGCGGCTCCGAGCGCGTATCGACGGTCTCCGGGAGAGTCCCGGGAGCCCGGCCCGGGACAAGGCGATCCGCAAGATCTCCGACAGGCTCGTGAAGCTCTCGGGGGAGATCTACGCAAATCTCACTCCGTGGCAGAAGACGCTCGTCGCACGCCATCCGGCCCGCCCCTTCACGCTCGACTACGTCCGGGTCCTCCTTCGCGACTTCGTCGAGCTCCGCGGCGATCGGGCCTTCGCCGACGACCCCGCGATCGTGGCCGGGTTCGGGACCCTCGGTGGCCGGACCGTCGCCGTCGTCGGCCACCAGAAGGGACGCGACACGAAGGAAAAGGTCCGCCGGAATTTCGGGATGCCCCGTCCCGAGGGGTACCGCAAGGCGCTCCGGGTGATGAAGCTCGCCGAAAAGTTCCGACGGCCCGTCCTGACCTTCATCGACACGCCGGGCGCCTATCCTGGGGTCGAGAGCGAGGAGAGGGGCGTTTCGGAGGCGATCGCCGTGAACCTCCTCGAGATGGCTCGCCTGAAGGTGCCGCTGGTCGCGACCGTGACGGGGGAAGGCGGATCGGGCGGCGCCCTCGGAATCGGCGTGACGGACGCGATCCTGATGCTCGAGCACTCGGTCTACTCCGTCATTTCGCCGGAGGGGTGCGCCGCGATCCTCTGGAAGGACCAGGCGAAGGCGCGCGAGGCCGCGGAGGCGATGAGGATGACGGCCGCCGACTGCAAGGCCCTCGGGATCGCGGACGAGGTGATCCCGGAGCCCCCGGGCGGCGCTCACTCCGACCCGGTGGCGACGATCGACGCGGTGGGGCAGTCGCTCGTTCGCCACCTCGACCGCCTCGCGTCGATCCCGGTCGATGCCCTCCTCGAGGCCCGCTACGCGAAGTTCCGCCGGATGGGGGCCTGGGAGGGGTCCGCGGCGTCCCGGTGACCTCGGCCTTTCCGCCGCCACGCGTCACACGCAGACTCCGGCCTCACGACGCGGGCGCGGCCGCCCTCTTCGTGCGGGAGCTCGGGGTCGCGGCGCCTCTCGCACGGGTCCTCTCCGCGCGGGGATTCGACTCTCCCGACGACGCGCGGGCGTGGCTCGAGCCGGACCCGGCGTCGCTCCACGATCCCGTCGGCATGGGTGGGATGGAGGCGGCCGTCGCCCGCCTCGTCGACGCCTGCCGGCGGGGCGCGCGGGTCGTCGTCTTCGGCGACTACGACTGCGACGGGATCGGGGCGCTCGCGATCCTGACGACGACGCTCAGGAGGCTCGGGGCCGACGCGATCCCGTTTCTCCCTCACCGGCTCCGGGACGGCTACGGCCTCCGCTCCGAGTCGCTTCGCCGGGTCCTCGACGAGCACGCTCCGGAAGGGATCGTCACGGTCGACTGCGGCATCACGGCCGTGGAGCCGATCCGGGAGGCGGTGGAGCGCGGCGCGTTCGTCATCGTCACGGACCATCACCTGCCGCCGGAAGAGCTGCCGAAGGGAGCCGTCCTCCTGAACCCGCGCATTCCGGGCTGCTCCTATCCGTTCAAGGAGCTGGCCGGCGCCGGGATCGCCTGGAAGCTCTCCGAGGCTCTCCTCGCGGCGGACGGCGCCCGCGTCGGTCTCGACCGGAAGGCGGTCCGCTCCTGGATGGCCTCGCTCGCGAAAGTCGCGGCGCTCTCGACGGTCGCCGACATGGTTCCCCTCACGGGCGAGAACCGGGTCCTCGTCTCGTGGGGGCTCGCGGGTCTCGCCGAGCCGCGCTCCCCGGGGCTGGCCGCTCTCCTGTCGCGATCCTCGGTCCGGGCCGGCAAGAGTCCGTCCGTCCACGACGTGGCGTTCCGGATCGCCCCGCGCCTGAATGCGTCCGGCCGGATCGACCATGCGTTCCGCGCGCTCGAGCTCCTGACGACGTCCGACGCCGCCCGCGCGGAGGAGCTGGCCGACGAGATCGAGGCGGCGAACACCGAGCGGCGGCGGATGCAGGAGAGGGTCGTGGCCGTTGCCCTCGAGAGGATCGAAAAGACGTTCGATCCCGTCCGCGACGCCCTCGTCGTGGAAGCCGGCACCCCGGAAGAGGGGTGGCACCGCGGCGTCCTCGGCATCGCCGCCTCGAAGATCGCCCAGACCGTCTTCCGCCCCGTTCTGCTCCTCTCTCGGGAGGAGGGTCGGGTCGGCGGCAGCGGTCGGACCTGGGGGCGAACCCCGCTCCACGAGAGGATCGCGCCCGTCGCCCGCCGGCACGAGGCGGAGTTCGGAGGGCACCACGCGGCGATCGGACTCTCCGTCGCCGAGCGCTCGTTCGAGGCGTTCCGGGACGACGCTCGGACCGCTTTCGCAGAGAGCCGCGACGAGGAGGAGTGGTCCGTCGTCCTCGAAGCCGACGCTCCGCTCCGGGCCTCGGAAGTGACGCCGGAGCTCGTCGAGGGCCTCGGGCGCCTCGAGCCCCATGGGATGGGGAACCCGAGGCCGCTCTTCCTCCTGCGCTCCCTCTCCTGGAACGGACGCGGCCGCCCCGTCGGGGACCACGGCCTTCGGCTCGTCCTGGAGGACGAGGGAGTCCGACTGGATGCGGTTGGCTGGACACTCGGAAGGATCCCCGCCGCCGGGAGAGCCGGGAGGTGGGACGTCCTCGCGAACGTCGCTCACGACGCCTTCCTCGGCCGACCGGCGCTCACCGTCCTCGACGCGGTCCCGGCGGAGGCGGCGTGAAGTCGGTCGCGCGTCGCCGCCTCCGCCAGGCGCTCGGGCTGCTGACGTTCGCGGGCTTCCCCCTCGCGATCGTCCTCTCGTGGCGGCCGGCCGGGGCCCGCACGGACTCCGCGCCGGCCGAGGTCGCCGAGACGCTGCTCGCCGAGTCGGAGGGAATCCGCGACCGAGTGAGGTTCGAGGAGTTCGACTACTCGGAGACGGAGGGCGATGCCGAGGTCTACCGCCTCCGGGCCGCCGAGGCGATCGCCTTCGCCGACGGGGCGGACCGGACGTTCCGGCTCAAGGACGTCACCTTTCGAACGCGGGACGCCGAGTCGGGCCGCACGGCCGTCCTCGAGGCGCCCCGCGCGGAGTTCGTCCCTTCGACGAAGGCGTTTCGCGTCTTCGAAGGCGTCCGCGTCGAGGGGGCGGGGATCCACCTGGCCGGGAGCTCGTTCCGATACGACCCATCGACGCGGCTCCTCGTGTCCGACGGGGCGGTTTCAGCGATTCGCGGTGCCCTCGTCGCTCGAGCCCTCGGCGGCGCGGTGGAGTCGGGGGCGGGCGTCGTTCGCTTCCGCGACGACGTACGGGTCGGCGGAGAGGACGACAGGGGCCGCAGAATCTCGTTGACGGCGGACGCGGTCGACCTCGAGCGGGGAGGAGGTCTCGCCGCGCGGGGGGACGTGGTCCTGAAGACGGACGAGCTCGTCCTTCGGGGACGCGAGGTGGAGCGCCGTCCGGTGGGGGACGGAGACCGCGTGACGGCCCGTGGCGGCGTCGAGGCGCTCCTGGTGCGTGGTGCCGGCGGGGAGCTCGATTCCCCGATCCGGGCGTCCGGCGAGAACCTCGAGCTGGAGCGGAACGCCGAGGCCGAGCCGTCCCGGCTGGGCCTCTCGGGCACCCCGGCCCGGATCGACCTCCCGCCCGCCGAAGGGAACGGCGCCCGGCGGGCGGTCGCGGAGAGTTTCGAGGCGCGGCTCGCCGACGGAAGGCTCGACCGCGTCGAGGTGCCAGGCGCGTTCCGGCTCGAGGAATCCGCTCCACCGACCGTGCCGGGCTCCTCGCGGCTCCCTGCGTCTCGTCTTCTCGAGGCGGGCCGGGGCCAGCTCGCGTTCGGGTCCGACGGCAGGACGCTCGAGACGGCCGTCCTCGAAGGGGGCGTCGTGCTGAGCGAAGGGGGGCGGACGAAGGCGACGGCCCCGTCGGCGACCCTTCGTGCGGAGGACGAGTCGGCCGTCTTCGCGGGGAACGGCGCGGAGAAGGCCCGCTACGAGGACGAGAGCACCCGCGTCGCCGCAGACGTCCTCACCTGGTTCCGCCTCGAGCAGAGGATCGAGGGCGCCGGCGGGGTGAAGACCTCGTTCCGGGGACGGGAGGGCTCGGAGATCCTGGGCGGCGATTCGAGCGCGCCCGTCTTCTCCGAGTCGGACTTCCTCCGCGTTCGCCCGGAGGAAAGGACGGTCCTCCTCACGGGGAACGTGACCGCCTGGCAGGAGGAGAACGTCCTTCGCGGCCAGTCGATCCTCCTCGACGACCGGGACCGGTCGCTGCGAGCGGAGGGAGGCGTGCGCGCCGTCCTCCGGCGGCGCCGCGTCGACGCGAAGACGAAGGCAGCGACCGTCGAGACGATCACGGCCTCGGGGAGCGTCCTGACGCATCGCGAAGCCGACCGCCTCCTCCGGATCGAAGGCTCGGCGAACGTCGTCTCCGGGACGTGGACGATGAAGGCCGACGTGACCGACGTCGTCCTCGGCCCCGAACGGACGATCGACCACGCCGAGTCCCGCGGGAGCGTCGTCGTCGAGGACCGGGCCGACGGCCGCCGCGGTGAAGGCGCGAAGGCGACCTGGGACCCGCGCGCCGACGCCGTCGCCCTCGAGGGCCGTCCGGCGACGGCGCTCGACGGAAAGGGCAATCGAATGACCGGCGCGCGCCTCCGCTTCCAGCGCGGGAGCGGCCGCGTCGACGTGGAAACGGGACCGGGCATCCCCAGCCAGGGGGTCCTCCGGCCGGAGGGAACGTGAGCGAGACCCGACCGCGCCTCGCCGCGGAGACGCTAAAGAAGAGCTACCGGGGGCGCACCGTCGTCGACGGAGTCTCCGTCGAGGTGAACGGTGGCGAGGTCGTCGGCCTCCTCGGGCCGAACGGCGCCGGGAAGACGACGACGTTCTCGATCGTCGTCGGCCTCGTCGAGCCCGACGACGGCCACGTCCTCCTCGACGGAGAGGAGATCACCTCCTTCCCGATGTTCCGAAGGGCGCGCCGTGGCGTCGGCTACCTCCCGCAGGAGGCATCCGTCTTCCGGAAAATGACCGCGCTCCAGAACCTCGTCGCGATCCTGGAGACGCTCCCGCTCTCCCGGAACGAAAGGCTCGAGCGCGCGCACGAGCTGCTCGACCGGTTCAAGCTCTCCCACCTCTCCTCGTCGGTCGCCGACACGCTCTCCGGGGGAGAGCGGCGGCGGCTCGAGATCGCACGGGCGCTGACGCTCTCTCCGCGGTTCCTCCTCCTCGACGAGCCGTTCGCGGGGATCGACCCGATCACCGTCCTCGACCTGCAGCACGTCATCCGCGAGCTCGCCACGACCGGGATCGGCATCCTGATCACCGACCACAACGTTCGGGACACGCTCGCGATCGTCGACCGCGGCTACATCATCAACGCCGGCCGGATCTTCCGGACCGGCTCCCCCGTGACGCTTTCGGAAGACCCCGAGGTGAGGCGCGTCTACCTCGGAGACCGTTTCCGGCTGGACTAGAATCGAGGAAGGAAACGCGCCGTCCGGCGCGGCCGGCTCACACAGTGGGACTCGAACAGAAACTCTCCCTCAAGCTCTCGCAGCGGCTCGTCATGACGCCGACGCTGCAGCAGGCCATCAAGCTGCTGCAGATGACCCGGCTCGAGCTGCACGACGTCGTCAACCAGGAGATCGTGGAAAACCCGGTCCTGGAGGAAGACGAGGCTGCGGACGCCCCGGCCGGAGCCGAGGTGGACGAGGCCGTCGCGGCGCGGGAGAGCGCGGAGGCGGCGGAGGCCTCCGACCCCCGCGAGCGGCCTGCCGAGGGGACCGACGCGGGGGACGCGGCGGCTCTGGCCTGGGACGACGCGGGAGGAGCCGCCGGCGAGGTCGCCCCGCCGCCCCCGGCGGTCGGGACGGCGGAAGCCGAGATCCCGGCCGAGCCGACCCAGGAGTCGTTCGAGGCGATCGACCTCGAGGCCTACTTCGGGGATTACCTCGAGGGGAGCTCGTCCACCGCGCCGCGGATGGACGAAGAGGGGGAGGAGTACTCGCTCGAGAATCGGGCGGAGGCTCCCCCCGGGCTCGACGCCCACCTCGCCGAGCAGCTCGGGGTCTCCGAAGCGACCCCCGCGGTCCGGGCCGCGTGCGAGTACCTCATCGGGAACCTCGACGCCGACGGCTACCTTCGCCTTCCGCTCGACGACGTCGCCGCGGCGATCCCGTGCAGCGAGGCCGAGGCGGCCGAGGCCCTCGTGCTCCTCCAGTCGTTCGACCCGCCCGGGGTCGGCGCCCGAAGCCTCGCCGAGTGCCTGCTGATCCAGGCGCGCGTGGAAGGGGTCGAGAGCCCCCTCCTCGAAGAGCTCGTCACGAACCGGCTCCACGACCTCGCGACGAAGGCGGTCCCGGTCCTCGCGCGCCAGATGAACGTGCCGGCCGAGGAGCTGCAGCAGGCGATCGACGTCCTCAGGCGACTCGACCCGAAGCCGGGCCGGCGGTACGACTCGACGCGGACGATCTACGTCGAGCCCGACGTCCAGGTCGTGAAGGTCGACGACGAGTACGTCGTCCTCTTCAACGACGACGGCCTGCCCCGGCTCCGCGTGTCGCCCTTCTATCGGCGCCTCCTCTCCTCGAGCAACGGACCGCTCGACGGCGAGGGGCGGAGCTACCTCCGCGAGAAGATGCGCGCGGCCCAGTGGCTGATGAAGAGCCTCGACCAGCGCAAGCGGACGATCGTCCGCGTCGCCGAGTCGATCGTGAAGAAGCAGCGCGACTACCTCGAGTGGGGCGTCGCGCACCTCAAGCCGCTCATCCTCCGCGACGTCGCCGACGACATCGGCATGCACGAGTCGACCGTCTCCCGGGTCGTCTCGAACAAGTGGATGGCGACCCCGAAGGGTCTCCTCCCGATGAAGTTCTTCTTCCACTCGGCGATCACGTCGTCCGTCGGCGAGGACGTCTCTTCGCTCGCCGTCAAGGGGAAGATCAAGGCCCTCGTCGACGCCGAGGACGCGTCGCAGCCGCTCTCCGACGCGCGCCTCTCCGAGCTCCTCGCGCGCGAAGGAATTCGCATCGCCCGCCGCACGGTGGCGAAGTACCGCGAGGAGCTCCACATTCCCTCCAGCTCGATCCGGAAAGTGGAGCGCGGGCCGGCCGGGTCGCCGGACTGAGGCCCGACGCCTGATGACCATCGAGGAGGCACGATGAAAAT
The DNA here is from genome assembly GCA_964453825.1 of uncultured Holophagales bacterium. Lineage (GTDB taxonomy): Bacteria > Acidobacteriota > Thermoanaerobaculia > UBA5066 > UBA5066 > UBA5066. The sequence goes on from CAYVPO010000016.1 coordinate 21,171, forward strand.
CGAAGTCACCGCCCGGCGTCTCACCGTCGACGCGAAGACGAAGGACACGATCGCCAAGCGCCTCGAGAAGCTCTCGAAGGTCCTCCCGCGGGAGGCGGAGGCGAAGGTCGTCCTCCGGCTCGAGAAGCGCGGGGTGCTCGTCGAGGTGACGATCACGGCGCGCCAGCGGACCTGGGCGGCCGAGGCGGTCGCCGCCGACCAGCTGACGGCCGCGCAAAGCGCGCTCGAGCGGGTCGAGGCGCAGGCGAAGAAGACGAAGGCCCGGGTCAAGGACGAGAAGAAACGCACCACCTCCGGCGTCCGGAGCCCGGAGGCCGCGCTCCCGGCCGAGAAGGCCGCCGCGCCTCCCGAGAAGGCCCCCCGGACCGAGAGCTACGAGGCGCGCCGGATGTTCGACGAGGACGCCCTGCACGCCTTCGACCGCAGCAAGCGCGAGGTCCTCGTCTATCGGGACCCGTCCGACGAGCAGCTCCACGTCCTCTACCGCCGCAAGGACGGCACCGTCGTCATCCTGACGCCGCGCTAGGCGCTCGATGCTCCCGACCCCTCCGGAGACGAAGCCGCACGTCCGCGCGGCCGACCTCGAGTCGCCCGCCCTGGCGCCGCTCGGGCTCAGGCTCGTCTCCGGGCGGGCCGGCCTCGACCGTCCGATCGAATGGCCCCGCGTCCAGAAGCCCGGCCTCGCGATCGCGGGGTTCCTGCCGTACGTGAGGGCGCAGCGGGTCCAGATCCTGGGGGAGAGCGAGTTCGACTACCTCCGGACGCTCTCCCCGCGGGTGGTGAAGGAACGGTTCGACGCGTTCACCTCGCTCGGCATGTCGTGCGTCGTCGTCACGAAGGGGATCCGTCCGCCCGCCGTCCTCCGGCGCTTCTGTCAGCAGCGCGACGTCCCGCTCTTCGCGACTCCGCGCCTGACGAGCACCGTCATCGAGGGGCTCACCGCGTTCCTCGAGGAATCGCTCGCGCCGCGAGTGACGCTCCACGGCGTCCTCGTGGAGGTGGGCGGGCTCGGGACGCTCCTCCTCGGCGACTCGGGGGTCGGCAAGAGCGAGTGCGCTCTCGCCCTCGTCCAGCGGGGCCACCGCCTCGTCGCCGACGACCTCGTCGTCGTCAAGCGCTTCCACAACGACGCGCTCGTCGGCTCGTCGGCCGGCGTCATTCGCCACCACATGGAGCTCCGCGGCCTCGGCATCGTCAACGTCCCGCTTCTCTTCGGGGTCGCCGCGGTCCTCGAGAAGCACACGGTCGAGCTCGTCATCCGCCTCTCGCACTGGGTCGAGGGCGTCGAGTACGACCGGCTCGGCCTCGACGAAGAGTCCGAAGCGATTCTCGGCGTGCCGGTTCCTCTCGTCCGGATGCCGGTCGCGACCGGCCGGGACGTCGCGCTGCTCGTCGAGATCGCCGCCCGCAACCACCTCCTGAAGAGGAGGGGGTACAACGCCGCGCGCGAGATGGCAGACCGGGTCCACGAGGAGATCGCCCGTCGGACGGGGGCGACGGATCGGGACCGCCGGCGCGGCAGGCGGCGTCCTCCCTCCGCGGGGGCCGCATGACGGGCACGAGGGACGAGCAGCGGCTTCTCGTCGTGACCGGGCTCTCCGGCTCGGGGAAGTCGTACGCGGCGCGCGCCCTCGAGGACATCGGCTGGAACACGATCGACAACCTCCCGCTCGCGCTCCTCCGGAGCTTCGTCGAGGAAGCGGCCCGGGGGAAGAGCGGTCCCGGCCGGAACGCGGTCGTCCTCGACGTGAGGAACCCCGGATTCGCCGAGGCGTTCCCGCCGCTCCTCGACTCCCTCCGACCGCTCCTTCCCGTCACGGTCGTCTTCCTCGAGGCGGACGAGCCGACCATCTTCCGGCGCTTCTCGGAGACACGCCGACCGCATCCCCTGGCGCTGGCCCGGACGCTCGCCGAGGCGATGGCGTCGGAGAGGGCGCTCCTGGCCGAGGTGAAGGGGAAAGCCGACCTCGTCCTCGACACGACGGCGATGACCGTCCACGAGCTCCGGTCGGTCCTCGCGGAGCACTTCCGGTCGCCCGGAGACCCCGGCGTCCTCGCCGTCTCGATCCTCTCGTTCGGGTTCAAGCACGGGGTGCCGCCCTCGATCGACCTCTGCTTCGACGTGAGGTTCCTCGCGAACCCCCACTTCGTGCCCGAGCTCCGGCACCGGACGGGGCGCGAGCCGAACGTCGCCCGGTTCATCGAGGAGGGGAGCGCCACGGGCCCGTTCTACGGCCGGCTCCTCGACTTCCTCCTTTTCTGCCTGCCCAACTACCGCCGTGAGAACCGGGCCTACCTGACGATCGGCGTCGGTTGTACGGGAGGTCGCCACCGCTCCGTGTACGTCGCAGAGCGGCTCGGCCGGGACCTCGCCGCGGCCGGGTACCCCGTCCGCGTCTCGCACCGCGACGACAACCGGGAAGGACCATGAAGAACCCCGAAGCCTCCGTCGCCGACGCTGCAAGCTCCGTCGGCATCCTCCTCCTCTCCCACGGCCCCCTGGCGGACGCCCTCCGCGAGACGGTCCAGGTCCTCGAGCCGCAGCCGGGCGAGCCGCTCGGGGCGCTCTCGCTCGCCTGGGACGAAGCGCCCGAGCACGCGAGCGAGCGGCTCCAGCGCGCGATCGCCGACGCCGACCGCGGACGCGGTGTCGTCCTCTTGACCGACATGTTCGGCGGGACGCCCTCGAACCTCGCGCTCGCCTTCCTCCAGAAGGGGCGCGTCGAGATCGTGTCGGGCGTGAACCTCCCGATGGTCGTGAAGGCGCGCGCCCTCGCGCGGGAGGGAAAGGAGCCGGGAGAGATGGCGCGGACGCTCGTCGAGAAGGGGCGCCGCTCGATCGTGGCCGCAGGCGAGCTGATGGAGACGGAGAAGCGAACCGCGTGATCGAGAAGACCGTCGTCCTCAAGAACCGGCTCGGACTCCACGCCCGCGCGGCCGCGAAGCTGGTCCACACGGCGGCGCACTACTCGTCGAAGATCACGCTGTCGAAGGACGGCGAGGACGTCGACGGCAAGAGCATCCTCGGGCTCCTCCTCCTCGCTGCGGGAAAGGGGACACCCATCGTCGTTCGGACGGAGGGAAACGACGAAGTCGAGGCGATGAGGGCCCTCACGGACCTCGTCGACCGGCGTTTCGACGAATCCGAGTAGCCTCGGCCGCGAGGCTACAATCGGGGGGCATGAAGCGGTCCCTCTCTCTCACCGGGATCCCGGTGTCTCCCGGCATCGCCGTGGGTCGAGCCGTCGTCTGCATCGGGCGGACCGACTCCACCCCCCGCCGGGACCTCGACGTCGACGAAGTGCCGGCCGAGCTCGAGCGGCTGAGGCTCGCCGTCGAATCGGCGATCCGCGAGATCGGCGAGATGGCGGGGCAGGTCGAAACGCGCCTCGGGAAGGAGTACGCCGCGATCTTCCAGGCCCACGCGCTCTTCCTCCGGGACCCGTCTTTCCTCGGACCGATCGAGAAGAAGGTCCGGCTCGAGAAGGTCAACGCGGAGTGGGCCGTCGAGGTCGTCGCCGACGCCCTGGCCGCACGGCTCCGGGACCTCCCCGACAAGGACCTCGCCCTGCGGGCCTCCGACCTCGACGACATCGCCACGATCCTGAAGCGGGCCCTCGGCGAGGGGAGCGGCGCCGTCGACCGTCTGGCGACCCTCCCGTGGGACTCCTGCGTCCTGGTCGCCGACGAGCTGACCCCCTCCGATGCCGTTCGGATCCCCCGCGACAAGGTCGTCGCCTTCGTGACCGAACGGGGGGGGAAGACGTCGCACGCCGCGATCCTCGCCCGGTCCTTCGGGCTGCCGGCCGTCGTCGCGGTGCCGAAGCTCCTGGCGTCCGTAGGAGAGGGCGATCGCGTCATCGTCGACGGCCGGGAAGGGGTCCTCTGGCGGGAACCGTCGGAGGACGTCCTCTCGCTCTTCCGCGAGCGCCAGGGACGCGACGCGACCCGGGAGATCTCGCTGAAGGAGAAGAGCCTGTCGGGGTTCGCCCGGACGAGGGACGGAGTGGAAGTGGCCATCCGGGCCAACATCGAGCTCGCCCGCGAGGTCCCCGACGTCTTCGAGTACGGCGCCGACGGCGTCGGCCTGTTCCGCTCCGAGTTCCTCTACCTCTCCTCGGCGGGCGTCGAGTTCCCGGATGAGGCGACGCAGGCTGCCATCTACCGGCAGGTCGTCTCCCAGCTCTCTCCCCGGCCGGTCGTCATCCGGACGTACGATCTCGGCGGAAAGAAGGGCGCCCGGCACCTTTCCGGCGCCGAGGAGAACCCCGTCCTCGGCCTCCGAGGGGTTCGCCTCTGCTTCAGCCACCCGGAAATGTTCCGAACCCAGCTGCGCGCGCTCCTGTCCGTCGCGTCGGAGGGTGACCTTCGAATCCTCGTGCCGATGGTCGCGGGCGTCGAGGAGGTCCGGAGGGTCCGGGCATTCGTCGAGGAGGCCCGCACGGAGCTCGCCGATCGCGGGATCGTCGTTCCGGACAGCGTCCCGATCGGGGCGATGATCGAGGTCCCGTCGGCCGCAATGACAGCCGACCTCATCGCGCCCGAGGTCGACTTCCTGTCGCTCGGGACGAACGACCTGATCCAGTACACGCTCGCAGCCGACCGGGCGAACGAGGCGGTCTCGGAGATCTTCCGGCCGCAGCATCCCGCCATCCTCCGCCTCATCGCGAGGGTCGAGGAGGCCGCGCGCGCCGCCGGGAAGCCGCTCGCCGTCTGCGGCGAGATGGCCGCAGACCCGGCCCTGTTCCTTCTCCTGCTCGGCCTCGGCATCCGGGAGTTCTCCATGGGCCCGCGATCGGTCCCTCTCCTGAAGGACGTCGCGAGGTGCGCCTCCGCAGCCGACGCCGCACGCATGGCACGCGCCGCGCTTTCCCTCTCGACACCCGACGACGTCGCCGCTCTTCTGGCGCGGGAGGCCGAAGCCCTCCTGAGCGGCGACCCGGAGACCCGCGCCGCGGTGAACGCATGAAGACGACCGATCGAATCGTTCCGAAGCCCTGGGGAAGCGAGCGGATCTTCGCCGTCAACGCCCGTTACGCCGGCAAGCTGATCTCGATCCTCGCCGGGCAGACCCTCTCCTACCAGTACCACCGGGCGAAGGAGGAGACGATCCACGTCCTCTCGGGAACTCTGGGCATGGAGACGGAGTCCAATGGAGCGAGGGTCCTCCTGGCTCTCGCCCCCGGAGAGACCTTTCACGTGGCGCCCGGCACGAAGCATCGGATGTTCGCCGAAGGAGAGGACGTCCTCGTCGTCGAGGTCTCCAGCCCCGAGCTCGACGACGTCGTTCGACTCGAGGACCGTTACGGGCGAGAAGGGACGAGTCAGCCATGAGAAGCTCCATCCCCGCGTCGCTCGCCATCCTCTCCCTCCTTCTCGGGACGGCTCCCCGCCTCGCGACGGCGGCCGATCCGCAGCCGACGCCCACGCCGGGCGCGAAGTCGAAAGAGAAGAAGAAGCTCGGCGGCGGGAGCTTCGGCGTCCCGCCGAAGCCGACGGCGACACCGGGCGCCGGGTCCGGCTCGCTCGCCGATATCGCAAGAAAGGCGCAAGAAGACGAGGCCGCCGCCTCGCGGCCCGGGCGAAGGATCGTCATCACGAACGAGGACCTCCGCAGGTCGGAGCCGGCGGCGGGAAGCTCCGCGATCACGATCACGGGTTCGGCCGACAAGAGGCCGGTCGCCCGGACGCGCCCCACGGCGGCCCCGACGGAGATCCCGGAGTACCAGGATGCCAGCGGCCGCACCGAGGCGGATTGGAGACGCAGAGCCGAGGAGATCCGATCCCGGGCCGCAGCCGCGGATTCGGAGATCACCGCGGCCCGGGCCGAGGTCCGTCGGCTCGAGAACGACTTCTACGCCTGGAGCGACGGAAACTATCGAGAGCGCGTCATACGTCCTGCCTGGGACCAGGCGCGAGAGAGGCTGAAGAGCCTCGAGGTCGAAGCCGCCGAGGCCCGCAAGGCGATCGACGACCTGGAAGAAGAGGCTCGAAAGAGCGGCACACCACCCGGATGGCTGCGTTGAGAGACGAAGGCCCGGCGGCCCCCCGCGTCGCGGAGACGACCGCGCGAATGAGGAAGGTCTTCGTCGAGACCTGGGGCTGCCAGATGAACGAGCTGGACAGCCGCAGGTTCATCGGGCTCATGTCTCGCGAAGGGTGGACGGAATCGGGTTCTCCCGAAGACGCCGACCTCGTCCTCCTCAACACCTGCTCGGTTCGCGACAAGGCCGAACAGAAGGTCTACGACTACCTCGGCCGCGTCGCTCTCCTCAAGCGTTCCCGGCCCGGGATGCTCCTCGGGGTCTGCGGCTGTGTCGCCCAGCAGGAAGGGGAGGAGATCCTCCGTCGCTCGCCGCCCGTCGACTTCGTCCTCGGCACCGGAAGAATCGAGCTCCTTCCCGCCGTCGTCCGGAGGGTCGAACGAGAGGGAGACCGGCCGGTCGAGACCGGCTTCGACCTCGACGAGGTCGCCTACACGCCCGGCGCCGTCGCCCGGACCGTGGCGCATCGAGCTTCGATGACCGTCATCGAAGGCTGCAACAAGCACTGCACGTTCTGCGTCGTCCCGACGACGCGCGGCCGCGAAAGAAGTCGACGCCTTCCCGAGGTCGTCGAGGAGTGCCGCAGGCTCGTCGGCGAAGGCGTCGTCGAGATCGAGCTCCTCGGGCAGACGGTCAACGCCTATTCCGACCCCGACTCCGGCGCAGGTCTCGCGACGCTGCTTCGGGCGATTTCCGCGATCCCGGGGCTTCGCAGACTCAGGTTCGTCACGTCCCACCCCCGCAACTTCGGCGACGACCTGATCGCGGCCATGGCCGAGTGCGAGCCCGTCTGCCCGTCGCTCCACCTTCCGTTCCAGTCGGGGAGCGACTCCGTCCTCCGTCGCATGAAGCGTCAGTACACCCGAGCCGAGTACGTCGATCTCACCAGACGGCTTCGGTCGGCGGTGCCGGGGCTCGCGCTCTCGACCGACATCATCGTCGGGTTTCCGGGAGAGACCGACGAGGACTTCGAGTCGACGATCACCCTCCTCGACGAGGTCCGGTTTGGCGCCATCTTCTGTTTCGTCTACTCGCCCCGACCCGCGACTGCGGCCGCACGGTGGGAGCTGGACGTCCCCGCTCCCGTCGCCCAGGCCCGCCTCGCCAGGCTGAACGACCACCAGCAGGACATTCAGCTCCGCGCGAACGAGGCAATGGTCGACGAGGTGCTCGAGGTCCTCGTGGAAGGGCCCGATCGAACCGGAAGGAAGGTCTCCGGCCGGTCTCCCTTCAACCATCTCGTCCACATCGACGACGCCAGGGGAGCTCCGGCCGGCACCTTCGTCCACGCGAGGATCGAGCAGGGGCTCGCGAACTCGCTTCTCGGCCGCGCTCTGCGGGTCGAGAGGGGAGCCGCGCCGGACTCGCAGCCGACGACTTGAATCGACGGTCCGGCGACCGCAGATTCGACAGGGGAGGAAACCGACGTGAGCGTCAAGATGGACGTCAAAGCCCTGATCGTCGATCCGATCGCCAACATGCCGGTCGTGATCCTGCGCGACGCCGGGGACCGGAGCTTCCTGCCGATCTGGGTCGGGGTCTTCGAGGCGAACGCGATCGCCCTCCAGCTCGAAGGGGTCCGGACGCCCCGACCGATGACGCACGATCTCCTCCGTCAGACCATCAGCCAGCTCGACGGCACCGTCGAGCGCGTCGTCATCACCAAGCTGCAGGAAAACACGTTCTTTGCCGAGATCCACCTGAGGGTCGGAGGGCGCGAGGTCGTCGTCGACAGCCGGCCGTCCGACGCGATCGCCCTCGCTCTGCGAACCTCCTCGCCGGTCTTCGTGGAAGAGTCAGTCCTCGAGAAGAGCCAGGCGCAGGACGACTCGGCCGAGTTGCAGAGCCACGAACGGCTCCGGAAGTGGTTCGAGGAAGCAGATCCGGAGTCGCTCGGCAAGTACAAGATGTAGCGGAGCAGGGAAGCCCGACGTCGGCGGCCCGCGGTCACTTCCAGCCGCTTCGATCCAAACGACTTACATCCAGCCTTGAGAACGGGCGCCTCAGCCCGTATCCTCGCCATCCCCCATGATCATCGCGATCACAAACCAGAAGGGTGGCGTCGGCAAGACGACGACCGCGATCAACGTCGCCGCTGCGCTCGCCCAGAAGAATCTCCGTACGCTGCTCGTCGATCTCGATCCCCAGGGGAACTCGACGATGTCGTATCTCGATCGTCGTTCCATCGGCGGATCGATGTACGAGGTCCTCGTCGACCCCGAGGTCACCGTTTCGTCGATCGTGCGGCCGACAGCCCTCCCGGGCCTTTCGATCGCCCCGGCGAAGATTTCGCTCGCCAAGGCGGACTCGAAGCTGATCGGGGAGATCGACGGTCACTATCGCCTCAAGGACAAGATGGCGGACGTCGGCGCGGACTTCGACGCCGTCATCATCGACACGCCTCCGACGCTCGGGATGATCACGGTCAACGCGATGGTCGCCTCGACTCACATCATCATTCCGATCCAGTCGTCGTACTTCGCTCTCGAAGGCACCGACGACCTCCTCGAGACGATCGAGAAGATCAAGAGCCGTCCGAACCCCAACCTCCAGATCCTCGGTGTCGTCATCACTCTCCACGACCGCCGAACCGTCCTGGGGCGTGACATTCAGAAGCAGATCGACACGGTCTTTCAGGGGAAGATCTTCAAGACGACGATCTCGAAGTCGGTGAGGCTCGAGGAGTCTCCGGCCTACAGGGAGTCGATCTTCACTTTCGCGCCGCGTTCGACGGGCGCATCCGAGTACTACAGCCTGACCGAGGAGATCCTCGCCCGTGTCTAAGCGTCGTGGCCTCCCCGAGACGTCTCGTATGCGGCACGACCCGCACTTCGTCGATCAGCTCTTCAAGGGCGAAGAGATTTCCATCGGACGCAGGATCGCCCTCAATCTGATCGAGGCGAACCCCGACCAGCCGCGCAGCATGCTCGGGGACCTGGCCGACCTGAAGGCCTCCATCGAAGCAAGGGGAGTCCTCGAGCCGATTCTCGTTCGCCCTCGGGACGACGGGCGGTTCACGATCATCTCGGGCGAACGGCGCTTCCGGGCTGCTCTCGAGGCCGGGCTCACCGAGGTCCCCTGCATCGTCTTCGACGTAAGCGACGCCGAGGTCCTCGAGATCGCCCTCATCGAGAACCTCCAGCGAAAGGATCTGAGCCCGCTCGAGGAAGCCGACGGTTATCTCACGCTCCAGGAGAAGCACGGGTACACCCACGAGCAGATCGCCCGGGCCGTAGGGAAGTCGCGCGTCACGATCACCGAGACGCTTTCCCTGGCCCGCCTTCCACTTCGCGTGAAGGACGAATGTCGGCGCGCCGACATTCGTTCGAAGTCCTTCCTCCTGGAGGTCGGACGCCTGCCGACGGAACCCGCCATGCTCGAAGCGATCGCCGCGTTCGAGGCGGGCGACGGGGTCGGGAGAGATTCCGTCAGGGATGTGCGCAAAGCGAGCTCGACCGAGAGCCCGAAGTTCCGGTCGCTCCGAAAGGCCTACGAGCTCAACTTTCAACCCGCGGATGCTCCGTACGCCGTGAGCGTTGTCTTTCGCGGGAATGCTCTCGAACGGCATGAGATCGTCGAAACCCTTCGGGATCTCATCCGAAAGCTGGGATCCGGGGAGCTGGACTTCGAGCGCGACGGGCGATTCCTGAGATCGGGAGAGAAGAAGACCGGCGAAGCCGAGGCTTCTTCCGGCGACGCCGAAGACCTCGCGGACGCGGAAGACTAAGCCTGGGTTCTCCGCCACGCTCCTTCCTGCGCGTGCGGCGAGATCGCCGTGTCGCCACGCTTTCTGCAAACATCGAAGTGAGAGAGAACGCCGAGAGCCCCTTACTCGCAGGCCGGGTCCATGAGCGACGCCGGACAGGCCGGGTCCATGAGCGACGCCGGACAGGCGAGATTTCCGGCATTCGAACTTGCCGATTCCAGCAGGCCCCTTCCGAAGTATTTCAGGTCGAGTGAACCTAAAATTTACCATAATATTTCTTATCGGACGTTACGGATGGCGATTCGGGCTAGAATTCGCGCCTCCCGATCCGCCCCCGCGCCGAGTCCGAGCGCACCCACCCGCGAATGAAGCTGACCGACCGCTACGTCCTCAAAGAGATCCTCGCGCCGACGCTCGTCGCCTTCGGGGTCTACACCGGCTTCATGCTCGTCCGGGGGCTCGTCCAGTTCAGCGCCCTTCTCCTTCAGAGCACGAATCCGCTCGCGGACCTCGGCCGAATCCTCGCGTTCTCGGCGCCGCACATCGTCGTCCTGACGATCCCGATCGCGTTCCTCCTCGGAATCCTCGTGGGCGTCGGCCG